>CAMAWV010000016.1 GCA_945862075.1 Rickettsia typhi | reverse complement strand
TTTTCGAGGCCGTTTAGCTTGATGATTAAAAGTGCTAGCAAATTTATAATCGTTAATATGGCTATTAATTAAAAATAACTCGCCAGATGTTTCGGCAACATAACTTTCATTGATACTTGCCTGCCCCAGCCTGATTGATTTTACTTCGGAAGAAAGTAAAACCAAACCAGACTCTATTTCTTCGCTAATTTGATAATTAAAATGCGCTTTACGATTAAGAATTTGCACCATAAATTTATAATAATTGTAAAATTTTAGGAGCCAAATCGGTTTTTTCCCAAGAAAAACTGCCGTCACTTTCAGGATCTCGACCAAAATGCCCATAAGCTGCAGTTTTTTGATATATTGGTTTATTTAGCTCTAGGTAAGTGCGTACTCCTTTAGGACTAAGATCGATAAGGCTATTTAAAATATCAACTAATTTTTCGTCGTTTAAACTGCTATTGTGAGTATTAACATAAAGCGATAACGGTTTTGAAATGCCAATAGCATAAGAAAGCTGAATAGTGCATTTTCCGGCTAATTTGGTGCTTACAATATTTTTTGCTAAATATCGAGCCATATAAGCTGCTGATCTATCAACTTTAGTAGGATCTTTGCCAGAAAAAGCTCCGCCACCATGGGGAGCCGAACCACCGTAAGTATCGACAATAATTTTTCGACCAGTAAGACCAGCATCACCATCTGGCCCACCAATAATAAACTGCCCTGTAGGATTTACTAAAAATTGAGTGCTTTTTGTAACCCAATCATTTGGCAAAGATTTAACAATGTAGGGTTTAATAATATCAAGAATTTGTTTAGTTGTAAAACCTTGTGGATGCTGAATAGAAACCAAAATTATTTTTGCTTCAACTGGCTGATTATTAAGGTATTGCAAAGTTACTTGGCTTTTAGCATCTGGACCAAAATTAGGAATCTCATTATTTTTTACTGCCTGCATAATGTTTTGCAAAATACGATGAGCATAATAAATTGGGGCAGGCATTAATTGAGAAGTTTCATTGCAGGCATAACCAAACATAATACCTTGATCGCCGGCACCTTCCTCTTTTTTTTCGGTAGCATCAACACCCATAGCAATATCAGTCGATTGTGAATGTAGTAAATTAGTAATTTTTAAATTTTGATAATGAAAACCATTTTGTTGATAACCAATATTTTTTACTGTTTGACGAATAATATTTTCAAAATCAGCAGTATTAATTTGCGGAGCTCGAATTTCACCACCAACAATTACCTGATTAGTGGTGGCAAATGTTTCGATAGCTAAACGAGATTGATTATTTAACTTTAAATAGGCATCAAGTAAGGCATCAGATATTTGATCACAGATTTTATCGGGGTGACCAGCAGAAACAGACTCGGAGGTAAATAGAAAATTATTTAGCATAAGTTTTTTGATAGATAAAAAAATATACTAATATTTAAACATTTCCTTTTCAAAAAAGCAAATACAATATTTTTAAATTAATTTCAGCGAATTTTTTTAGTACCAAAATTAAATTTTAGCTCTTTATTAATAGTATTAACACCAACCAAACTGTGATATAAAAAATTGTCGTTAATATTAATAAAGTCGCAACGATAATGACTTCCGCGACTTTCTGTTCGTTGCAAGGCAGAATATGCAACCGCCAGAGAGTTTAAAAGCAGGCTTTCGGTTTCAAAATAATCGGTAAGCTCGTTATTCCATATTAGGCTTTTATTATTTAAGGAATAGTTTTTAAGTTGCGAATAAAGCAACATATTAGTTTTTATGCCTTGTTGCAACAAATTTTCATCACGAAAAATGCCAATAGTTTTTTCATTATTGAGCTTGATTTGTTGTTTAATACTAAACAGATTTTGCTTTTCGCCACTTTTATTAAAAAGCTGTTGTAAACTTTTTATTTTTTGGTCGGCAATTTGATTGGCAATATTTTTATGCAAGATAGAATCGATTTTTTCTATCGCTATTTTAGCAGATTCTTTACCAACAATTCGCCCAAAAACCACTAGTTCTAAAAGTGAATTACAACCTAATCGATTAGCTCCATGCACCGAAACACAAGCTGCTTCACCTACAACATAAAGCCGAGGTAATACTTCCCCTAAAACATTACAAGGAATACCTCCCATAGTGTAATGAGCCGAGGGATGCACAGGAATAGAGCTATTAAAAACATCGATGTTACCAAATTTGCTAGCAATTTCTACAAGACTTGGTAGTTTTTGCAAGATGGTTTGTTTGCTTAAATGCCGAAGATCAAGATGTAAAAAATCGCTTTTTGTATTATCTTGTGTATCAGACAAACAGCCGTTGCCTTTTTGAATTTCGCAAGCCATAGCAATAGAAATAGCATCTCGACAAGAAAGTTCCATAGTTTGTGGCTGATAATCTGCCATAAACCGCTGATTGTGTTTGTTTAACAAATAAGCCCCCTCGCCTCGTGCTGCCTCACTAATTAAAATGCCAGAATCGGCAAGACCTGTAGGGTGAAACTGCACAAACTCCATATCTTGCAGTTGTAATTGTGCTTTTAAAGCAAGAGCAGTGCCATCGCCTGTGCAAATACTAGAAGAAGTATTGTTGTGATAAATTTGGCTGTAACCACCTGTGGCCAAAATCAGGGTTTTACTAGTAAAAATAATTAATTCACCTTGGTTAAAATCAATTGCCAAGCAACCATAACATTGATTTTGATAAATTAATAAATCAATCACCAAAATTTCATTGAAAATATTGATATTTCGCTTCTTAACTTGTTGCAATAAAGTATGCAACAGGGAATGACCAGTTTTATCTTGGGCATAGCAAGCCCGATATGCCAAACCACCTTTGCCATAATTTAAAGATTGCCCGCCATATCGTCTTTGCTCGATTTTGCCAGAATTATCTCGAGAAAAAACCATTCCTTGATGTTCTAAAAATAAAATTGCCTCATTAGCTTTTGAACATAAAATTTCTACCGCATCAGTATCGGCTAAATTAGCAGAACCCTTTATAGTATCATAATAATGCCATTGCCAGCAATCGGCAGTTACATTGCCTAAACTAGCATTAATACCACCTTGCGCGGCCACGGTATGGCTATGATTAGCAAAAACTTTACTAACTATTGCTATATTTATTTTACCATCTGCATTATCAAAAGCCGAAATTGCCGAAGTAAGACCAGCTCCACCAGCACCAACAATTAAAAGATCGAGTTGTTGTTGCCGAATGGAAAACATATTATCTATGAAATTTAAAATAAGAAATTTCAATATCAGGACTTAAAAATTGCTCTTTTACTGGCTCTATTTTGGTAAGATCGGTCGAAAGATATTTTAAAGCAGAATCACAAAAAATTGTAGCAACTTGATGATTTTCATTATTGCTGGCAATAATTGTTTTTAGAGCTGCCAAAAAATTACAACCAGAAGAAATACCAACAGAAATACCTTTTTTATTAAGTTTTTGAGCCATTAAAATAGCATCTCCATCATCTATGCTAATGATTGAATTTAGCTTGTTTAAATGTAAGATTTCAGGAATAAATTCATCACTAATACCTTGTATACGATGTTTGCCAATTTTTTTGCCACCAGTGGTTAAGGTTGGTGAATTTTCTGGTTCAACAGGATGACAATTTATATGTAAATTATTTTGTTTACAATACTGATGAAAGCCCATAATAGTGCCACCAGTACCTACTCCTGCCACAAAAGAATTTAATTTTATACCTAAATTTTTAGTTTGTTGAATAATTTCAGGAGCAGTAAAAAGAGCATGAGCATTAACATTTTCGGGATTAGTGAACTGTTCAGGGCAATAACCATTATTTTTTTTAGCAAATTCTCTTGCCATAGCAATTGAACCTAAAAAACCACCCTCTTCTTTTGAAACTAAAACAATTTCAGCTCCAAATAATCTGATAGTAGCATATCTTTCTTGACTTAGCCAATTTGGCATATAAATTTTAACCTTACAACCAATAGCCCTACCTAATGCTGCAAAAGCAATACCAGTGTTGCCACTTGTGGCTTCAACAATAGTTGTGTTGCTGTTTATTTGATGATTTTCATAAGCTTTATTTAAAATATGCAAAGCGATTCTATCTTTAATAGAGCCACTAAAATTAAAAGCTTCATATTTAGCAAAAATAGTTTTGGGCTTACCTAAATAAGTAAAACCAATCTCAATTAACGCAGTATTATTGTATGCTGTAGCTAGGTTTTGTAAAGTTTTTACAGAGTTTTTATCAAACATTTAGTTATTTTTTAGAAATATTAACAATTAATTCAATATTTTTACCATCGGCAAATTGATTGATGGCATGCATTGTATTGATAAAATAATTGTAGTCAAGCAGAATTTTTAAATCTGTAAGCAAGCTATAAATATTACAAGAAACATAGCAAATATTTCTTATGTTACTTTTGGCTATTTGTAAAATTTGAGCAGAAGCTCCATTTCGTGGCGGATTAATAATAACAGCACTATATTTATTAAGTTCAAATGCGGTGAGTGGATTAAAAAATAAATCACGTTGATAAGCTTTAATTTTATTGGTTAATTGATATTTATGACTATTTTGATTAGCAAGGTTTATCATTGTTTGATTACCATCAAAAGCATGACTTTCTTTAATTAAATGATGTAAAGCAAAACTATATATTGCAAAACCGCAATATAAATCGGCAATAATTGGCAATTGTTTACTTGCTAAATTATGAATAAAATTAATTAATTGCTCACAAATTGCTTGCATTGCATTTTTATTAGCTTGTAAAAAAACCTCATTGTTTACTTGCAAATTAAGATTATTGATGTTTATCAAGCATTTTTTAGCAATAAAAATTGGCTCTTGCTCTTGTAAAACATTAATGCTTAAATTAATATTATGTTGCTTAGCAAAGTTAGTAAGAGTTTGTTTTTGTTGATAAGATGGTATTTTATAAAACAAAAAAACCACATCTAAAATATTATCAAAAGCAATAATTTTTATTTGTGAAACCAAATTTTTAGCAAAATAATTTAAAAAATTTTGTAACTCGGGCAAAAAAAAGTTAATTTTTGGCTCTACCAAAGGATGTAAAATAATTGAGATATGTTGATTTGTTTTTGGTAAAAATTCGCCTAAAATATTTTCATTATTAACTTGCAAAATAATTTTTCTTCTTAAGTTTTGCCCATTTAACCAATCAAAACTAATGTTTTTAGTATATTTGTGAAAAAGTTGCAAAACTTTTTGCTCTAAATAATTTTGGTTGCTCATTTTTTATTTAGTTGTTTTAATAAAGTAAAGCAACCTATAAAGTAAGCGAAAATAAAATAAACCAATAAACCAATAGAAATAACAAAAATAAGTTGCCAAATTTGCCATAAATTATTGCCAAAATAATTTTGACAAAAATACAAACAGCTTGCCATAAAAATAGCGCAAAACAATATTTTAATCATTTTTTGCCAAAAGTTTTTTTGTACACTAAAATATTTTTTTTGCCGAGCTAAAAAAAACAACAAACCAAAGTTAACATAAGAGGCAATTATCGAAGCTAAAATAATACCTACATAACCAAAATTATAGAGATAAAAAATATAATTAAATAAAATGTTTAATAACACGCAAAAAATAGCTATTTTCATAGGTGTTTTAGTGTTGGATCTGGCAAAAAAAGTAGGCTCAAAAATTTTTACTAAAATATAGGCAGGTAAACCAAAAGAATAATATTTTAAAGCTAAACCAACCTTTATGGTTTCTTGATGGGTAAAGACTCCTCTTTCAAATAATACTCCAATAATATTTTCAGCCAATATAGTAAGGGCAAGACTAGCCGGAATAGCAAGAAACAAAGCAATTTCAAGGGCGGTATTTTGTAAATTGTTAGCTTTTTCTACTTCGCCAGTTTTAATTTTTTTAGAAATATTTGGCAGCAAAGCAACACTAATAGCAATACCAATGGTCGCAAGCGGTAATTGATTGATACGATCGGCATAATATAAATAAGAAATCGCTCCTACAATAGAGCTAGCAAAAATAGAATCTATCAATAAATTAATTTGCATCACATTAGCTCCAATTAACCCTGGCAATAATTTTTTAAGAAAAATTTTAAAATCAAGGTTATTTTTAGGTAGCTGCGGTATTACTAAAAAACCACAACGATAACTAAAAAAGCCAATAAATAATAATTGTAGCAAACCAGCTGTAAACACTCCCCAAGCCAAAGCATAGGCATAGTTTTTAAAATAATTACCCAAAACAGTGATAAAAAATATTAAAGTAAGATTTAAAATAAGTTGAGTAGCAGAAGGTGTGGCAAATTTATTAAGAGCATTTAAAATTCCTGAAAGCAAAGAGACTATAGCAATAAACACTAAATAAAAAATGGTGATTCTAGAAAGATTAATAAGAAGCTCTGATTTTTCAGGTGAAGCAAAAAATCCAGGAAAAAAAACCTTCATTAAAAATGGCATAAACAACTGAAAAATAATAACCACCAACCACAATATTAATAATAGCCAAGATGAAATATTAGCAATAAATCTTTTACTTTCTTTATAACCTAGATTACTGTGTTTATCGATAAATAAAGGAACAAAAGCACTGTTAAAAGCTCCTTCAGCAAAGGTTCTTCGAAAAAAATTTGGCACACGAAAAGAGGCAAAAAAAACATCTGAAAGCAAACCTATTCCTAAAAATTTAGCTATTAAAATATCTCTAATAAAACCAAAAATTCTAGAAAGTGAAATAAAAAAAGAAATAGTTAAGATGTTTTTTTTAAACATATTTTTATTTTTTTAGATGATTTTGATTTTTTTTAGCAAACTGCACAAAATCATTAACCAAAGCATTACGTAAATTAGTACTGATGATTTGTAAAACATTGTTTTTCACATAATCTTCAACAACTGTTGTGCCAAATCTGTTACTTGAAACATCGTAATTATCACTAGCAGTGGTTTCGCCCGAGCTTAAAACTTGGTTATTTGCAAGATTTTTTAAAGTGTAAGTAGTATGAATAATTATTCGATTTCTCCCAGAAGCTCCAGTGCTGGTAATATAGGTAGAACTGGCATAATTATCGGTTTTTAGAATCAACAAATATTTAGGTGTAATATCGAGTTTATCTGGGTTTAAAAGGTTATACAAACTATTTTGTAGCTCGAAATCGAGTTGAGTACGTTTTTTTTCAATTTTAATTGAAGCAAGTTGATAGGCTAAAGAATTTGGTAAGTTATGATCTTTATAAATCACTTCAAAACCGCATGAATTTAGCAAAAACAAGAAAAAAAGAATTTTTAATGCAGTAAATCGAGGCTTTTTCATTATCTTTAAATATTAAGAGCAGATTTTAAAAATTCTGTAAATAGCGGATGAGCAGAAAATGGCTTAGATTTTAACTCTGGATGAAACTGCACTCCAATAAAAAACTTATGATTTGGCAACTCAATTATTTCTGGTAATTTTCCATCTGGTGAAATGCCAGAAATTAACAACCCAGCTTGTTGTAATTGTTGTTTGAAATCGATATTTACCTCGTAGCGATGACGGTGCCTTTCAGAAATTAGAGTTTGTTGATAAATTTTAAAAGCCAAAGTGTTGGATTGTATTTGACAAGGATAAGAGCCAAGCCTCATAGTGCCACCAAGTTTTTTAGTATTAGCTTTTTTGGTAATATCGCCGGTTATATCTTGCCAATTTTGCATTGTGGTGATAATTTGAGTGCCTGTTGTATCATTTTCACTAGAAGTGGCATTTTCTATTTTTAACACATTTCTAGCAAATTCAATCACTGCCATTTGCATACCATAGCAAATACCTAAATATGGAATATTATTTTCTCGAGCAAATTTTATAGTAGCAATTTTACCCTCTGTTCCATCAAAACCAAAGCCTCCTGGCACTAAAATTGCTTGCAGATTTTTAGGAAGCTTAAGATTTTTACCTTCTCGAGCATTAACCCACAAAAAATTAACTTTTATTTTTAGAGCAAAGCCTGCATGATTTAAAGCTTCAAGAAGTGATTTATAGCAATCTTGATAATCGATATATTTACCAACAATTGCCACATTAACAGCTTGAGTAGGGTTATTAATAGCCTCATTAATATTTAACCATTTACTAAGATTTAGCTCATTTTTTGGAAGGTTAAACAAGTTTAGAATTGCAAGATCAAGCCCATTTTGATGATAAATGATTGGCACCTGATAAATATTTTTACAATCAGGAGCGGCTATTACTGCTTTTTCTGGCACCGAACACATTTGAGCGATTTTTTGTAGGTGAGATTTTTCGATAGGTTTTTCAGCTCGACATAAGATAATATTAGGCTGAATACCAATTGAACGAAGCTCTTTTACTGAATGTTGAGTAGGTTTAGTTTTTAGTTCTCCAGCACTAGTAATATAAGGCAGTAAAGTAAGATGCAAAAAGGCACATTTCTGAGGCATTTCGTAGGCTAATTGCCTAATTGCTTCAAAAAAAGGTAATGCTTCAATATCTCCTACTGTGCCACCAATTTCGCAGAGCATAAAATCAACCCCAACAATATTATGCAAAATAAACTCTTTAATGAGATTAGTAACATGTGGAATAACCTGTACTGTACCACCTAAATAATCGCCTTTTCTTTCTTTTTTAAGAAGTTTAGCATAGATTTGTCCGGCGGTTATACTATCTTCTTTTTTGGCATCAACCCCTGTGAATCTTTCGTAATGACCTAAATCAAGATCGGTTTCGGCTCCGTCTTCGGTTACAAAAACTTCGCCATGCTGTAGTGGGCTCATGGTGCCTGGATCGATATTTAAATAAGGATCGAGCTTGCGTAGTTTAACAGAAAAACCTCTTGCCTGCAATAAAGCTGCTAACGAAGCGCCAGCCAAACCCTTTCCTAAAGAAGAAACGACACCGCCTGTAATAAAAATAAACTTGGTTTGCATATATCATTTTCCAGTAATGATTCTATCGACTAATTGTTTTATATTAGGTATAAAGCCTTCGGCATAAAAAGGATCGGAAGCAAATTTATAGGCAGAATGCCCAGAAAACATTAGCTGATTAGCAATATCGATGTTAAATCGAACATCTTGTAAAGTTTTTTGAATACAAAAACTTCGAGGATCAGATTTTTTACTAGTAGTATAGTGCATTTCTGGTTTATCGGCCCAATTACTAAAACGACATTGACTTAAACATCCCATACAATTTATTTGATCATTAAGAATTTGCTGAGATTTAGATTTATCAACAAAAATTAAAGTTTCATCTGGGGTTTTTAAACTTTCAGTAAAACCTTGCTTTTTCCACTCTTCCACTTTTTGCTGGTCGGAAGGTTTAACATAAACCATTCTACCTCTATTGCCAAAAGGTATGGTAGCAATAAAAATACCCTCTGAATTGTTTCTATATTCTATTTGTCTTAATTCTCTAGCTTTTAACTCTCTGATAAAATCATTTTCGATTGCCGAAGAATAAAAGCCAGTAGGACTGAAGCGGTTTAAATAAACATCGCCTTCTTTGAGATTACGTAAAATGTTTTTCCATTCAGAAGAAATTGGGTATTCTTGAGTAAGCATTGGTCTTGTACCAAATTGAAAGGTTATCAAACCAATTTGAGGATTATCAAGCCAATGCTCAAAATCTTGCAAATGCCATACCCCACCAGCCATAATGATTGGCACATTTTGTAAACCTATTTCGTTCATGAAAGTTCTTATTTCAACTACTCTTGGATAAGGATCTTCGTATGCATTAGGGCTTTCGGCATTTGATAAACCATTATGTCCACCAGCTCTCCACGGACATTCATATACCACTCCGCCCAATAATTGCTTGGCTTTGTGATAACTTCTTTTCCATAAGGCACGAAAAGCTCTCATGGAAGAAACTATTGGATAATAATGAACTTTGTATTTTTCGGCAATTTCTGATAAACGATAAGGCATACCAGCGCCACAAGTAATGCCGTGAATTAAACCTTTGGCACCTTCCAAAATACCGTGCAAAACTCTTTCAGCTCCACCCATTTCCCATAAAACATTCATATGAATTCGACCACTATTTCCAGCAATATCAGCAGCAATTTTTGCTTGCGAAATACCGCCTTTTATAGAATAATCAATTAACTCTTCATGTTTTTCTCGACGAGTGTGAGTGCGATAAACCAGTGGTACTAAATTACCATCAGGAGTTATATAATCGGCATTTACCCCAGAAAAAGTACCAACAGCACCAGCTTTCGCAAAATGCCCTGCAGTATTACCATTAGTGATGCCAACACCTTTACCGCCTTCGATAATTGGCAAACATTCCAGGCCAGAAACAACCAATGATTTTAATTTATTTAACAAGTGAAAACTCCAAATATTAGTAGGATTTAAAATAATTTATTGTAAAATTGTTTTCATATATTTCAACAAAATTTTTGTGTTATGAAAAAGATAATATTTTTGATGGTTTTTTTTATACTATGTAAGAGTGCTGCGGCACTTAGCCCAGAAGAAATTCTTAATAATTCTACACAAGAACAGCAAGCTCAAAAAATTTTTTTACAAGTAAAATGCCTCACTTGCAAGGGCCAGGTGATTGAAAATTCTGATAGCGATTTTGCTTATTCACTACGAAATTTTATTCGAAAAGAAATTCAACAAGGCAAAACCGAAGCTGAAATTAAAAAAATACTCATCAAAAACTTTGGCTCACATATTTTAATTAGCTCTAATACTAAAATATATTTTATTTTAATTTTTACTCCTATTTTTCTTGTGCTAATTTTTTATATTTTGTATCAAAAATGGCAAATAAAGTAAAATATAATTGCTAATGCAGGTATAAAAAACATTGTCTCGCTAATAACATTTTCAAGAAAAAATATAAAAAACAATAAACATAAAAATTTATTAAAATAATACTTGACAACAAAATAAAATTAAAAATATCATAGCAAAATACATTGATTTATAATGTATTTTTATTAATTTAATTTATTTTTTTATGTTTGTTATTGAAGGAATTTCTATTGCTGCTCTTGTTGCTGCTGGTGCCCTCCATGGTGTTACTACTAGCGCTGGTGCTGTTGCTGCTGTCGGTTCCGCCTTCCATGGCGCTGCTGTTGCTAATGCCTTTCATGTTGCTGGTGCTGCTGTTGTTGCTACCTTCCATGGTGGTACTGCTACCGCTGCTGCCGCCCATGGTGGTACTGCTGCTGCTCGTGCTCTCCATGATGTTATTACTAGTGTCGCTGGTCCCACCCATGTTGGTGCTGCTTTGAGTCCGAAGGATTGGGAGGTTTTTGGTTTTCTGTTAGGAACAATAGCTACCATATCTGGTGCTTTATCGTGTTCTAAATCGTGTGCTAAAGACGACACAATTTCATTTAGTGAAGAATTTCCAATAGTTGATCAATTAAAAAAAACGCTACAAGATAATAATACAGATGAAGCAAGTATTCTCATTGGAACTGTAAAATATTTAAAAAATTTAAAAGATAAGGCAGAGCAATTACAGGTATTTGAATCTCAAGATCTCAAGCAAATAATAAAAATGATAACCGAAAATGAAACATTAATTACCAACAAAAGAATATTGGAATATATTAAATGTATAAAATTTAGAAGTGATAATAAAGACACTCCAACTTCTTATGATAATCTATTTGTAGAAATGGTAAATGCAACAACAAAAATGGATGCAATGCCTATTGAAGACATCGCAAGGACATTAATTACTCTATGTAAACAAGCAGTAAAAACACAAGAAAAAGATGGCAGTCCTGAAGCTGTCACCGAAATTCATACCAAACCATGTATTGATTCTGATAAAACTGATTCTAATGATGCAGCTAGCGAAGGTTCGAGATTTACCAAAGAAGCAAGCACACCAGAAGCAAGAGAAAAAGATAAAGACATACAATCTGATAATGCATCTGGCGCAACAAAACGAGAAGATAATGTCGGGGGTGCCGAATTGCCCGAAGTAGCTAGCGGAGGTTCCAGATTTCCCAAAGAAGCAAGCACACCAGCAGCAAGAGAAAAAGATAAAGACATACAATCTGATAATGTAGCTGGCGCAACAGAACCAAAATGGCCTAAAGCAATTAATATGGTCGTTGCTTTTCACAAACTTACCAATCATCAAATACAACAAAAGCAATCTGTTGATAGTTCTGGAGGTGCCGAATTGCCCAAAGCAGCTGGCGCAACAGAACCAAAAGATAATGGCAGAGGTAAGAAAGAAGAAAGTAAACCAGGAAGAGGCAGCCAATTCAGGCGCTTTACAGGTGTAGTAAGAACAAAACTTTTTTTAACTAGAAGAGAAAAAGCAAATACTGCAGCAGATGATGGCAGAGGTGCTGGATTGGCAGAAAACGATACTGAAGCAACAAGCCAACTTGGTAATGCAGCAAGCACAGCAGAAGGAAAAATAAGCAATGCCTTCGCAACAGCCTTAAGAACAGTCATAATAAGATCAAAAACAATGTAAAGAGGTAGCTAATTACCCGTCATTTCTAAAAAATGTTATAAAAAAAAGTGTCTTGAGAGTTTTTGGCTTTCAAGACACTTTTTAAAGAATAACAAATAATAATAATCTAGATAACAATACCAAGTTGCATCTTTAAATAATCAAATAACAAAATAGTTTTAATTTTTTGCTTTTAACATTTGTATTTTACCTGTTTTTAACTTTACATTCAACTAGTGATGCAATAGTCTCAAAATAATTAAGAATCTACCAATAATCTGATGGTTTTGCAAATTTTTTTCAACTCATGAGTTTTTATCACAAGGGGTGGCATAGTGTAAAGACAATCGGCAAAGGGGCACAAAAATACTCCTACTTTTATAGCTTATTCTTGCGGTTTTGCTTACTACTAACAAAATTAGTACAATTGCAATAAGGCCGCTTTAAGGTATAACCAAAATATGCACCGAAGCTTCGGGCTTGATATCGTAAAAAGCAAGTAAATACTCATCTTGATAAACTATTTTTGCCCAAATTTCTTGGCGAATTATTTTGGCAAAAATATTATTTTGGTTATACTCAAACATAGATTATAAAACAATTACAAAGCTTTGATATTATATTTTTTAACCAAATAAGCCATCACACTAGAAGCCTCTTCGTTGGTGATTTTTCTATCAAAAATAAGCACTTCTGAAATAAAGCCTTTATATGGAGCGCCACCAGTACTATCCCAATAGCCACCGCCAATATTAAGCTGTGAGTTAGCAGTATCTCCTATTGTGGTCATACCAGTTCCGATGGTTATATCGGTTACAGGATCGCTTGAGTTTAAATATATTTTAGTGTTAGCATTGCTTACGGTAACATCTGTTGTAGCATTGATAGCAACACCAAAAGCATATTCAGTGCTAGGTTTACTTATATAGCGAGCATTTTGACCTCTAGCGGTTAAAGTATCACAATTATTTAAGGTACTCCAAAAAGTAAAAGAAGGTATCAAACCACAGTTATTAGTTCCTATATCATAATTTGATGAGAGAAGAGCGGGATGATCATTACCTCCTGTCACAGAACCAATTGCAGAAAACTGTAAAATGTAACGAGTAGCACGAGGTGTGCTACCTGTGCCACTAGCCCCAAAATGATAGTCTGGGTCGGTTCTATAAACTACAAAAAATGAGAAGTCTTTTTTACCAGCGGAAAGTGGCATAGTAACTGGGTTTATGGTGCTAAACCAAGAATTTGCATTATTAGGCTGACCATCAAAGTAAATACTTGGCAAACCTGCTAAACCAGAGTTATGATACATTGGGCCCTTATCTACACCAGTAGTTCCAGAAACAGAGTAATTTTGGGTGGTGCAATTGCCATTTTGAACATATTCTAAAATAACTTTATCGGCATCGGTATCTTGCGGGTTAGAATCTTTCCATAGCCTTACAACTTGCCTGTGTTCTGGCATAGTATAAGCAGAAGATGGAGTAGTTACCGAAGGGTTGCCATTGGTAGTATTGGTATTAAAGGATCTACCAGTATTATTTAAATTGGTGCTAGCCGAACCAGTAGTGCAAGAGCTAGATAAAACACCTTCGGCTGTCGCATCAAACCAAGCAGTGAGGTTTTTTATGGAAGCAACATCAGATGATCTGGTTAAAGAGCGAGCAGTATTAAGCTTCATGGCTCGAACTAGTCTAGAGCTTTGAGTGATGCCTGCAATTAAAATACCAATAATTAACACTACTACCGATAATTCAATTAATGAAAAAGCTTTTTTAAGCTGATATTTTTTAATATTGAAACTAGAAAAATTATTCATTTGTAAAAAAATAAATTGGTTGATATTAACAACAATTTTGCGAGATTATTTTTAAGATTCAAATGATTTCTAATTAATTAGCATAAGTTGATAAAAATTAAACAATTATTCTATTAATAATCTGATGGTTTTGCAAATTTTTTTCAACTCATGAGTTTTTACCACAAGGGGTGGCATAGCGTAAAGACAATCAGCAAAAGGACGCAAAAATACTCCTAGTTTTATAGCTTGCTGTCTTAACTGCATATTTTTTTGCCAATCGGTTTTTTGTAGCCTCACATTGGCAACCGCACCTAAAATTTCAACTTTTTTTACAGCTGGGTTTTTTTCTAGAACAAGCAATTCTTGTTGTAAAATTTGCTCAATTTTTTTTACTTTTTTTTCATATAAATTATTTTCAAATAAATCTAAAGAAGCATTAGCAGAAGCACAGGCAAGAGGATTTCCCATAAAAGTTGGACCATGCATTAATGCCAAATCGAGATCGGGTTTTAAAAATTGCTCATAAATTTTTTGATTCACCAAGGTTGCCGCCAAAGTAAGCATACCGCCAGTAAGAGCTTTACCTAAAACCAAAATATCAGGCCGAATATTAGCATAATGATGGGCAAATTTTTTGCCAGTTCGATAAAAACCTGTAGCACATTCATCAAGCACAAGTAAAACATTATTTTCTTGAGTAATTTTGGCAATATTTTGTAAAATATTTGCTTCATAAAAATACATACCGCCAGCACATTGCAAAATTGGCTCAAGAAAAACCGCCGCTAATTGGTTTTTATTTTTAGTAATAAAATTAGCAAAAAAATCGAGATCGTTTTGAGTTTTAGGAAGCGGTAAATTAAAATTTCTCAAGAGTAGATTTTTAAATTTTTTATGCATTCCTTGTTGTAAATCAGCCAAAGACATTGCTCCAGTAGTATCGCCATGATAAGAATTGGCAAAACTTACAAAATATTTTTTACTGTATTGTTTTTGATTATAAAAAAACTGCCAAGCAATTTTCATGGCCACCTCAATGGCGGTAGAGCCAGAATCTGAAAAAAAAACAGCATCCATATCACTAAATTTGCAAAGCCGATAAGATAATTTATAGGTTTGTTCGTTGGCAAAGCCAGCAAGCATAATATGTGAAAGATTTTTGACTTGTTTAGTAATAGCCAAAACCAGATGCTTATGCTGATAACCATGAGCAACCGACCACCAAGAGGCAATACCATCAAGCAAAATAGAACCGTCTTGTAAAAATATTTTACAACCTTTAGCAGTTTTAACTGGCAACTGCGGTAAATGATTGAGCATTGGAGTATATGGTAACCATAAGTTGTTGGTAATTTCTGTGTAATTAACCATTATCGACCCTTGCCTTTATTGTTATTATTTTTAGCATTTCCTGCCCTATTTAACTCAACAAGAGTTGTCCAGAAGCCAGTTTTGTTTTGCTTTGACATTGCTAAAATTGTGCTAAATCTTTCGCCAAAAATACGATTTGTCCAGTAACCTTGTGGCTTAACTATACCAACTATCTTTTCTTGTTCTTCTTGATCTTCTTGATTTTCTTGCTTTTTTTGTCGTTCTAGTTTTTTTCTTTCGGTATTAGAAATTATTTTCTCTTTAGCAATAAAAAGTTCTTCATCAGTTTTTAATAGTTTTTTTTGTGTTTTAGGTTTTTTTATTGATTTTATTTTGCTTTTTTTCAAAATAATTGATGGTTTTTGTGTTTTTGATAGCAAAAACCACAGCAATACAATTAAAATAATAATCACTAATAAAAACATTAAAACTACTTGCATATTTTTTTAAGTAATGAGTAACTTTCTTTAAAGCCAATTAAAGAATAGGTATAAACAGAGCTTTTATTGTTTTCTAAAACTGCAGTAATATTAAAATCAGCCTGTTGTTGCATTGCCTTAATAATATTTATGTCGTCAATTTTATTATTTGCCCATAGCATTGCTTGATAGGGGAATAATACATATTTTTGATTACCAATAGCTAACTCAATATTGCTATTGTCAGAAATTATACTACCAGGCGAAGAGCTTATTTCATCGCTATCTTCATTAATTTTAGTTACTAAAAAAAATGCTTCCCCTGTTTTTTGAATATTACCAGAAATATTAATTGGCAACGATGCTGTATAGCAAAAAGCTTTACCTTGATTGATAATTTTAAAAACACTCCAATCATGAAATTTACCTTGTAACTCTTGCGAAAAAGCAAAAAACGGTAAATATAGAGCCAAAAAGAATACTATACTAATAATTTTGTAATTTTTCATTTATTTTATAGCAATTATAAGGATTTTTTTTATAAACAAACTTGACATTAAAAATAAAAAAGATTAATATTTATGCCAGTAAATTTAATTTTATTCATTAAAAATAATTTCACAATTTAATTTTTGTCTTTTTATTATTGTATGCAAAGCAACAATTCCACCACTAATAATAATCTTTCTACAGAGCAAAGCCATGATGCTACTCTCAATAGTAATGCATCAATTCAAAACACTGCACTAGAAAATACCAGCATAAACTCTAATTATCCACAACATCATTCAGATTCTAATCAAAAACATAGCCCTCTTGATCAATTCAAAATACACACAATACTTGATTTTAAAATCGGCAAACTCGATTTAAGCATCACTAATTCTGCTTTTTTTATGATGCTTTCCACCTTGTTAATTATTGTTTTTTTATTAAAAGCCACTAGCAAAAAGTTATTAATCCCTTCTAAAAGCCAAGTTCTTGCCGAATCTTTATTTAATTTTATCAATAATATCATCAAAGAAACCATAGGCGAAGAAGGTAAAAAATTTTTTCCACTAATATTTAGTATATTTTTATTTATTTTTATGTGTAATGCTTTAGGTTTGGCTCCTTATAGCTTTACATCTACCAGTCAAATTGCTGTCAATTTTGCACTAGCTCTTATTGCATTTTTTACCATTACTATTTATGCCATTATACGCAATGGTTTTTTTGGTTTTTTACATATGTTTTTACCTAGCGGAGTGCCACTTTTAATTTCTCCACTTATTTTTATTTTAGAGTTAATTTCTTTTTTAATCAGGCCAATCACTCTTTCGGTAAGATTATTTGCTAATATGGTAGCAGGGCATGTGTTGCTAAAAGTTATAGCTGGCTTTATTGTTTCTATGGGTGTAATTTTTGGCACCATTCCATTGTTATTTTCGGTTGCCATGATTGGTTTTGAGTTCTTTGTTGCTGGTCTACAAGCTTATATATTTGCTATTTTGGTAGCAACTTATCTAGGTGAAACCACCAAAGAACATTAATTTTTCTAATCAATTTATTTTTAACATGGAACTAAAATTCATCGCTATCGGTTTGTTAGCAATTGCTATGGCTGGCTCTGCCCTAGCTATCGGTAAAATATTCAGCTCTCTTTTTGAAAGCATTGCTAAAAATCCTTCTGCCACACCGCAAATTCAAAAATATGTATATGTTGCAGCAGCTTTTGCCGAAATGATTGCTTTACTTGCCGCAGTTATTGCTTTTATTTTGATTTTCAAATAAAAACTATTGCAATCGCCTTATTTTATCTAAATTTTCAAAATAAAATTTACTTAAATTTATGAAAACTAAATCTTTAGTAGTTTTAATTTTTAGTTTTAAAATCAACGGTTTATCTAGATAAATCAAGGTTTTAAACTAAAAATTAAAATTAATAAACATTAAGTTATTTATGTTTTAAAAATTAGAAATGCTATAAGAGGGTTAAAGGCAAATATTTTAAAAGAAAAAGTAAATAATATTTCACAATCAAAATAAATTTTGAGTTTATATTTTTACAATTCACAAAAATTACTTTGCAATTTACCCCTCTAAAAGATAGAAAAATTAAATCTGTTAATATTTTAACTTTTATAAATAACCAAAATTAAAATCTTAATTTATCTAGATATAATCAAGTTTTTCTAACCAATAATTTAAAAAATAAAAATATCTTAGAAAGTAATACTATGCTCTTTAAGCAATCCTCAAAAAGAAGAGGTAAAATTTAGTTTTGTGTAACTTTAAAATAATCAACCAAAATATAAAAATTCATTTTATCAATTAATTAATAAAAAATTTATGCCACAGTTTGATTACACTACCTATGCTTCACAAATTTTTTGGTTTATTATTTGTTTTAGCATTCTGTATTTAACAATCTATTTTGTAATTATTCCCAGACTTTCTAAAATTATCAATACCAGAATAAATATAATTTCTTCAAACACCTCTATCGCCGAAGAATTGCAGCAAAAAATCACCGAAGTTAGTCAAAAATCTCAACAACTTCGCAATCAAGCTCAAACTTCTTATCATGCACAAATCAATGAAGCTATCAAAGAAATTAACAAAAATCGCGAACTCTCTATTGCACAAACAAAGCTACAAACTGCTATTTTACAAAAAAAAACACAACAAAAAATCCAAGAATTTTTAACACAATCTTTTTTGCAAAATCAACAACAAATTATCGATATTGCAAATTTAATCAAAAATAAAATTTTCTCCTAATATGTTCGACGAAAAATTTTGGCTAGCAGTCTCGTTTATTATTTTTATAATATTTATCTATAAATTTTTAGGCAATAAAATAAACTCAATACTTAATAAAAAATCTCAACAAATTGCCAACGATTTATTAAAAGCTTCACAAGCTAAAGAAAAAGCCGAAAAATTACTGCACGAAGCCCAAGAATATCATCAACAATCTTTGAAATATGCCGAAAAACTAAAATTTGATACCTCTTCGGAGTTAAACATCATGTATGAAAATGCTACATTAAGTTTACAACAAGAATTAGCAAAAATCAACGAAGCTTCTCAAAAAAGATTGCAAGAAGAAGAGCAAATAGCTATCCGAAAATTGCAAGAAACCATCATTTTACAAGCAATTGAAATTGTTGCCAATACCAAAATAAGCAACGATCAACAACAACTTCTAATTGTAAAAGCCCTTGAAAACCTTAAAAATAGCAAACTAAATTAATGAAATTTCTTTTCAGTACTCTAAAAAACTTTTTACAAACTACCGCCTCTGTGCCAGAAATTTGTCAAAAACTCACCGATATTGGTCTTGAAGTTGAATCTTGCCTTGATTATTCAGCATCTTTAGTAAATTTTACAGTGGCACAAATTATCTCGGTCTCTCCCCATCCTAACTCACAAAAATTGCAAATTTGTTTGGTACAAACCTCATTACAAAAAAATCCTTTATCTATAGTATGCGGAGCACCTAATGCAAGATCTGGCATTAAAGTTGCTTTTGCTCCCATAGGATCATCTATTCCATCATCTGGCTTAGTGCTAAAAAAAGCTAAAATAGCTGGCATAGAAAGCAACGGCATGCTTTGTTCTGCTTTTGAACTTGGTTTAGGTTTTGAATCTGACGGTATTCTAGAAATTAACCAAAATATTGCAATTGGCATTTCTATTGCCGAAGTTTTTCAAAAAGATGATGCCTTAATTGAGCTAAACATCACTCCAAATCGAGCAGATTGTTTAGGGGTTTATAATATCGCTAAAGATCTATCAGCAACTAATATTGGCAAGTTAAAACCTTTATCAAACGATGCAATTCAATCATCAATTAATTTTAATTATAACATCAATAATTTAGCTAATAATCTATGTAATTTTATTGCTTTTCGTCAAATTAGTAATCTACAAAATAAAAAATCACCACAATGGCTTATCGATTATTTAAATAAAGTTGGCTTAAATTCTGTTTCTGCTGTTGTTGATTGCTTAAACTATACAATGCATTTATTTAATCAACCAATGCATGCTTACGATTCGGCTAATTTTTCTAGCGAAATACAAATAAAATTAGCAAATAACGATGAGCAATTCACTTCTTTAAAACAAACTAAACACATTCTAAAAAACACCCATTTGGTTATTACAAACCAACAAAAAATTCTTAGTTTAGCTGGAATTATTGGCGGTCTTGATAGTTCTTGCACTATGCAAACAAATCAAGTTCTACTTGAAGCAGGTAGTTTTTTACCAGAAAACATTGCCACTACTAGTCGAGAATTAAATATAATCTCCGATTCAAAATATCGCTTCGAAAGAGGAGTTGATAGCTCTTTTTGTTGTTTTGCCCTCGATTTTGCCACTAATTTAATTTTGCAAATCTGCGGTGGTAAAGCCACTAACATTGCTTCTTTTGGTCAAATTAGCAAAACCAAAACTATTGATTTTGATTATAACTTGGTAAAAAAACTTACCAATCTCAATATTACTCAACAAGAAATAACCAGTATTTTTATAAAACTTGGTTTTAACGTTGAAAACACAACTCAAAATCAAAACAATTATCAAAAAATTAATGTACCAAGCAACAGATTTGATATCAACCTACCTTGCGATTTAGTAGAAGAAATTGCACGAATTTATGGCTACAATCAAATACCTGTCACCCCTTTGTCCAATCATTTTTCTACTCTAAATATTACTAACAATACTCTTGATTTTGCTTGCAATTTAGTGCGAAAAAATTTGGTTTCTTGTGGTTTTGTCGAAACTATCAATTGGTCTTTTACCAGCTTAAAAATTGCATCTCTCTTTACCAAATCAGAACAATTATTAGAGTTGCAAAACCCAATCTCTGCCGAAATGCAATATCTTCGCCCTACTCTATTAACTGGCTTAATTGCTAATTATCAAAAAAATTCAGCTTATAGTTTTTTTGATTGTTCTTTATTTGAAATTGGTAGCATTTTTACCGATCATCAAAATCAACCATCTATTGCCTTATTACAAGCTGGCAATAATATTTCTGATAATCATTTACAAACGCCTAGAGCTTTCAATGTTTTTGATATCAAGCAAAATTTATTAAATGTGCTTGAAATTTTTAATCTCAAGCCAGAAAGTTTGCAGTTACAAAATCAAAATTTACCTAATTATTATCATCCATATCGCTCAACAGCAATATTTTTAGGTAAAAAATTACTTGGTTATTTTGGTGAAATTCATCCTAATATTAATCAGTATTTTGGTTTAAAAAACAGGCTTAATGTTGCCGAAATTTTTTGCCAAAATTTACCAGAGGTTAATTTTAATATCAATCATAAAGCCTATCAACACAATTTATTACCCACGGTAGAGCGAGATTTTTCCTTTATTGCCGAAGGTTATTTTATTATTGGCGATATTTTAAAAACCATTACTAACACCGATAAAATTTATATTAATCAAGTTATTTTACTCGATATTTTTTCTGGTGGTAAAAATTTAACTAACCAACAAACATCACTTACTTTTCGAGTAAAAATAAAACCAAACACTCAAACTCTTACTACTTTCGAAATAGATTCTATCAGCCAAAAAATTATCAATAATTTACATTCTAACCATCAATTAACTTTACGTCAATTTTAATATGGTAAAAAATATTTTAATAATCGGCTCTGGTGGTCGAGAACATGCGGTTTGCAAGGCTTTTTTAGCATCCGATTCTAAGCTAAATCTTTTTGTTTTACCAGGTAATGCTGGCACCTCTTTGATTGCTACAAATGTTTCGAATATCAATATTAACAATCACCGCGAAATAATTGATTTTTGTCAGCAACAACAAATAGATTTGGTCTTTATCGGTTCAGAACAACCGTTAGTAAATGGCTTGGTTGACGATTTGCAAAAAAATAATATTTTAGTTTTTGGTCCTAATAAAAATTCCGCTCAACTTGAAGGTTCAAAAATTTTTATGAAACAAATAGCTCAACAAGCTCAAGTTCCAACTGCCAAGTATCAGCAATTCACAACATTACAACCAGCTTTGCAATATTGTTCAGAATTCAATTTTAAGTGTGTAATTAAAGCCGACGGTTTGGCTTCTGGCAAAGGGGTGATTATTGTTAATAACCAACAAGAGGCACAAGATGCTATTCACTCTATGTTTGCTGGTAAATTTGGTTTAGCAGGGCAGAAAATTATTATCGAAGAATTTTTAACAGGCTTTGAAGTAAGTTATTTTGTGATTGCCGACGGCTCTAATTTTGTTTCACTGGGTTTTGTGTGCGATCACAAAAAAGTAGGAGAAGATGAAACTGGCTTAAACACTGGTGGTATGGGCACTTTTTCACCAGTAGAAAAAGTTTCAATAGCATTACAAAAACAAATAGACACTCAAATTATTGCCCCAACTTTATTAACTTTAAAACAACAAAATAATCAATTTTGTGGGGTACTTTTTGCAGGATTAATAATAACCAATCAAGGCCCTAAACTACTCGAATTTAATGTTAGATTTGGCGACCCCGAAACCCAAGTTTTATTACCTAGGCTTAACAAACAATTTTTATCGTTAATTTTAGCATCTGTACATAAAAAATTAGCTAATTTTCAGCTAATAATCGATGAAACTCAAAAACTAGTTTGCGTGGTTTTATGTGCCAACGGCTATCCAGAAAATCATATTAAAGGCAAACAAATTGATGGTTTAAAACATATTTTACAAACACCAGATTGTTATATTTTACATGCCGGCACCACCCTTGATAATCATCAAATTATTGCTAATGGAGGCAGAGTTTTAAATGTTGTTGCCACTGCCGATAGTTTTGCCGAAGCTCGCCACAAAGCTTATAATTTACTACAAAAAATCAATTGGCAATATGGTTTCTACCGCCAAGATATCGCTCTAAAAGCATTATAATTTTATATCTTTTAAATATTTATTAACAACACAAAAAACCACAATTAAAATTCTTGCAAAACAATAAAAAAGTGTCTAGACAATTTTAAAATTGATTTTCTCTAAATAATTTTTAACAAAATTTTATGTAAATTTGTTTTTCTGTTATTAAATCTAAATTCACTTTCTTTTCAATGCAAGATAATTTTTTAGCAGTTAAACAATTAAATTTTGCCAATCTTCTTTTGCAAGAGCTCCAAAAAGATTCTATAATGTTTGCATGATTCTTGCCACATGCAAATTTGTTATGAGAGTGAAATACTTAATGATTGGGCATAACCATTTAAAATTAATCTATCATAAACTTTCCAGCTATCGATCGTTATTGATTGTTAACCCTTCAAGAATTTTACCTTGAACTATGGGCATTAATTGTTTTTTGTGCAGTTTTTCTTACAATTTCAACATAAACTTTTTCATCTCTTTTAATATCAATTCACCGAATAACTTTCTTTGGGATTTTTCTTCTTGCCCTAAGGTAAAAGAATTGTGTGAGCAAGAAGCATCTTTTGTTTAAAACTTTATCGTAAATTTATTGATGGTATTTCTGCTAATTTTGATATAAATCGAAGTTTTATTAGCAGTTTCATCAAGAGAAAAATACTTCAAAATCTCTCTAAATTTTTTTTTACGAAATATAGGAATGTTTAATATACTCGTTTTGCATAGACAAAATCTAGCTTTAATTAATATAAAAATCAATCAAAATTGTTTAGAGCTTTAATTAATATAAAAATCAATCAAAATTGTTTAGAGCCTTATTTATTAGCAACACAAAAACCACAATTAAAATTCTTGCAAAACAATAAAAAAAATATTGCATTTTATTTTTATTATAATATTATATAAAACTAATATTTATATATTAATTTAATTAAAAAAATAAAATGAGAGACTTTTTTAATCAATATCTATCAACGATACCTTCTTTAAGCGACCGTATTTATGGATCATTAGCAAAACAATCAGCAAGATATAACAGTAGTATTTCTACATGGGAAAAAGATACTTATTTTGGTTTTCAAGGATTTCGTTTTGTAGGCTTTGGAAAGAAGATATTTGACTGTATAACAAATCCTACAAACGAGGAGATAGCATTTCTTGTATCTAAATTAATGAAAGATTATGGGGAATCGTTTGATCGAAGTATTTTTAATGACG
>CAMAWV010000015.1 GCA_945862075.1 Rickettsia typhi | reverse complement strand
TATTGTGGCACTCCCGATATGTCTTTAAGAGTAAAATCGGCTTTTAGTTTGCAAGATCTGCTTGAAGGCATCGAATTTGCCCATCAGCATCACAAAAAAGTTTATCTCACTTTAAATTTATTTTCGCACAACAAAGATATCGAAAAACTCCCAGAATTTATCAACACCGTCAAGCAAGTAAAGCCAGACGGCTTGATTATTTCTGACCCTGGGGTTTTTTCTTTTGTAAGGCAACATGCTCCAGAGCTTGAGCTTCATATTTCTACTCAAGCTAATGTTTGTTCGTGGCTTACTGTTGATTTTTGGCAACAACAAGGAGCAAAATTAGTGGTTTTGGCTCGAGAAGTGAGTTTTGCCGAAATGGTTGAAATTAGGCAAAAATGCCCCAATATCAAGCTTGAAACCTTCATTCATGGCTCAATGTGCATGACTTACTCTGGCAGATGTTTGCTTTCTAATTTTATGGCCGAAAGAGGTGCAAATCAGGGTAGTTGTGCCCATTCTTGTCGGTGGGGCTATAAACTAAAAATCAAACTAAAAGACAATACCGAACACGAAATCGAAATTAACGAACACAACAAAGATTTATTTGATTTTTTCCTAGAAGAAGAAATACGTCCCGGTGCCTTAATGCCTTTTGAAGAAGATGTGGCGGGCTCTTACATTTTAAATTCCAAAGATTTATGTTTATTGCCAAAGCTAGATGAATACATCAAGCTTGGTCTTGATTCTTTTAAAGTAGAAGGGCGAAACAAAACCGAATTTTATGTTGGTTCGGTTGCTCGGGTTTATCGGGCGGCCATTGATGATTATTTTACTAACCCAAACACCTGGAATGCCAACGATTATCTTGATGAAATAAATTCTATCGCCAATCGTGGCTATACTTTAGCCTTTCACGATGGCAGGCTCACCGAACTAGCTCACGACTATGAAAGCACAGGTTCAACTAGTCATTTTGAATATTGTGCCAAAATTATTGAGTGGCAAAAAAATGCACAAAATCAAGATATTATTGTGCTAGAAGGCAAAAATAAATTAGAATCTGGCGATGTGCTAGAGTTTTTATCACCTGTTGTTCGAGAGCCAATTTTACTGAGAGTTTATCAATTTTTAGAATATCCAACTAACAAAATTAGCACCACTTTGCACGGCGGGCAAAAACCAAAATTTGCCATTTTGGCTAGCGATTTTCATTTACAAAATCAACAAGAATTGGCAAAAATTTTACCTGCTGGCACCTTGATTCGCAAAGAAAAACTTAATAATCAAGAAGAAAAACTTAAAATAGATTCTCGACAACTATCGCATCAACTAGAGGCCGAAAATATAACACAACAAAAATATCAAAATAAAAGAAAGCAGTATTTTCAGGCAAGAGAGCTTGATAGTTCTCTTGCCACCAAAACTCCTAGAATTGGCACCGAAGGTTGTTGCGGTAAAGGTTGTAATGGTTGTTTGATTTTTTGGCACGATGCCAAATATGAAAAGGCCAGAGAAATTTTAAAAAGTAAAAAAATCGGCGAAATGTTATAATCCCATTTCTGATATTTAAACATATAAACAACAAAATATTTATTTAAAAATGTCAAAAGCTATCAATTTTGCTAGTTTTTTTATATCTTTTTTTTGATGATTAGCATTAAAACTTATTCTCAATCTTGCTTTATTTTTTTCTACGGTTGGGGGGCGAATTGCAGATATTAAAAATCCTACCTTAACTAGCTTTTTTGAAAGCAACATAACCTTTTTAGCACTACCTAATACAATTGGTACGATACAAGAGTTATTGAATTTTTGCTGGGTTAATTTGCAAAAATATTGAGCATTTGCTAAGGCTTTTTTAGCTAAATTACCTTTTTTAGCAATTTTGAAAGCTTGATTCACTCCAGCTAATATTGCAGGAGGAAGGGCTGTGGTATAAATGGCGGTTTTACTATAATTTGCCAAATAAGTGATGATTTCTGTTTTACCTACTGCATATCCACCTAAACCACCCAAACTTTTTGAGAAAGTGCCTAAATGTAAGCAATTATTTATTTCTGGCTTTTCATTGTAAAGACTATGCGCATTATCCACAATTAATAAGCAGTTAAAATGATTAGCAAGTTGCTGTAATTGTGCTAAATTCGGACTATCACCATCCATCGAAAAAACACTTTCAGTAATAATTAAGCAATTGGCAAAATGATGACAATGTTCTAAAAGTAATTGCCTGCAATGGTCTAAATTATTGTGAGTAAATCTTTTTAAAGTTGCTTGTGAAAGTTTTGCTCCTTCTAGCAACGAGTTGTGAAGTAATTTATCGGCAACAATTAAACTATTTTTATTGGCTAAAGCACTAACAACACCCAAGCAAGCCAAATAACCACTACTAAAAATGAGAGCATCTTCTTGATTATAATGTTTGCATAGCTGTGTTTTTAAGTTTTTATAAAGAGGATTTTTGCCAACAACAAAAGCCGAAGATTTAGCTCCTAAACCATATTTTAAGAGTGCCTCTTGAGATTTTTTGATAACTTGCTTATGATTTGCCAAACCCAAATAATTATTGCAAGCAAAAGAAACTAAAGATTGTTTTTTGCTAATAACATTATTTGTGTCGATAAATTTATAGATTTTAGGTTTACGTAATAGATTTTGTTTTTTAAGCAACAGGTTTTTTTGTTGATAAAAAGTGGTATCGATCATTTAATTTTAAGAATTCCTTGAGCGGTTTTTTGGTGAAAATCGCCGTAAAATTTATATTGCCCAGGTTTTTGTGCCAAAACAGGAATTTTAACAGTTTTACCTGCTCCAATTAGTTTTTCTTTTTTGAGATCGTCGCTTTCAAATTCTTCGATGGTTTTATCGAGGTTTTCGATTACTAACACGAAAGGAGTATTGGCAGGAGCATCAATGATACTAGGCTCAAATTGATGATTTTTAATCTTGAGATCAATTTGCAAATCAGAAGCATAAACATTTATGCTAAAACTCAAGAAAAAAAATAAACAAACAAAAATTTTCATAGATTTATTCAATAACTTTAGGAACGGTAAAATAATTATATAAACCACTACTATTGCTAAAAATCTCTGCAACGGTATTTTCTTGGTTGATTTTATCTAGATGAAAGGTTAAAATAGCATTATTAGTATTAGAAAGTGGCTCAACTTGACTGGTATTAAGGTTATTTAACTGCTCAACCCAAGATAAAACTTTATTGACTTGTAAAGTGAAATTTTCAACTTCAGATTCGGTTACGGCTATTTTAGCTAAATTACACACTTTGATAATTTGCTCTTTATTAACATTAGACATATGATAAAACTAGATGCAGTAAAATTTAAAAATCAACTACCAACAAAAGCTAAAATTATGGCTCTTGATTTAGGTAGAAAAAAAATTGGCATTGCCACCACCGATGCTGATAGAATATTTGCAATACCTAAAACCATTATTGCTCGCAAAAGCAACATCATTGATTTTAATAAAATAATTTCAATTATGCAAGAAAATAATATTATAGCTGTAATTTGTGGTTTGCCCTTAATGCCAAATGGTAATTATGGTGAAATGGCTAATTTTGCTGTAAGATTTGCTACAAATTTTGAAACTCATTATGTACAACAAACTAAACAAAATATTGATATTTTAATGTTTGACGAAAGACTTTCTAGTTTTTCTGCTCGAAATATAGTAGGCAAAACATCTAAAAGCTACGACGATGTTTCGGCAAGTCTTATTTTGCAACATTTTTTAATAGATTGTTAACAACCATTCGTAAAAATAATTTGTGAACTACTTATTTAATGGCAAGATAAAAAATTGCCAACTATATACTTTATTAACCAAAAACTGTTTACTTTTAAAAAGTTATAGTTTATAATAAATCAAGTTAAATTATTGTTATAACTATACGAATTTATTAAATTTTCAAAAGAAATTCACAGATGAACAAGCTTGCATAAATTGGCTTATTTAGGGTTGCAATGGAAGATGAAACAATTCAATTCGAAGGTATCTCTGAAATTGATGAGGTTTATATTGGCGGTAGAGCAAAAATGCAAAATAAAATGAGCAATAAGACTGTGGTTGTGGGAATTGTTAATCGTGATACAAAAGAAGTCATTGCCAAAAAAGTAGAATCTGCAAAAACTTACGATTTACAACCAACAATTTATGAAAATGAAATAGGATTCATTGAAAATCAAATTAGCTCTTTTTAAGATTTAACAACAACGATTCTTGCTGTCTATTAAATTCCTTTATTTTAGCTTGTTTTTCTTCAAGTGTTAATAATTCCTTTTCACCTATCTTAATTTGTCTATAATAAGATTCTTTCAGCTTGCTAAATAACAAATCTATAAATTCTTCTCTTGTTCTATATTCTGGTTCAGTTGAAATACATACTTGCAATTGATTTTTTGGATTTCTACGAACTGAATGATGAACATCTTTTAAAAAATAAGATTTTACAAAAGAATCGTTAACTTTGCAGAATTCTAAACCATTATCCGTCTCTCTATAGAACACATAAACATATAACAAATAAAAGCCTCCATTTTGAATAAAATTAACAATTTTAGTTGGAGTTCCAATGTCAAGATTGCTTCCTAACTGATCTATTTTAATGGCTTTAAAATCTATCCAAATTTCTTCAAGATGATCTTCGTATTTAAAATAAACTTTTGCGTCCCAAGGATTTTTAGTCGCACCCTTTAGAGATTGTTCTGCATTAAATAAATATCTATTAGAGTTTGCTAAAATTATAAATTGGGTTTCTAAAGAGTCGCTTATTTCTGCTCAAGCTCTAGATTTTGCTGAAATATTTAAAATGTTATTTTCATTTATTATAGAGAAAACTATGCTTGAAATGGTTTTATTAATTAAGTCTTCAAATTTTTTTATGTCCATATTTTAATTTTAAATACTCTTTATGAAAAGTATAAATACGATTTATCTAAAATGCAAGCTTTGGTTAACAAAGTATATAGTTGGCAAAAAATTTTAAAAACCACCTTTCATTTTACCAATTCTAAGACGTAAAGCATTTAATTTAATAAAGCCATTAGCATCTTGCTGATTATAAGCTCCAGCATCTTCTTCGAAGGTGACATGTTGCATAGAATAAAGACTTTTATTTGATTTTCGCCCTAAAACAGTAATATTACCCTTATAAAGTTCAAGAGTTACTGTGCCCTCAACATTTTCTTGGCTTTTATCAATTAAAGCTTGAAGCATTAGTCGCTCTGGAGAAAACCAAAAACCATTGTAAATTAAACTGGCATATTTTGGCATTAACTCATCTTTTAAATGTGCTGCTTCTCTATCAAGAGTAATAGATTCTATGGTTCGATGAGCAACCAATAAAATGGAGCCTCCTGGAGTTTCATAGACACCTCTTGATTTCATGCCAACAAAACGATTTTCTACCAAATCGAGCCTGCCAATGGCATTTTCACCACCAAGTTTATTCAAAGTAGTAAGAATTTGAGCAGGAGACATTTTTTGTGAGTTAATGGCAACAGGGTTACCAGCTAAAAATTCGATTTCAATAGTTGTTGATTTATCGGGAGCTTGTTTGGGATTAACAGTTCGTTGATAAACATATTCTGGAGCTGGCAGAGACGGATCTTCTAAAACTTTGCCTTCACTTGAGGTATGAAGTAAATTAGCATCGACAGAATAAGGAGATTCGCCCATTTTATCGGTAGTAACTGGTATTTGGTGTTGCATGGCATATTCGATAAGTTTTTGCCTAGAATTTAACTGCCATTCTCGCCAAGGTGCTATAATTTTAATATTTGGATTATTAGCATAATAACCAAGTTCGAAACGCACTTGATCGTTGCCTTTACCTGTGGCACCATGAGCAACTGCATCGGCACCAACCATATTAGCTATTTCTATTTGTCTTTTGGCAATTAACGGCCTAGCAATTGAAGTGCCTAAAAGATAAGTGCCTTCATAAACAGCATTAGCACGAAACATTGGAAAAACATAATCTCTAACAAATTCTTCGCGTAAATCTTCGATAAAAATTTGTTTAACACCAAGCATTTGAGCTTTTTTACGAGCTGGCTCAAGCTCTTCTCCTTGACCTAAATCGGCAGTAAAAGTAATAACTTCGCATTGGTAAGTTTCTTGAAGCCATTTAAGAATTACCGAAGTATCTAACCCTCCAGAATAAGCAAGAACTACTTTTTTAATTTTACTATTAGACATAAAACAATAAATAAAAAGCCACTTTCATAAAAAAGTGGCTAAAATATTTTGATAAGCTATGATGCTTAATAATTACATATTTTCAGAGATATATTTTACTGCATTACCAACGGTAACAATTTTTTCAGCAGCATCATCTGGAATTTCAATACCAAATTCTTCTTCAAAAGCCATAACAAGCTCTACTTGATCGAGGCTATCAGCACCGAGATCGTCTATAAAATTAGCGGTTTCAACTACTTTTGCCTCATCGGCACCTAAATGATTGATGATAATTTTTTTTACTCTTTCGAATATTTCGCTATTGTTAGTCATAAAATAAAATTTGATTAATAAAATAAACTTAATTAATAATGGTATTGCTAAATTACGAGATGTTACAATTATGTATAGAGTAACAAAACTTTTAGCATTACAACTTAAAAAATAAAAACAAATTTGCTGATTTAATAGCTTTGCATTGTTTTGATTTTTAATTTAATTTTAATAGGCAATATTTTAAAGTTGCAAAAAACAAAATGCAAACACTAATTTAAAATATTTTGACACTATTTTTTAAAGATTTTAAAATTTTTTTAACTTCGCCAAGATTTTGATTGTGTTGATGTTTTTCATTGCTTGCTTTTCTTATGTTAAGCAACACAGGTTTTTTTGTGGTAATAAAAATAAAAAACATAAAACAATTATTTTTAAAAAAATCAAAAAAATTTTTCAAGAGTGAATTGCTCGGTTTTCAATAGCCAGTGCAGCTTCTTTCACAGCTTCGTTGTAGGTTGGGTGAGCATGGCAAGTGCGAGCGATATCTTCGGCACTTCCGCCAAATTCGATAGCAACTACAATTTCGTGAATAGTATTGCCAGCTTCTCTGGCAATAATATGGGCTCCTAAAATTTTATCGGTAGTGGCGCAAGATAAAATTTTAACAAAACCTTGTTCGTCTGCAGTAGCTCTAGCCCGAGAATTTGCCATCATTGAAAATTTACCTACTTTATAAGCAATATTTTGAGATTTTAATTCTTCTTCGGTTTTGCCAACACAAGCAACTTCTGGATAGGTATAAATTACATTCGGAATGCAATTATAATTTATATGAGGTTTTTGCCCTGCGATAATTTCGGCAACTGCCACACCTTCATCTTCGGCTTTATGCGCAAGCATTGCTCCAGTGGTAGCGTCGCCTATAACAAAAATATTGCTGATATTAGTTTGAAGATGATGATTTTCGATAAAGCCTTTGTTATTAACTTTAACTCCAATTTTTTCAAGTTGCAAACCTGCGGTATAAGGTTTGCGACCAACAGCCACTAAAACCACATCGGCAGAAATTTGTTGTGTTTCGTTAGAATCAACGGCCTGAACAGTAACAGTCGCTTGATTATTTGCAACAATCTCAACTGCTTGCACTTTGGTGGCAAGGCGAAATTTCATGCCTTGTTTTTCGAGAATTCTTTGAAATTGTTTAGATATTTCGGCATCAAGAGTAGGGGTAGTGGTGTTAAGATATTCTATAACTTCCACTTCGGCACCTAAACGAAGCCAAACAGAACCTAACTCTAGGCCAATAACTCCAGCACCAATTACAACCATTTTTTTTGGCACTGTATTTAAAGACAATGCTCCAGTAGAAGAAACAATAATTTTTTCATCGATAATCACATTTGGTAAAGAAACCACTTCGGAGCCAGTAGCGATAATAAAATTTTGAGCGGTATAAGTAGTTTTTTCGTTGTTACCTGTAACTTCTATGGTGTGATTATCAATAAAACTAGCAAAACCATTAATATGTTGCACTTTATTTTTTTTAAATAAACCAGCAATACCGCTAGTTAAACCAGAGATAATTTTGTTTTTATGAGCCATTAATTTAGCTATTTCAATAACTGGGCTAGTAGCATTAATGCCAATTTGCTGAAAGTTATGACAAGCATCATGAAATTTATGAGATGCTTCAAGAAGTGCTTTAGAGGGTATGCAACCAACATTTAAGCAAGTACCACCTAGTGTTTTTTCTTTTTCAATGCAGGCAACTTTCAAGCCAAGTTGAGCTAAACGAATAGCACAAACATAGCCACCAGGACCACCACCAATAACAATTGCATCGAAGTTGTAGTTAGACATATAGATAATTTTTAAATATTAGAATTAATATTATTGCTAATTTTAATTGGAATAACTAGGGTTTTAATAGGCACATATTCGCTTGATAAAGCCAAAACAAAAATAGCCCCTATTAGAGCAAAAAATACTAACCAAATGATAATATTTTTAACAATTGCCATAATTAATTTGGAATTAAATTCGGACTGGCATAATTACAAACACAGAATTAGAATCTGGAGATTCTATGAGTGCTGGCGAAAAACCATCATTAAATTTTATAATAACTTCTTCTTTTTCAACTTGAGAAATAATTTCGAGTAGATATTTAGAATTAAAACCAGACTCTATTTTATTGTCGTTGTAAATAATATCGAGCTCTTCGTAGGCTAAAGGATTAGCATCGTCGCCAACCTGCAGACAAAATTTATTTTCAAAGATTTTTATTTTTACTGAACGATGTTTATCGTTGGCTAAAATTGAGATACGATCAAGGCAATCGAACAGATCTTTTCTTTTAATATTAACGATATTAAAATTATTTTTTGGCAATACTTTATCGTAAGGAGGAAATTCGCCATCAATTAATTTAGAAACAATGGTTGTTTTGTCGCAAACAACCTTTATTTTTACTCGCGAAACTGCCAAAGAAACTTTTTTAGTAGTTTCAATGATTCTTTTAATTTCGCTTACAGTTTTTTTTGGAATAATAATTCCAAAATCTTTAGTTATACCAGTAAACAAAGAAGATGTTGCTAATCGATGCCCATCAGTTGCCACAGTGCGTAAATAATAGTTTTCGTTTTCTTGGAGAGAATGCAAAAATAAACCATTTAAATAATAACGAGTTTCGTCGTTAGAAATGGCAAATTGAGTTTTACTAATCATTTTAGCTAAAATTTGAGCATCTAATTCTATTTCATCGGTAAGTTCTTCGCTAGAGATAATTGGAAATTCGCTAGGATCTATGCAAGATAATTTATAACGAGATTTACCAAGCTTGATTTGTAATAAATTTTCGTTTTCTAGATTGATGCTAATTATACCATCTGGAATTTTTCTTATAATATCAAAAAAAGTTTGAGCCAAAACAGTGGTAGAGCCCTCGGTAGATATTTGACACTCAAAATAAGTGGTTATTAAAATATCCATATCGGTAGCAAATAAAAAAACTTTATTATCTTTTGCCTCTATTTTAATGTTTTGCAAAACTGGTATAGTGTTTTTCTTTTCAACAGCACCATTAACATCTGACAGTGCTTTTAAGAGAATAGTTTTTGATACTTCAAATTGCATATAATTTTATTGGTTTGATTTGAAAACTATATAAAATTTTACTTACCAAAATTGCTATTGCAACATTTTTTTTGATTGATTAAATAATTTTTTAAGCAACCCCACTATCTTCATCTTTTTTACCCTCATCTTTTTTACCCTCATCTTTTTTGCCCTGCGAACCCTCCGCTATATCAAATGCTTTATTCCAAACCAAAGAACCAGCCATTTTATTGGCAAGACTTACTTTATTAACAAAAGATTTAAAGGTATTAAGAACATCTTCACCTTTTTTATCAAGAGAAGAGCCAAAAATATAATCAATAATTCCTGGTATAAGATCAAACATCTTTAAGAGTAAGTAAATACCTATAGCTCCTCTTAGTACAGTAAAAATAATACCCATTTTACCGCTAGAAAGAAGATCAGAAAACAGCATAGTAGCTACAGGCAAACCAACAGAAATAATGGAAAATGTCGAATCTGTTTTAAATGAATTAAACTGCAAAACACAGGCCAGTCTTTTCTGATCTTCCTCTGCTTTTTTTCTATCTTTAGCATAATCATATTGACAATCTATTTTTCCACCGTCATTGGTAAATGTAGGATCTTTACCCAAAATTAATAAATCAGAAACTTGAATAAAAATGGCAATATATACAAACAAAATAATAGGTTGCAAAACAAAAGAAATGAGTTGCATCAACCATTTATTAAAAATATCGGTAGTTTGCTTAAAAAGCAAAGTAGGAAAAATAACTGGTGAAATAAAAATATAAACAACAATTGCTAAAGCACTAGTAATAAACAAATATAAAGCTCTCATAATAATTATAATCATCATAATCACAAAAAAGAATAACGATATTGCAATTAAAAAACCATAAGATCCAGTAACTAAAGTTGAGATTATTAAGCCAAAAATATTAGCAGTAGAAGTTCCAGGAGTGAAGGCAAGATAATATTTTAGCTTACAATCAAGAAGATTAAATATTTTTAAGTAACTATATGCATCACTTACACTAGTTGAATTTTCAAGTCTACACATATCGCCTTGTGCACTAGTATATTGGAAAAACTTAGATACTAATTCTGGAAAAGAGCCATAAATAGCATCAAAAAAAATAGATTGCCAAGCATTACCTAAAGAAAAATAAGCTACAATGCCAATTTTAAATATTAGTAATATTATTTCTTTTCGTTGCGACATGCCAATAACATCGCCAGGTGATATTAATATTTTAATGCCAAAAAATAAAACTGCTAAAGTGAGGGCAACTCTAATCGTAAATTTCAAATTATCTTGTATTTTAGTAAAAATATTCTGACCGCTGCTTTGATTTTTTTCATATACTGCTTCACTATAATTTGAACAAGCTGTACCATCTGTTGTTTCGCCATTTCTACACAATGTATGACCGTTTCTATTGATAAAAATATTGCCAAATGTTTCGTAAAAACATTGAGAAATTGGCGCACTTAAATATATTTCATTGCCAAGTATTACAGTTGATTTACTTTTGTTGCCAGCCAATCCTTTAAAATCAAGACAAGCATAAGAAAAATAACGATTAATTTTACGGTCATGTATAGTATAGGGAACATCAGAAGTAGAGGTGCAATGAGCATAATACTGACACTGATTTTTCAGTTGGTAAGCATTATCATTTGAAAAACAACTAGACTCCTCTTGATTTTGACTACCTTTACAAGGCATGTCTTCTGGTAGTGTATCATTGGTATATGTTGTTAGATCTTCGTTATTTGCTTCTGGGGTAATAAAAGCATCTTTGAGTTTTTTATTTGCTTCTTCAACATTAGAGTGGTTTTGTTGCTTTACTGGATAGGTTGTTCCGCCAGCAACGGAAAAATTATAAGGGCATAAACTATGGCTTTCGGCACATAAAATTCTACCCTCTTCTCGTTCTTTTATCATAAATTCTGTAGGGAAGGGAAGTTTATCAATATATATACTGCAAGTAGTGCCTTTTTTACAAAATACAAAATTTCGTTTCTTTGGATCTTCGTTTGATTCAATATCTTCTAGGCAAATATAGTTTTTAGCAAGACTGTTGCAACATTTTCTTTCAGGAGTACCATCATCATATTGCAGGCAGTTAAAATTACCAGGATCAAGACCTCTTAAATAAAAAGGCTTCATTCTCGTCAAAACTGCATCAGAGCAATCTTCATCCTCAATATTCTGAGCAATTAGAGTAATTAGTTTTGGGTTTGGATTTCGAGATATAACATCATTTATGTTAAAATACCTACCAGAATTACTAAATTCTTCTTCTTCTTTATATTTTTTTTTTGTTGATTTTAGCAGATATTGTTTGTAACTAATTTTTTTTTGTTCTTTCAAATCATCATCGGACGAATCACCAAGAATTGGATCAGATTTATAAGTTGGTTGTGACCAATTATAGCCACAAACTCTTACTGCTGTTAACGTCTTACTTGCCCTGTCACTTATGATACCTGCCTGAGCCGTAGCTATCGCCCCGGCGGTAACGACCGCCGCATTAGCAAGGCAACAGTCGTTAAATGGATTTTTGGTTCGAACTATTTCGCTGCTACATTTAGCAAGATTTATTGCTTGCCTTATAATATCTTTTAATGGGTTTGGTAAAAATGTTGGGGTACCACCACATGCAAGAGTGGCATTAAAAATTGCAGTTCTAAAAGCCCACCAATAGCCAGTAAAATAGGAGTAACAATATGGATTAGACATCTCAAACATAAAATCAGATCCTAAACCATTGTCTGGTTGTGAAGCAAAATTTAAGTTGAAATTGATATTTAATGTGTCTGTATCATGAATTTTTGAATGATCAACATCGTCACATTTTCTGATTCTCTCTGGTCCAAATTTTGGAGCTTTTTCATTGGTTTGTGAAAAACTAGAGTTGCAAAATAAGATAAATATCAAAAAAGTTAGCAAAAATTTAGATTGTTTCATAATAATTTTTGTGCTTTTTGATAAAAAATAGGCAGCCAATCTTTCGGATCTTCACCGTGTTCATCGATAACACGATCTAGCAGAGCTACGGTATCGTTTCTACCAGATAAAACTTGAATAATATTATCCATTCCAGACAAATCAAGCCTTGCCACCACTCCATCGTTATCTTGTTTTACTAAAAAAAATCTAGTGCTAGGATCGGTAGATTTGACAAGAGAGAATTCTCGTTCTGAGAGCATAAAAATATTACGGTAAGCTTGAGTTGCCCTTAAATTTGGCAAAAATATTTGGGTAGCAGTTTGTTGTACCAAAGTATCAGAGATTTCACTTTTTGAAGCATCTTCAACCGATTGTGTGGCAAAAACCACCATAGAATTTAGTTTTCTCATTACTTTTAGCCAATCTTTAATTTTTGGGGCAAAAACTGGGTTACCAATAAGTGCCCAAGCCTCATCAAGCACTATCATGGTTGGCTCACCTTTTAAAGAAGATTGGATACGATGAAATAAATAAAGTAAAGCAGGCGCAAGAGCAACTTTATCTTGCAATAAATAACCCATTTCGATGCCAAAATTTCGAGCGATAGAAAAGTCTATGTTGTCGTTTTCATTATCAAAAAGCCTAGCATGAGAGCCATTAGAATGCCAAATAGAAAGTCGATTTGCCAAACTTCCAGGACCACCCAAACCCATAAAAGGGGCGATATTACGTAGCATTCTTTGTTGTTTAGGTAGTTTATAATTACCATTTACTGCCTCATTAATTCGTTCAATTTCGTGAGCTCCCAAAATTTCACCGTTTGTAGATACCAAAGCTTTTAATAATTCAACTAAAAAAGCTCTATTTTGGCTATTATCTGGCAGTTGTAAAGGATTAAAACCAGAAACTTTAGAAGCGGTAGGAATCATATATTTGCCACCAACCGCTCTTATAAAAATTTCAGCTCCTCGATCTTTATCGAAAAAAAACAATCTACCGTTAAATTTTTGTGATTGTGAACATAAAAAGTTTAATAAAACAGTTTTACCAGCTCCGGTAGGGCCAATAATCATGGTATGACCAACATCTCGAACATGAAAACTGAAAAAATAAGGAGTGCCAGAAACTGTATTAAGCACAGTTACTGCATCGCCCCAATGATTACCCTTTCTTTTTCCAGAGGGATAATTATGAAAAGAAGCAAAAGATGCTAAATTTAAAGTATTAATAGTAGAAGCTCTTGCCATAAAGCTAGCATTACCAGGTAATTGCGACCAAAATGCTGGCTCAAGATTGATTTTTTCTCTAACCCCTGTAATACCAGAATTAGCAAGCTCAACAGATGCCATAGATAAAGCGCTTTCTAATGATTTTTGACTGTCTTCTATGCACATAACCGTCATGTAATGATTGCCAAAAGCATAGGCGCCACCCATTGCCGAATCAAGAGCTTCGTCTATTTCTCTGATTTGAGAAACTGCCACATCTTCAGATTGCATTAATCTGCGCTGTTGTAATTGCATTGAACCAATTGCCACCATACGATCGGTAAAAACAAAAGATTGACTAATAATTAACTCAAAAGGCATTTGCATAAAACCATCAAAAACACCCGCATGTGTTGCTGGTCGATATTCTTTTATTGACACTAAGCCTGTATATTTTATAGTATCTGGATTATGAACTTCAATTGATTTTGCTCCAATATAAAGACGAGAAACAGGTAAGTAATTGTCGATATTTGAAGTAGGTACTAAATAATTTTGCTGATAACCACAATTTATAATTCTACCAAAAAAATTAAGAATTTCTGATTGAAAACCATCGTCGGTTTCAATAACTTCAAGCAATTGCGGACTATAATTAGAAAAGCCATTTAAAATTCTTTCGGTCATTTCCTCTAACTCGCCATAGGCTTCTTTAATGTATTCTGCCCAAGCTGCTTTACTAGTTTTTTGCTGCGCTTGATTTACTAAATTAATTGCCCCAATCACTCCTCCCTGTACTTGCCCCCTAATAATGGTTAAAAAATGTTCATTAACAAAACATTTATCATCAGAATGGCGTAAACTCCAATTTTGATTGAGTTGTTTACTAAAATCATCTGGCATTTCACCATCTGGAAAAGCTTTTTCTTTTCTTCTGATAGTGTGAAAATGTAGAGAAAAACTACTTTGAGCCATACTTTTTAGCAAATTATTTCGAGTATTTTTTTTGAGATCAACATCAATATCATCAGCGGTTTCAAAAGAAAAACCTTTGATTTTAATAACTCTTACTAATTCATCTTTTTTAGTAAGTAAAGTATTATGATTAAAATGGCTTTTATAAGGAATAAATTTTGCAGCAGAAGTTTCTCTATTAATTAACGATTCTTTTTTAGATTTAATAATAGAGAATTGCATATTTTATATTAATTATTTGATGAAACATGACTATTTTTACCAATTAAAAATAAAAAAGCAAGAGCTGGAATTACTAAAAACACAGAAAAGATAAAAAAATTATACCATCCTAAATAATTAACATAAACACCAGCAGAACTGGCTAGCAAACTTCTTGCCAAAGAACCTAACGAACTAAACAGAGCATATTGAGTAGCAGAAAAACTCTTGCTACATAACGAAGTAAGATAAGCAACAAAAACCACATCACCAATGCCGCCACTAATATTTTCAATCAAAACCACTAAAAGTAAATTTATATCAAAATTTAAGTTCCATAAATTAATATATTGTTGATTTTCTCTTGCCAAATAACAAAAAGCTAAATTTGAAATTGCTTGTAGTAATAAAGCAACATAAAGAAGTTGATTCATTTTAATTTTTTTCACTAAAACCGCCCCAAAAAATACTCCAAATAAAGTAGCAAATAATCCGCAAGTTTTTAAAATTGTTGCCAACTCTTTTTTAGAATATCCAATATCTAATAAAAAAGGCATAATCATATTGCCCGCAAAAGCATCGGTAAGTTTAAAGAAAATTATAAAAAGCAATATAAAATACCATTTATTTTTACTAGCTAAATCACGATAAGCATCAATAATAAACAGCCAAGATTGTTTTAAGATATTAATTTTATTTGTTGGTAAAGTAATTTTTTGGTCTTTATATGAATGAGTAATGATTAACAAAATCATGAAAAAAAATACTAAACAAGCCATAATAAAATAAACCATATACCAAGCAAATTGAGTTGCTAAATATAGAGCAAAACCACCAGAAATAAGCATTCCGAAGCGATAACCATAAACATAAATCATGGTAGCAATTCCCTGATTTTGTAAAGTAAAGTTTTCAATTCTATAAGCATCAATCACAATATCTTGACAAGCCGAAAAAACAGCAATCAACACAGCAAAAATCATAATTAGCCACAAGTTATTTTGCCAAACCGCCGAAGATAATCCAAAACAAGAAATAGTTAGTAAACACTGTAATATCAAAATCCATGATTTTTTCTGACCAAATTTTTTGTGTAAAAATGGCACATTAAAACAATCAAAAATAGGAGCGACGAGCATTTTTAAAGAATAAGGCAAAGAAAGCAACGATAAAAAACCGATGGTTGATAAATCAAAACCATTTTCAAATAATGTGGCTTTTAGAGTAGATAAAATAAGGGCTAAAGGCAAACCAGCTACAAAACCTAGGCAAGCAATAATAAAAAAGTTTCTGTTATTTAGTAGTTTTAAAAACATAAATTTAATTGTTGAATTATAGCATTTTACTTGCTAAACTAAAACTGCAATGTTGTATCTCAAATATATTTTTACAACAGTTCCATAATGATCTATAAAATCAATTTTACAACAAAAATTATGCTCGAACATAAAAATTCTTCTACTATTTATGGCACTACTATTTTAGCAGTTCGCAAAAATAATCAGGTAGCCATTGGTGGTGATGGGCAGGTGTCTTTAGGTCAAACAATTTTAAAATCAAATGCTAAAAAAATCAGAAGAATATCCGATGGCTCTATTATTGCTGGTTTTGCTGGAGCTACAGCCGATGCTTTTACTTTATTTGAAAGGCTCGAAGGTAAACTTGAACAATACCCAAAACAATTAATGAGAGCTTGTGTAGAGCTTGCAAAAGATTGGCGAACCGATAAATATCTACGAAGGCTTGAAGCCATGATGATTGTTATTGATAGCAATATTTCTTTAGTTCTTACTGGTAATGGCGATGTACTAGAGCCAGAAGACGGTATCATTGGCATTGGTTCTGGCGGTAATTTTGCTTTAGCTTCTGCTCGAGCTTTGGCTGATTCTAGTTTATCTGCCTATCAAATTGTTGAAAAATCACTAATAATAGCTGCCGATCTTTGTGTTTATACTAATCGCAACATTATTATCGATCAGTTATGAAGAAATTATTTTTGCTACTATTTTTAGCTATTTTCAATACTCACTTAGCAACCGCAGCAGTAAACATCAACATCGATAGTAATCAATATAAAGCAAAGCTTTTATTTGCTGGCTTCGATACCAACCTAGATAGCCAAGAAATACTGCAAAAAATTTTAAATAATTTAAAAACCACAGGCCTTACCGAAAACCTTATTAAAGAGCCAAAAATTACCTCTACTGAATTTTCTGAAATGATTAGCTCAGAAGTTTTTGATATAAATCTGCCACCAAATTTTAGTCAATATCAAAAAACAGGTATAGACGGCATTATTATTGCTAATTTTAATTACGATTCTATTGGTAACCTCGAAATTAAAATTAGAATGTGGGATGTTCTTGAAAAAAAACAAATTTTTGGCAAATATTATTCGGCATCAAAAGATAGTTACAGCAAAATCGCAAATTTAATCAGCAACGAAATTTATCGCTCGGTAAGTGGCGAAGAAACTGGGCATTTTAACTCACAAATTCTTTATATTTCTGAAACTGGTGGTTTTAAAAAAAGAATCAAAAAAATCTCGGTAATAGATTTTGATGGTAGCAACTATCGTAATTTAACCGATGGTTCCGAAATGGTTCTAACCCCTATTTTTTCAAAAAGAAGAGATGAAATATTTTATCTACGCTATTTTCAACAAAGACCACAAATATTTTCTTTAAATATTCACTCTACCAGAATGCAAAAAATTGGTGGTTTTCGCAACACTACCTTATCTCCCAGCATTCATCCTCTTGATGCTAATAAACTATTAATAACCGCCATCGAAGATGGTAATAGCGATATTTTTGAAATAGATACCGAGCAAAATACTGCCAAGCGTTTAACTAGTAATCTTGGCATCGATACCACCGCTTCCTATTCGCCCGATGGTAAAAATATTATTTTTTCTTCTGATAGAAGCGGTAGTCAACAACTTTATATTATGTCAAGCGATGGCTTAAGCCTGCAAAAAATAAGCAACGGCGGAGGTTCTTATTCAAAACCTGTATGGTCAAAAAATGGTAAATTTATCGCTTTTACTAAAATTAAAGGTGGTAAATTTTTTATTGGCATTATGTCAAGCAATGGCGGGGGCGAAAAACTTTTAACCACTGCATATTTAGCAGAAGGAGCAAAATGGTCGCCAAACGATCGTTATTTAATTTACTCTAAAAAGCTTGGAGCCTACGGCAAAAACTCGGTACCAAAATTATATATTATCGATATTATTACAGGTCACGAACATCAAATACCCACTCCACCAGACGAAGGAGCAATAGATCCTGATTGGATATAAAATCATTATCTATGATAAAAATTATTAAAAGAGTTTTTGAACTAGAATCGACAACTGGTATTTTGCTTTTAATTGCCGCTTCTTTAGCTTTATTTGTTGCTAATTCGCCTTTACTTACCTATTATCAAAATATTTTTTCTCTTGCAATTCCACTAGAACTAAAAACCCTTGGTATTAGTAAAAATATGAGTTTGCTTGATTGGATTAACGATTTCTTGATGGCGATATTTTTTTTAATGGTTGGTAGCGAGTTAAAACAGGAGCTAACAATTGGAGCTTTATCAACTAAAAATCAAGCACTTTTACCTATTATTGGAGCAATTGGCGGAATTATCTTGCCAGCAACGATTTTTTATTTTTTTAATCATCAACACTCAAATCATTTAGCAGGTTTTGCTGTGCCAGTTGCTACCGACATTGCCTTTGCTTATGGAGTTGTATCTTTTTTTGGCAAAATAATTTGTAAATCTTTAAAAGTTTTTTTAATTTCTTTAGCAATTTTTGATGATTTAGTGGCAATTGTTATTATTGCTTTATTTTATACTCAAAATTTAAATTTAGCTTTTTTATTATTAGCTTTTTTACCGTTATTTTGTTTGTTTATTCTGCCTAGATTTTATCATTTATCAAAAAAAATTGTTGTTGCTTTATATTTATTTCTCGGCTTTTTTTTGTGGCTTACTATTTTAAAATCTGGTGTTCATGCTACTATTTCTGGAGTGATTTTAGCGATGTGTATTCCAAAACAACATTTAGCAAGAATTATTCATGCCATCGCTCCTGCGGTTAATTTTTTTATTTTGCCAGTATTCATTTTTGCTAATAGCGGAGTAGTTTTGCCACATATTTCATTTTCTTTATTAAGTGATAATTTATTTTCTGGTATTTTTTTTGGTTTATTTTTAGGAAAACAACTTGGGGTAATGTTATTTTGTTTTGTGGCAATAAAATTAAATATCGCTTCTTTACCAAAATATTATAATGCCAATCATCAATTAATTGCAGTAAGTTGGTTTCAATTTTATATAGTAGCAATTATTACTGGCATTGGCTTTACAATGAGTATTTTTATCGGTAATTTGGCATTCGCTAATAATTTGCAAATGTTAGATACAGCAAAAATTTCGGTGCTTTTTGCCTCTTTATTTTCTGTATTTTTAGCGATAGCTTTATATCAATTGGCTAATCTAAATCAAAATTCAATGATTTTTTGCAAAAAAAAAGTTTGACTTTACATTTTTTGTTCTTAAAATATTTGGTCTAACAAAGTTTCATATAAAATTTTGGTTTTTTAAAAATTCATTTTGGGTTTGTAGCTCAGTTGGTTAGAGTGCGCGCCTGATAAGTGCGAGGTCGGTGGTTCAAGTCCACCCAGACCCACCATTATGATAAACTTCATCTTTATTTTTCAGTAAAGATCTACTCTTTTTTTTATGGCATTTCCTGTAAATTTTGCCACTCAAATTCGCTCTCAAGTAGCTATTTCTTCTGTTATTGCTAAAAAAGTTAAGCTTAAAAAAAAAGGTAAAGATTTTTTAGGATTATGTCCTTTTCATCAAGAAAAAACCCCTTCTTTTACAGTAAACGATGCTAAAGGTTTATATTATTGTTTTGGATGCGGTGCTGGCGGCGATGTAGTTAAATTTGTTAGTGAAACCGAAAAATTAACTTATGGCGAAGCAATTAAAAAACTTGCTTACGACTTTAATCTTGAATTGCCAAAAAATCATAAAACTAGCCATTCTTTATCTAAAAAATATTTAATTCTCAATACTATTTTGCAATTCTTTAAACAAAATTTACAAAATAATTTATCAGCACAACAATATTTAATTAGCCGAGGCTTAAACGAGGCCACTATTAATTTTTTTCAGCTTGGTTTTGCTAATAATTCTTATTCTGATCTTGTTGATTTATTGCAAAAACAACACTTTTCTACCGCAGAAATTCTTGAAACAGGTATTTTTGGTCATAGAGACAACAAAATTTTTAATAAATTTCGCCAAAGAATTATTTTCCCTATTTATAACCATCAGCAACAAGTGATAGCTTTTGGTGGCAGATGTTTAGATGGTTCATTGCCAAAATATCTTAATTCTGCTGAAACTAATTTTTTTAAAAAAAGTCAGGTTCTCTATAATTTTGCTTTTGCAAAAAAAAATATTAGTAATCTTGATTATGCTTTACTGGTTGAGGGCTATATAGATGTGATAAGCCTCCATCAATATGGTTTTTTAAATACTGTTTCTGGGCTAGGAACAGCAATTAGCGAACATCATTTGCAACAACTTTTTGGCATTACTAGTAAAATTATTAGCTGTCTAGATGGCGACCAAGCAGGAATTAGGGCAACTAAACGGCTTATAGATATTTCTTTGCCTTTAATTGATAATAACAAATCTATTAGTTTTGTGTTCTTGCCAAATAAACTAGATCCTGACGATTTTTTAAAACTACACGGTAAAGAAAATTTTCAAACTTTATTAAATAGCTCTGTTAATTTATCGCAGGCTATTTTTGATTTTGCTTTGCAAGATTTAAGTATCGATAAACATCAAATAAAAATTTCAGCCGAACAAAAAATTAATCTTGAAGAATTTCTTAAGCAAAAACTAAATTTAATTAAGAATATTTCCTGCAAAAAACATTTTACCAATTTTTTTAGAGAGCAAGTGTTTTTGTTGGGCAGAAATACTCAATATTATAATAAAAATCTCGATAAATCCACAAAAAAAACATCGTTGCCAGTATTTATTTTTAATCAACACGAAAATATTTTGTTAAGTATTTTGGCTTTTATCATCAAATTTCCGAATTTAATTGATTATACCGATGAAAACTTTAATTTTCGTGAACTTACTTTACAACATCCCAAACTTGATGATTTTAAAGATTTTATCATTAACTATTGCGATGAAAATAATGAAAACCCTCAACTCACCGAGTTGTTGCTTGCTAAAATCACCAATTCTGAATTTAGTATTTATCTAAATGAATTACAAAATAAAATGCACCTGCCAGCTTGCAATAATAAGCATCTTGAAAAGAAATTACAAATTTTATTATTAAAAAATCTTGTTTTAAATGTTGAAAATCAATATCAGCAAGCTACTAAAAATGTTAATTTTGGTTTTTTACAACTACAAGAATTGCTTCGTTATAAAACTAATACTTCTAGGCAAATACAACAACTAGAACAACATATATTCGAAGATGTCAATACATAACAATATGATGCTTTAGAATATGTTAGTGAAACATTAAAAGATAATGCGTATTCTTTCAAAGAGAACTGCAATTAATAGAGAGAAAACAACAAGGCACAAAATCTCAATAACTTAACAATACGCAAAAATATCTAAAGTTTTTAAGACACGTTAGCTACAGATTAAAACACGATATATAATACCACAACCCATCTATAATACAATATATTTAACATTGCAAATACTCTTAATGATTTCTGGTGTCAGCCATATTGATAAATCGACAAACTGCATTTTCTAATTTACACAGGGTTTTATAGACTCTATTTTTAATGATATTATCCTTGATATATTGCCAAAGCTTTTCTGTTGGATTTAATTCTGGTGAATATGGAGGTAAAATGATAATTTGTAATAACTTACATAAGGCATTTTATTGAAATTTTTTAATCGATATAATTTGGTGATTTTTTCTCATTTATGAACTCTAGGCTAGGTCTTGACAAATTTTTATTTTTATCGTAAACTCCAAATTGTTGTTAACCTGTTAATATTTTTCTCCCTTAAAAGCAAATGATGTAGTTTGCAATCATTTTGAAAAAAATAATTCGACAGAATTAATGCCATTTTTCATCTTTAAATGCATAAATAACTTTATATTTATTAATTTTAATTTTTAGTTTAAAAATTTGATTTATCTAGACAAACCGACGGTTTTAGAGCTAAATTTAAAATTAAAAATCGTGTTGTTGCGATAGCACAACTAAAATTATATTTTGTTCTTTATGCATTTAAATATGAGAAATAGTATAATCATAAATTTAGCTAAATTGATTTTTTGTTCTTGAATTTTATTGCAAATTTTTATGTCTTTTATTTTTATCTTCTTAAAAGCTTTCTTAATTGGTTTTTCGGTTGCTATGCCAGTTGGTCCAATCGGTCTTCTTTGTATTAAAAATACTTTATCTTCGGGATTCAAAATTGGTTTTGCTGTTGGTCTTGGAGCCGCTTTAGCTGATTCGTTTTATGGACTCCTTGCTGGAGGAAGTTTGGTCTTAATTTCTAAATTTCTACTTGATTACACAGATTCTATAAAAGTTATCGGTGGAATTTTTTTAATTTATTTGGGCATAAAGGAAATAAGAAATTATAAAAAAGTTCCACATAATGCTATCAAGACAAAAGATTTACACTTCTTTAAAACTGTATTCATGGTTTTGTTGTTAACATTAACAAATCCAGCAACTATAATTTCGTTTGTAGCAATTTTTGCATCAATAGGAGGACTTAAGATAGGTGGTTTTGAATTGATTACCATGGTTTTTGGTGTGTTTTTGGGATCATTGTTTTGGTGGTTGATTTTGACTGGCGGAATAACTAAAATAAAACATAGAATTTCTGAAAAAATTATGAGAATAATAAAAATATTTTCGGGAATTATTTTATTTGTGTTTGGAATTTACTCTGTAATTTTATGAAAAAACTTCTGATATTTTTTATTTTATTTCTTTTGGCTGAAAATTCTTATACAAAAGTCGTGGGTGTTACGATTGATTATAGAAAAAATTCTAATGCTGAAAATAAATTTGCAGAAACTTCATTTTATGCTCTAAGAGATAATTATGTTTCTTCTTTTCAGAAATCCTGCAAAAAATATGGAGTTGTGGTGGTTCTAATTCCTCTTGATCATACTATGATCAAGAGCTATATCGAAACATTTGATGGGATAGTTTTTAGCGGAAATTATTATGATATAAGTCCAAAACTATACAGGCAGAAGACTTTAAATAATACTGTAAAAATTGATGAAACCTATAAAAATGATTTCGAATCTGTGCTATTTAATAATTTCTATAAAACTAAAAAACCAATTTTTGGTATTTGTGGCGGTTATCAAATGATCAATGTGGCACTTGGTGGAAAACTATATCAAGATATACCTTCGCAAATCAAAGATTCTAATATTAACCACTCTTCAAGTGGCAAGAAATGTGCTCACAAAATCAATATTCTGGAGAAAAAAGGAGTGTTTGCAAAAGCATTAATTGAAAGTAAAGAAAATGAAAAAGAGCTTTGTGTGAACTCAACTCATCACCAATCAATATCTGATATTGCTGAAAAATTAGAAATCACTGCAATTGCTACTGATGGTGTTATCGAGGCTTATAAGGCTAAAAATTATCCTTTTTTAATTGGAGTTCAATGGCATCCAGAATATGAAATAACAAAATTTGATACAAAATTAATTGATGAATTTTGTAGCTCTGTTGCGAAGCAATAATACCATTTTTAATTTTAAACAATATAATAAGAAATCAGCAATTCAAGGGGCTTCTTATACCACTTTCCATCTTTAACTGTAATAACTTGCATTTAACCTGACAGTATGTATTTTCTGACATTAAAAATTTTAACAATTTAAACTATCAAAAATTTCTTTTTCATTATTATTGATGTTGCTATTTTTGTCAATAGTTTTTTCAATTGCGATATGTTTGCTTTCCAGAAAGGTTTGATATGGAGTTTTTCCATAGCAGTATTTACCGAAAATGCGGTCTTTCATAATTATATTTTCTAATCCACTCATCAACATCTGTTTGAACCAGACCATTTTTTCGAACTTTAAGTCGTCAGTTTTCTCTTAAATAAAGTTATTGTTAAGTGTTGAAAAATATAAAAACAAAATCCATCAACGCCACCACCAAATTCGCGTGAAAAAAATAATTTATTTTGCATTGTTTCACAAGATAAATTTTTAAACTTTAGTAAATTAATGATGATTTTTTTGGCATAAAAAACCAAAAAAATAAATTGAAACTAGAAATAAGGGGAGGAATAATAGAGAGATAAAAAACATCTCAAGTGCTACTTGTAAGCTTGGCGATAACCTACTCTCACTAGTCATAACAACTAAATACCATTGGCGCGTCTTCCGTTTCACTTGCGAGTTCGGAATGTAATCGAGTGGTTCCAGACCGCTATCGTCACCAAGCCAACAAGTAGCACTTGTAATTTGAATATTAGAAAGAATACCTGCTAATTCTTTTATTGGCAAGAAAAACTTTACAAATTAATACTACACATAGTTTGTAAAATAAGCCAATCGGGTTATTAGTACTGGTTAGCTTAACACATCACTGTGCTTACACACCCAGCCTATCAACGTGGTAGTCTTCCACGACCCTAATAGAGAAAATTTGTTTTGAGGGAGGCTTCCCACTTAGATGCTTTCAGCGGTTATCCCGTCCATACTTAGCTACCCAGCAATGCCCTTGGCAGAACAACTGGAACACCATAGGTATGTCCAACTCGGTCCTCTCGTACTAAAGTCAGCTCCTCTCAATTTTCTAACACCTGCGGCAGATAGGGACCGAACTGTCTCACGACGTTCTGAACCCAGCTCACGTACCACTTTAATCGGCGAACAGCCGAACCCTTGGGACATTCTTCAGCCCCAGGATGTGATGAGCCGACATCGAGGTGCCAAACGATTCCGTCGATATGAACTCTTGGGAATCATCAGCCTGTTATCCCCGGCGTACCTTTTATCCGTTGAGCGATGGCCCTTCCATACAGAACCACCGGATCACTATGACCGACTTTCGTCTCTGCTCGACTTGTGAGTCTCGCAGTCAGGCAAGCTTATGCCATTACACTCTAAAACTGATTTCCGTCCAGTCTGAGCTTACCATTGCGCGCCTCCGTTACTCTTTGGGAGGCGACCGCCCCAGTCAAACTACCCGCCATACAGTGTCCTAAACATTGCTATAAATGTTGTAGTTAGAATCCAAAAACAAAAAGGGTGGTATTTCAAGGTTGGCTCCACTCAAGCTAGCGCCTGAGCTTCAAAGCCTCCCACCTATCCTACACAACTCATTTTTAAATTCAGTGTAAAGTTATAGTAAAGGTGCACGGGGTCTTTCCGTCTAACCGCAGGAATACCGCATCTTAACGGCAAATTCAATTTCACTGAGTCTACACTGGAGACAGAGGGGAAGTCGTTACGCCATTCGTGCGGGTCGGAACTTACCCGACAAGGAATTTCGCTACCTTAGGACCGTCATAGTTACGGCCGCCGTTTACTGGGGCTTCGATCA
>CAMAWV010000014.1 GCA_945862075.1 Rickettsia typhi | reverse complement strand
AAAACTCTCCTCGCCAAAAACTTCATCAAGCAAAAAACGCAAGTGGTGGCTTTTGTGCCAGTCGCAATGCAGATAAATTGATCCTTGGTCGCTTAAAAGCTCTCTTAATAAAATTAGCCTTTCATACATAAATTGCAAATAGCTGTCGTTCTTCCAGATGTCATTATATTGTACTTGCTCATACAGGCTCTGCTCTTCGCCATCAAGCTTGGTTTTGATGCCACGAAGCTCCACTTTGCGTACATAATCGGCACCAGAATCAAATGGTGGATCGATGTAAATGAGATCAACCTTGCCACGAAAGCCATGGGTAAGTAAATTTGACAAGCATTCTTTGTTGTCGCCATGAAAAATGAGGTTATGCCAATTTTTCTCAAGAGTTTGAAATTGCGGATCTTTTATATCTTCGCTTCCTTGGGTTTTCTCAACTAATTGTGCAGGATAATATTGAATTGTTTCTGGGGCTTTTTTGCCAAACCAATTAATATAAGCTCTGCCTTTTGGTGTTTGCACTTTTACTTCTTTTTTACTCATAAACTAATTAATAAAATCAATAATTTTTAAATAATCGCTATTACTTGTAGAAATTTTATCTCCGCTTGTGTATAAAACAACATACTTTATTTTATTTTCATTGATATTGGCAATTTCTTGCACTGCTTTTTCTTTTGCAATGACATCTAGATTATGTTTATCGGCCTCGGATTTTATTTCAATAATATAAATCTCGCCGTTTTTCTTTCTAACTAAAAAATCAGGGTAATACTGGTGAAATTTGCCATCTTGCCCCTTGTATTGAAAGTGAAAATCTGTTTTATCTGGGGTGGTAAGCCCGCCAGTAAAATAAATATCTTCAATGTCTTTTGCTTTTGCATTGGTAATATTTAAAAGAGTTTCAAAAAAATCAGCTTCGGGATTAGAATCAAAACTATATGGCTCATAATGAAAACCATATTGAGAATTGCCTTCATTTGTTTTAAAAATCGGCGAATTTTTTTCTTTAAATTTAATAGTGTGGTAATAATATTTTCCGTCTTCGCTTTTTTTAAAACCTTCTTCTGTTTTGATAATTGCCATTATTCTTGTTGTTATTTCGGTAATTGTTTGATAATTTTCTTTTGTTTTATCGATTTGCTTAAATAATTCTTGCAAGTGATATTCAGGAATTTCATTTTCTTGATAAATTTTTTGCATTTCTTTTAATACTGCAAGGTTTTTTAAATGATACTTGGTTGCAATTATGTTTGAGGCAAGCAAAATTGATATTTTATCATTGTTTATAATTTGTTGATAATCTCCTGTTTCTAAAATTTTATTATCTTTTAAATTTGCAGTATGTATTGTAATTTTTTTCTCTTCTATATTGGGTTTTGCAAATTTTAAAATAAAATTTTGTGTTTTATCTTCTATGATTTTTAATTCTTTTACTTTAATTTCAAGCTTTGGCAGATTTGGTTTTTTAACAATCAATTTTTGCTCTTTATAATTTTCGGTTTGTAAACGATCGAGAATTGTTGCGTCTGTATTATAATTTTCTTTCATTTCTTTATTTAAAACCATCATATTTTTTCTGCTTAAATAAATTGTTGCAGGCTTGGTGTTGCCTTCAATTTGTCTTAAACATCTGGTGCTTGCTTGTAAAATGTAATTATTTGAGCTTGAACTTTCTGTGATAAGTGCTGTTGCAAATAGAGTTTTACAATCCCAACCTTCTCTTCCCATGCCAATGAGAAGCAAGATTCTTTTTTTATTTTCGGGGTTATCAAGAGACAAAAACTCTTTTTCAGTATTTGTTGTCTTTGTTTCAAGTGTATATTTTAAGATAATATCTTTAGTAAAACCTTCTTTAAATAATGCCTGCTCTATATATAGTTTTAATCTTTCAAGATGATCTTCGTTTTTAAAATAAAAAGCTATTTTTTCGTTTGTTTTATATTTTGAAAAAAAATCTGTGATAATATCAAAAACAACTTCTTTTTCTTCATTTTCGGTTTCAAAATTATATTGCTTAACACTGTGATGCAGGCTTTTTAAAATTCCGTCTTTAATTCCATCTTCAAGCCCATACCAAAATATAACATCTTTTAACATTTTTTTATTTGCATATGGAGTGCCAGTAGTATTTACCACACAAACAAGCTCTTTATTGGCATGAATATGATTAATGGTTTCTCTTACTTTTTTTAACTCATCTCCAATTTTATTGCCGTAGGTGTGATGAGCTTCATCGCTAAAAATTGCAAGATTTGGCAATGATTTTATTGCTTCAATTCTTAAATTTGCTTGTAATTTTCTTTCTTCAAATGCTTTTTGTTGATTATCGGTTTTGGTATTTGTTTCTCTAAGTATAATTTTTTCACTATTTAACACAACAATATTCCACTTACTATCCCTTATCAAGGATAAAGTTTTATTATTTCCTGCTTGAATATATTTTACATTGACAAGAAATTTTTTGCACATTTCTGGCGGTAATATTTTTTCAAAAGGCAAAACTGATATTTTTTTTAATGAATTTTTTAAAATTGTTAGCCCTGGTGCAAATACAAGAGCATTTTGCATAAAATTAAATTCGGCCATTTTTTCATTTGCTATGGCAATGGCAAATTCTATTGCAATAATTGAGCTGATTATATTTGTTTTGCCACTTCCCATGGCAAGCGCTAAAATATAGCTAGGATAGTCTAGGTTTAAGGTTTCAATCAGTGAGTGATATTTATATTCTTTTAATGTTTTTGCATCTTTTAGATCGGTTAAAATATCTTCTATGTTTTTTATATATTTGAAAGAATGTTCTGGAATATGGTTTATATTTAGTGCTTTACAAAATTCTGGTGGCGTGCTGTAATATGTTTTGTATAAATCAATTATTTTAGGTGTTTTTTTGACAAATCTTAAAAATAAATAGGTTTCAATTGTCTCAAATTGTGCTTTTCTTAAATATTTATATAAATTTTCTATTTCGGTTTTTTGAAAATTTAATATTTCTTTGATTTCGGTAAATTCAGTTTTATAATTATTTAATCTCCATTGTAAAACATCATGGCGAATTTTGTTAACTAGATCTTTCATAAATATAAAATAGTTACTTTTGTTTTTTGGAGGTGGTAGTTTTTTTATAGAGCATTTTCAAGTCTAGCTAAAACTTCTTCTTTGCCTAAAATATGTAAAATATCAAAAATTCCCAAAGCAGATGACGCAGAAAAAGTAAGAGCAATGCGTAAAGCAATGCCAAAAGTATTGATTTTTAAACCAGATTGAGTAGAAAAATCGTTTAAAACCTGCTTAATTTCGGCAGGTTGCCAATGGTTTATTTGACTTAAAACTTGTTTGATTTGCTGTAAAATTAATTTTTTTTCGGTTAAAATTAGTAAATCTGGCTGGCTAATTGCTTGCTGGCTATGCTGATAATAAACCGAGCAAATATTGGCTAAATCGGTGAGTAAATTAGCTTTTTCTTTGGCAAATTGTAGCACTTTTAAAAACCGTTCTTCTTCAAGTGAATTTGGTTTTTTGGGTAAAAATTTAGTGATTAAAGATAGTAAATTATTGCTGTTTTTAATATAGTGATGGTTTAAATGATTGAGTTTAGCAAAATCAAACCTTGCAGGCGATTTGCCAACATTTTTAAGATCAAACCAAGCAATGGCATTTTCATCGGTAATAATTTCGTGGTCGCCATAACTCCAGCCCAAACGCAGCAAGTAATTTCGAATTGCCTCTGGCAAATAACCTTGTTGCTGATAATCAAGAACACCAGTTGCCCCGTGTCTTTTTGAAAGTTTAGCGCCATCGGCCCCGTGTATTAAAGGAATGTGAGCAAATTGTGGCACAGGCCAGTTTAAAGCCTCGTAAATAATTTTTTGCCGAAAAGCATTAGTAAAATGGTCGTTGCCACGAATAATATGAGTAATTTGCATATCGTAATCATCAACCACCACAGCAAACATATAGGTAGGAGTTTGATCGCTTCTTAACAAAACCAAATCATCAAGCTCGTTATTGGCAACACTCACTTGCCCCCCCTGCACTAAATCGGATATAGTGGTAAAACCATCTTGTGGAGCTTTGATTCGAAGCACTGGCTTAATGTTGCTTGGTTGTGAAGGGGTTTTGTTTCGCCAAGGGCTTTGAAAACGAAAAACCTGCCCTTTGTTTTCGGCTTGTTTTCGCATTTCTTCGAGTTCTTGGGCAGGAGTATAACATAAATATGCCTTGCCAGATTCAAGCAATTGCTTTGCCACCTGTTGGTGCCGAGCCTGATTTTGGCTTTGTAAAACTGGCAAGCCATCATAAGGTAAGTCAAGCCATTTTAAACCATCTAAAATAGCATCAATTGCTGGTTGAGTAGAACGAACTTGATCGGTATCTTCGATTCGAAGTAAAAATTTGCCTCGATGATGTTTGGCAAATAAATAGTTAAATAATGCCGTTCTTGCCCCGCCAATATGCAAAAAACCAGTAGGCGAAGGAGCAAAACGAACAACAACCGACATTATAAAAACTCGCTTAAATTAAAATAATGATAACCCAAGCTATCAGCAACCGCTTTATGAGTTATTTTACCATTTAACACATTAACACCACAAGCAAGATGTTTATTTTCAAGAGAAGCCTTGGCATAGCCTTTATTTGCAATTTCAAGAGCAAAAGGCAATGTGGCATTTTCAAGAGCCTTGGTGGAGGTTCTGGCAACCGCTCCTGGCATGTTAGTTACGCAATAATGAATAACACCTTCAACCTGATAAGTTGGGTTGCTATGAGAAGTTGGTTTGCTAGTTTCAAAACAACCGCCCTGATCAATAGCAATATCAACTAAAACCGCTCCTTTTTTCATTTTTTTCACTAAATCAAGCGAAACCAATTTAGGAGCCGAAGCACCAGCTACCAAAACAGCTCCAATTACCAAATCGGAATCAAGAATATTTTTTGCAATATTTTCATGCGAAGCATATAAAGTAGTAATACTATTGCCAAAAATATCAGATAAATAGCGAAGTCTTGGTAAAGATTTATCAAGAATTACCACTTCTGCACCAAAACCAATGGCTACTTTAGCAGCATTTGTGCCAGCCACTCCGCCACCAATAATTAACACTTTACCACAACTCACACCAGGAACTCCGCCTAGTAAAATGCCTCTACCTCCTTGAGATTTTTCAAGATGAGTTGCCCCTGCTTGCACTGCTAATTTACCAGCAATTTCGCTCATCGGCGAAAGTAAAGGAAGCGAATTATCGGAAGCAGTAACTGTTTCAAAAGCAATAGCTATACAACCAGATTTTAGAAGCATTTTAGTAAGCTCTGGCTCGGCTGCCAAATGCAAATATGAAAAAAGAAGTTGGTTTTGTTTAAGCATTATACACTCTTCTGGTTGCGGCTCTTTAACTTTAAAAATTAATTCAGCTTTGTCATAAATTTGCTGTGCAGAATTTAAAATAGTGGCACCAACCTGTTGATAATGATGATCGGCAAAACCAATTTCAAGGCCTGCATTGCTTTGCACCAAAACCTGATGACCATTTAATAAAAATTCTTTTATCGATGCTGGAGTAATAGCGCAACGATATTCATGATTTTTGATTTCTTTTGGAATGCCTACTAACATAAAATAAATTATTAAAAAAACTTACAGAACAAATATATTGCTATAATATTTTTACCAGTTTATTTTATAAGGCAAGCAGATTTTTTATGTATTTATAACAACTATCACTCTTGTTGATTAATGCAACAATTGATTAATCTAACAAAATGAATTTTTTTATTTTGTTATTATCTAATCGAGAATTTTTTGGTCTAGTTGCTTTAGTTAGATATTTAGAGCTGTCAATAGCAACAACATCTTCTAAAATAATGTTACATTGAGAGATTCTTAATTTTTCTAATATTTGGCAAGCAAAAGTATACCAAGATATATAAATTCCGTTATTTAAATGATAGATTCCACTTGGAATATCTAGTGATTTCAAACTATTCCTAGCAATAAAATCTACATCTGTTGGGCTTCCTATTTGATCGTTTACAACACTAATTGAAGTTTTTTGTTGAGCTAATTTCGTAATAGTATTAACGAAATTTTTACTATTTATATTATGATTATAAAGCCAAGAAACTCGAAAAATAAGATAAGAACAACTGGATTTAATAATTTTCTCCTCTGCCCATAATTTAGTTTTGCCATAAAAATTAAGCGGTTTCAAATTAGATGTATTATTTTCGCAGAAAGCCAAATCACCACTGCCATCAAAAACATAGTCTGTAGAATAATGAATTAGGCGAATTTGATTTTTTTGACAAAAGTTTGCTAAAATTTCTACCGCAAGATGATTGATATTGTTGCAAATTTCTTGTTCTTCTTCTGCTTTATCAACATTTGTATAAGCTATGCAGTTAAAAATAAATTGCGGAATATCAATGAGATTATCTAAAAATTGTTGCAAATTAACCATGTTATTAAAATCAACATTTTCTCTAGAATAACAAGTGCTTTGATATTGTGTATTATATGACAATATTTTTAATAAAGCCTCAGCTAATTGACCAGTTTTGCCGAATACAAGAATTTTTGTCATTTTATTTTTAATTTATTTAATAAAAACGGTATTTCACCCCTAGATTTATTGTTAGCATTAAAAGCTTTTAAACCAATTAAACAAGAAAAACAACCAAAACTAAAAGCAAATTTATGAATCGCTTTTTCATGATTAAACATTCCTAAATATATTAAACCAGAAAAAAAATAAGCAATAGTTAAACGAATAGTTGAGCGAATAAAATTAAAACCACCTTTCCTTTTTTGCTTATATTTTGTTTTTGACCAGCCAAGATGCCAAAATCGACGATAGATATCAGATATTGATTTTATTGATGATTTGGCACCAAAATGTATAGCATAACAATTATTGATGGTGGCATTTTTATATCCCAAAGATATACTTCTGTCAGATAAATCAGAATCTTCAGCAAACATAAAAAATTGCTCATCAAAAAAACCAATTTTATCAAGATTTATCATGTTCATAAAAAGAACTCCACCTACAATAAAATGAGTATAAGAAAATTTATCAATAGATTCATTAATAAAATTTTCTGGTTGTTTATTAAAAATTACTGGACTTGCCAATGCTATTTTTGGATTATTTGACAATACTTCAAGACAATTTATAATTGTATTATCTGTAATAATAGTATCAGGATTTAAAATAAGTGTATATTTAGTTTTTACTTGCCGCAGAACTATATTGTTCGCCCTTCCAAAGCCAATATTTTGATCATTTTTGATAACCTTAACCGATAAAAAATTTTTTTTTACTATTGAGATAGTATCATCAGAGCTAGCATTATCTATAACAAAAATTTGATAATTATCAGTATTGAAGCTTTCAAGACATTGCTTTATAACTTGCGAACTATTATAAGTAAGAATAATGATTGTTAAATCTAACATCTTAACCTCTCGGATTATCATTTTTATCAAAAGCCGTAAGCCTTGCTAAATAAGAGATAGTACCGCAAAAAGATGCGAAATTTTGCACAATTTTTATCTTGTTACATGCAACAGCATAAAACAAGATTTGTGCAAAAAAAGAAAAACTTAATTTTATCGCTGAAAATATAGCTTGACTCTTACCTCTTTGCTTTTCTTTCCAGTAAAATTTTGACAATGCCCGATGCCAAAATCTTCTATAAAGAGAACGAAGATTTTTACCACTGGAACCGCTACCAATATGATAACCAAATATTTCTGGGAAAATAGCGATTTTATATTTTTTTTGAACTACTCTATGAGATATTTCGTCATCTTCATAGTATAAAAAAATTTTTTCATCAAAAAAACCTATTTGACGAAAAATAGACATATTAAAAAATAAAATAGCTCCAATAATATATTTTACATTAATAAAATCTTTCTCAACCTCAATTGCATTGTCTTTTACAATATTTAATTCTTGCTTAATATCTTGCTCTTGACAAGGATAATAATTTAGCAACAAAGGACCAGCCAAAGCTATTTGCCTATCTTGTTGCATTTTACTAATTATTTTTTCTATATCAACAGAAAAAATAAAAGCATCTGGATTTAAAATAAGAGCATAATCTGTTTTGATAGTTTTTAAAGCTATATTATTAGCCCTGCCATAACCAATATTTTTTTCATTAACAATTATTTTAACAAAAGGAAAATTACTCTTAACAAGAGCTACCGTTTCATCTGTGCTTTTATTGTCAATAACTATTGTCTCATATTTTTGAAAATCAATTTTTTCCAAGCAAGATAAAATTATAGCCGAGCTATTAAAAGTTGTAATAATTATAGCCAAATGTGAGTTATTCATGTCATAAATTATTTAAAGTTTTAGAAAAATTTTAAGCAAAAAAATTTCAATATCCAGCAAAAAATTTTACAAATTCATATTCTAAATCATATTGCAATGCTTGATTTTAAAGGATTAGTTGGGTATTTTATATTTTTTTAAAAAAATTTGTTTTTTTTGTAAAAAACTTGTTGACAATAATAAAATTAAATCTTACAATATTTATACACCACAAAGGTTTTTAAGTCATCACTAAAAAACCCAAATCGGTGTAGATGGATAGTATAAATTGCATTTTCCCCAATTTGCAGTTTTGCTATCCATTTTTAATTATAAAAAACTTTTTTTTAAAATTTCTTCAGCCAATTCTTGATAACATCTTGCACCCAATGATTTTCGATCATAAATTATTCCTGGCATGCCATGAGAAGGAGCCTCTGATAATTTAATATTTCGCGGTATACATGTTTGATAAACCTTCTCTCCCAAAAAATCTCTCACATCTTTTTCAACCTGCTCGGTTAATTTATTTCTTTTATCATGCATTGTTAAAATTATTCCACTAATACTTAAATCATCATTAAAATTTTGCTTAATCAAATCTATTGTATTCAATAGATGGCTTAATCCTTCCAATGAAAAAAACTCGCATTGCATTGGTATTAAAATATTATTAGAAGCAACCATAGCATTAATAGTAATCAAACCTAACGAAGGTGGACAATCAATGATTATTATATCATATTCTTTCAAAATTAAATTAAGTGCTTTTTGCAAAATATATTCCCTATTTTCTATCGATGCAATTTCTATATCCAAAACAGCAAGATCGACAGTAGAAGTAATGAGTTTTAAATTTTTTACAGATGTTGGCATTATAGCTGCCGAAAGTTTTGTTTCACCAGTTAAAATCTCGTAAATAGTATTCTGTCTTTGTGAAAACTCAATACCCATTCCTGTACTAGTATTTCCTTGAGGATCAAGATCTATCAACAAAACCCTCTTCTCTTTTATTGCAAAAGATGAAGCTAAATTAATTGCCGTTGTTGTTTTACCAACCCCTCCTTTTTGATTTACAACTGAAAAAATTTTAGTAATCACATTATTATTATTTTGCATTTTTAAATTATTAAGAAACTACATATTTAGCATAAAAAAACCTGTATAATCTTAATGAAATAATTTTAATAAATCAATAGAAAAAATACTTTACAACCAAAAATTCTTATCTAAAATATTTTTATCGCTAATCAATAATATGTTCCATATGAAACAAACAGAAAAAAAATTAGGAAGAGGATTATCAGCTCTGTTAGGAGATAAAAAATCAACATCAGAATTAGTTAATACGGAGTCTGTAATCGAGAATATTGCAATTGAAAAAATTATAGCAGGAATTTATCAACCTAGACACAATTTTGATCTAGATAGCATAAAAGAATTGGCCGAATCTATTAAATGCAATGGGGTTTTACAACCAATTATATTAAGAAAAACAATCGATGATAAATATGAAATTATTGCTGGGGAAAGAAGATTTAGAGCTGTAAAAATAGCAGGATTAGATACAATTCCAGCTATTATAAGAAAAATAAATAATCATTCTGCTTTAGAAATTGCATTAATAGAAAATGTACAAAGGGAAGATTTATCTATTACTGAAGAAGCAGTCGGTTATAAAAGATTAATGGATGAGTTTTTTTATACACAAGAAGAAGTGGCAAAAAAAGTTGGCAAAAGCAGAAGCCATATTGCAAATATAGTTAGATTATTAAACTTACCCGATTCGGTTTTAAAACATTTGGATAATAAAAATTTATCCATGGGTCATGCAAGAGCAATAATTAACTCACCAGATCCAGAAAAACTAGCAGAAATGATTGTGGCAAATAATCTTACAGTTCGCCATACAGAAGATATGGTAAGAAATCAAAAAGATAATACGAAAATAAATTATGATAACTTAAAAAAGCATACAGAAGTTTTAAACTCCGAATATTGGCATGAGTTTGAAAAAGAATTTTTCAGGTATACAAAAATGTCTGCACAAATTTTTATCAATCCAAAGACTGGAGCGGGTAGTATAAATATTAAATTTGATGATTTTAGTAAATTAGAAAACATGTTATTTAATATTAAAAATAGCACAACTAATTAATATCGTGAAACTTTTGTATTTTTAAAACAAGCGATTTATAAATTTCTGGCACATTTATTTTATTTAGTATCCAATCATAAATTAATATGTCATCTTCGTGTAAAAAATTTAAACACAATTCTTTTTCAGAAGAAAGGTTAATTTTATTTTTTTGAAAGAAAGTTCCAAGTAAAAAATCGGTTTCTTTACATCCTCTATGCAAAGAGCGATAAAATATTTTTTTATCTAAATCAAGATAAAAATTTTGTAAATTTTCTTTTATTTTCTGACAAATATTTATTATTTCAAGTTCGGTATAAGGAACTGCTTCTAAAACACCCCATACTGGCTTAGGAAAAGAAAGATCGTCTTCGTTTCTTGCGATAACATGAATATGAAGTTGCGATATATTATTTCCAAGATTAGCAACATTAAGTTTCTTGCATCTAAAATTTTGTTTGATAATATTAGATATAAGATTAATTTCTTGCAATAACTCTACTTGATTAGAAAATGTTAAATCAATTATTTCTGTGAGCGATTCTTGTTTTGGTATCAATAAGAACCAAAGATAATTACTATCATTCATTAATCTGAGTTGAGATATATTAAGGTCGCAAACAAAAATACTATTTTGTTCTAATTTGGTATCGAGACTAAACATATTTTAAGATTTTGTCATTTATTAATTAAATTAGTAATATTTTGTGCTAAAATTTTTAACTATCAACAATATTGTTTTAATAGAAAAAGCAAATATACAATTTGCTGATAATTTATGTATTCTAAGTGGCGAAACTGGATCTGGCAAATCTATATTACTCGATGCCTTAGGAATAGCTATTGGTTATCGTTCTGCGAACAAACTAATTGGTCAAAATTCTGATTCTGCAAGTGTTTATGCTGAATTCGATATATCTAAAAATTATTTATGTAAAGAATTAATTAACGAATATCAATTGCAAGATAATGAAAATTTAGATATTATAAAAATTAGAAGGATCATTACAAACAACGGCAACAAAGTGTTTTTAAATGATAATGCAATTAGTGTTGGTTTATTAGCAAAAATTGGAGAAACTTTGGTTGAAATTAATGGCCAACATAATCAACAACATCTCTTATCAGCAACCAATCATTTAAAAATACTTGATGATTATGCAAAAAATCATCAGTTACTGATGAAAATTAGAAAAAAACATCAAGAATTACAGTTACTCGATGAAGAAATAAATAATTTGCAAAGCAATCAAGAAAAAATTTTACGCGAAAGAGAATATTTAGAATATGTGATCTCAGAATTATCTGAAGCAGATATCAAAATTGGTGAAGAAAATATGCTTAAAATACAAAAAGATTTACTGCTCGCTAATGAAAAAATTGATTTTTTTTTAAATGATTTAATAAACAATCTCGAAGAATCTTCTTCTTTTTTAATAAAAAGTCAAAAAATAATTAATAAAAATAACAATATAATTGATAAATACCTTAATGAAAGCATTGATTTTTTTGAAAAAATTTTCACTTGTCTCGATGAAAAAAATAACAAAATAGATGATATATTATCAACACTACAAAATATTAAAAGAAATTTAAATTTTGATATAGATAAAAACTATCTTGAAGAGCGATTATTTTTAATTCGCAACTTGTCCAGAAAATATAATACAATTAGCGATGATCTTTATAAAATTATCAAAGATTCCAAAGATAAGTTAAATCAAATAAATATAAATCAAAACAATTGCCAAGACGCAGTCCGAAAAAGAAATATAATTTGGCAAGATTATATAAAATTAACAGAAAATATTAATAACATCAGAAAAGATAAAGCAATCATTTTGGCAAAAAAAGTCGAAGAAGAATTGCAATATTTAAAAATGCCAGGAGCAAAATTTAAAATAATTGTAGATTATGATATCAATCATTATAAATCAGATGGGTCAGATAGAGTTAAATTTTTGTCGGCAATCAATACAGATTATTTTGACGAAATAACAAAAATAGCTTCTGGTGGAGAACTTTCTCGATTTATGTTAGCATTAAAAGTTTGTTTAATAGATACAAAATCAGTACCTACTGTAATATTTGACGAAATAGATTCTGGCATTAGTGGAGCCACTGCTGATGTTGTTGGAAAAAGACTTAAAACACTCTCTAAAAACATACAAGTCTTGGTAGTGACTCATCATCCACAAATTGCTTCGAAAGCGGATTATCATATTAAAATTAGTAAAATTAAACAGCAAAATAAAATGCAAACTCTAATAACTCCCTTAAACTCTTTTGAAAGTATTCAAGAAGTGGCAAGAATGCTTTCTGGCGATACTATTACAGAAGAGGCAATTATGGTGGCACAAAAATTAAAACAAAACATTTAAATATGAATTATTTAGGAACTTCCACACTCATTAAAAAAGAAATATACCGATTTTTAAAGGTTTATCATCAAACAATATTTTCGCCAATTATAAATATTGCATTATTTTTACTGGTTTTTTCAATTTCTGTAGGAAAAAATATTGAAAAAATAGAAGGGGTAAACTTTGCAGTTTTCGTCGCAAGTGGCTTAATCATTATGAGTGCAATGCAAAATTCATTCGCTAACTCATCTTCTTCTTTAGTAATGAGTAAAGTAATGGGTCATATCGTTGATTATCTGATACCACCAATCTCTAATTTAGAAATGCTATTTGCTTTTCTAATAGGAGCGGTGGCTAGAGGAGTTTTGGTTGCTTTGGCTAGCTTTTTTATCATATTTTTTTTCGTTCCTTTACCAATCAATAGTTTATTTTTTACACTGCTATTTCTTTTTTTAGGTTGTTGTTTTTTAGGTCTATTAGGTGTTTTATGCGGTGTTTTATCTGATACTTTTGATCAAATGTCGGCTCTTACTAGTTATCTAATAACTCCACTTACTTTTTTATCTGGCACTTTTTATTCAATAAATTCTCTTTCTAGTTTTTGGCAAATAATTGCTAAATTAAACCCGTTTTTTTATATTATTGATGGTTTTCGTTACGGAATTACTGGTCACAACGACGGTAATTTATTTTTAGCAATTATTTATTTAATAACTCTAAATATAGCATTGTTTTTAATACTGCTACAAATATTGAAAAACGGTTATAAAATTAAAAATTAACCCATGGAAGAGAGAGATTGGCAAACAATAATTGTGGAAATTAAAAAATATCAAAAATGTCGTATTTTTATGGTAGTTTTTTGTTATACCTTTATTGTTTGTGCTTTGTTATTTTATATGACGCAATTTTTTGCACAAAATGATAAAATACATATTATTAACAAATCTAATAAAAATAACCAAATATCAGAAAAAATAATGCTAAATCCGAGTTTAAAATTTGCTTATGAAGAAAATAAAATTATGCTCATTAAAGCAAAACAAGCGTTATACAAAAAAGATGCCGAAACTACTTTGCAACAAGTTTTTGCCGAATCTGAAATTGGCAATATCACTGCTGGCAAATTAGTTATTCACGATTCTGGTGATTATCTTGTATTTAGCGACAATCCAATTTTAATTATTAATCAATATAACTATGAATAAATTTGGCGAGATTTTTACCTTTACTACTTGGGGAGAAAGTCATGGTCCGGCTATTGGCTGCATTATTGACGGTTGCCCTTCTCTAATTTTTTTAAACGAAGAAATTATCCAACCTTATCTAAACAAAAGAAAACCGGGACAATCAAAATTTACCACCCAAAGACAAGAAGAAGATAGAGTTCATATTTTGTCTGGTGTGTTTGAAGGACAAACCACAGGCACTCCCATTAGTCTAATTATTTATAATCAAGATCAAAAATCTCATGACTATGGCGATATTGCTCATAAATTTCGCCCATCGCATGCCGATTATACTTATTTTAAAAAATATGGTATCCGCGATTATAGAGGAGGGGGGCGATCTTCTGCTCGCGAAACTGCAAGCAGAGTAATGGCTGGAGCGGTCGCTTTTCAGATTTTAAAAAAACACAATATTGAAATTTACGGTTATATTAAACAGATTGGCGAAATTAGTATTGATTACAATAATTTTTCTTTTACTGAAATTAATAATAACGATTTTTTTTGCCCAGATAACAAAACAGTTGAAAAATTTAGCGATTATCTATTAAATATACGTAAAAAAGGCGATTCAGTTGGTGCTATTATTGAGTTGGTGGTTAAAAATATGCCAATTGGTCTTGGCGAACCAATATATAATAAACTTGATGCCAAAATTGCCAGCGGAATTATGTCTATTAATGCTGTAAAATCAGTAGAAATCGGTATTGGTTTTGAGGCTGGCTTCAAACAAGGCTCGGAGCTTGCCGACGAAATGTTTAATAACAACAATAAAATAGAATTTGCTAGCAATCATTCTGGAGGAGTTTTGGGAGGCATTTCTTCTGGACAAGATTTAGTGGTTCGTTTTGCAGTAAAACCTACCAGCTCTATTTTGGTGCCAAGAAACACTGTTGATGTTTTTGGTAATAATTGCCAAATAATAACTAAAGGCAGGCACGATCCTTGCGTTGGAATAAGAGCTGTGCCAGTTGCCGAGGCTATGCTTGCTACAATTTTAGCCGATTTTATTCTGATTAATCAAGCAAAAAAAATATAGCTTATGTTTATCAATCATCATCCGTTTTTAATTATAATTTCTTCTCCTTCTGGAGCTGGTAAAACAACTCTTTGCAAAATGATTGTACAAAACGATCCACTTATCAAACTCTCGGTTTCTGCTACCACTCGCCAAAAAAGACCTCAAGAACAAGATGGTATCGATTACTTTTTTGTTTCTAATTCTCAATTTACAGAGATGAAAAATCACAATCAACTTTTAGAATTTGCGACGGTTTTTGATAATAAATATGCCACGCCTCAACAAAAAGTCGATCATCACCTTACCAATGGTCATTGTGTTTTGTTTGATATAGATTGGCAAGGAGCTAGGCAGATTAAACAAAAATATCAACAAAGCGATGTAGTATCAATTTTTATTTTGCCTCCTTCTTTACAAGAACTCGAAAGAAGATTAAAAGCTAGAGCCCAAGATTCTCTTGAAATTGTCAACAAAAGAATGCAAGAGGCAAAAAATGAAATTAGTCATTATCACGAATACGATTTTATAATTATCAACGACGATCTAAACAGTTCTTATCACAAAATAAAATCTATTATTGAAGCAAAAAGAGTGGCAAGGCAAAATAAACAAGATATTACCAACTTAATTAATCAATTTTTATAAAAAATGATAGAATTTATTCACCAAATCAACTCTTGGTTGGTTGAAATTATTGTTAAACTTGGTTATTTTGGTATTTTTTTAGGCATGTTTCTCGAAAGCACCTTAATACCAATTCCTAGCGAGGCGGTGATGATACCTGCCGGTATGGCGGTGGCAAAGCAACAATTTAACTTTATTTTAGTGGTGTTTTATGGTGTTTTGGGCAATGTTTTAGGTGCGGTTTTTAGTTATTATATAGCTTTATGGCTTGGAAAACCAATTTTATTAAAAGTTGGGCGATTTTTTTGGATAAAACCACAAACTATCACCAAAATAGAAATATTTTTCATCAAATATGGTGAAATAGCAGTGTTTGTAGGTAGATTATTACCAGGTTTTCGTCATTTTATTTCAATACCAGCAGGCCTTGCCAGAATGAATATCATAAAATTTTTGTTTTATACCGCACTTGGCTCAACAATCTGGACAACAATCTTGGTAATTTTTGGCTATTATTTTAGTTTGCATCAAGAATATTTGTTAAATAATATTAAAATTGTCATTTTTGTTTTAATAGCAATATTATTTTTATGGATCTTTTATAAATATAAAAAAAGCAAAAATGTCGGTTGAAGATATCAAGCAATTTCTACCGCAAATTCCTTCGCAAAGCGGTGTTTATCAATTTTTTGATAAAGATCGTCAAATTTTGTATGTAGGAAAGGCAAAAAATCTTGCTAAAAGAGTTACTAATTACACTAATTTTTCCAGTCTTTCTCTTCGAATTAAAAGAATGGTAACTTTAGCAAAAACCATCGAAATTTCTCTTACCAACACCGAACTAGAAGCTTTTTTACTCGAACATAATCTCATTAAAAAATTACTTCCGCCATTTAATATTTTGCTAAAAGACGGCAAAACTTTTCCGCAAATCTCTATTTCTAAACATCATTTTCCACAAATCAGTAAATATCGAGGCAAAAAAACCGCAGAAAATCAAAAAATCTTTGGTCCATTTGCCGATGCTTTTGCAGTAAAAAAAACTATCGATTTAATAAGAAAAACTTTTTTAATCAGGGGTTGTAGCGATGCCGAATTTAATGGTCGAAAAAAACCTTGTCTTGATTATCAAATAAAAAAATGTTCCGCTCCCTGTGTGGGCTTAATAGAGCAGGTCGATTACCATAAAAATATTAACAATGCTATTAATGTTTTATCTGGCAAAACAGAGCAAGTAAAGGCAGATCTGCAAGAAAAAATGCATCAATACAGCGAAAATTTACAATATGAAAAAGCTATAGAAATAAGAGATCAACTAAAAGCACTCGATGTTATTTCGCAAAAACAGAGCATCAACACTTTTTTTACTGGTGATTTTGATTTACTAAATATTATAACTTTGCAAAATAAAATTTGTGTTTATGTTTCCTTTTATCGAGCTGGCCAAAATTATGGAGCGAAGCCATATTTCTTTGATTACGAAAGCGATATTAATTTACATAGTTTTTTATCTGATTTTATTGGTCAGTTTTATCTCGATAATCAACCTCCAACTTCATTGATTTGCAATATTCTTCCCGATAATCATGTTTTGTTAGAAAGTTTTTTAACTAACTTGGCGAATAGAAAAATTATTATCGAAAATCCTAAAAAAAGTGTAAAATTTAATTTATTACAAGAGCAATATAATTTGGGGTGGCAAGCTTTAGAACAAAAAATTTCTCATAATTTAAGTACTAAAAAAATTTTACTTGAAATCAAAAAGATTTTTTCACTTCACAAAATTCCTCAAAGAATCGAAGTTTATGATAACAGTCACACTAATTTTACTAATATGGTGGGGGCAATGATTGCAGTTGGAGTTGATGGCTTTATTAAAAGCAGTTATCGTAAATTTTATTTACAGCAAAACAACCCTAATTTATCTCAAAACGACATATTACAAAATTTAACCCAAAATCATCAAGACGATACTGCAATGTTAAAAGAAATGCTTTATCGACGATTTACTCCAAAGAATAATAAAAATCAAATAGTTTTGCCAGATTTATTATTAATTGATGGTGGTAAGCCACAAATTTCGGCAACAAAATTTATTTTACAAGAGCTAAATCTTGATATTGCGGTTATTGGTATTGCCAAAGGCGAAAATAGAAATGCGGGCAACGAAACATTTCACCTGTTAGATCAAACAGAAATCAAACTTGAAAAAAACTCTGCGGCATTATATTTTTTACAAAAAATACGCGACGAAGCCCATAGATTTGCTATTACTAACCATAAAATATTAAGAGAGAAAAAATTTATACCAATTTCGATCGTTAAATAGCTGATTAAAATTAATAAAATATGAAGTTATTTGACTAGATAATAAATAAGAATTAGTATTATTAAACAGGATTAATATGCACTCTTACTCTAATGTGGCTAGGAATATTAGATTGCACCAAAACTGCCTGAATTAATTTTGCTAAATTTGTTTTCTTATCAACCGTGAGATTTACTAAAAAATGATAGCGATTTTTTAATTTTACCAAAGGAGCAGGAGCAGGACCATAAACTTTTAACTTGCTATCGATAGGTATATTTTGCACTAAATGATTGGCAAAATCCAGAGCTAAATGAGATTTGGTAGCACTAATTTCAAGCCTTGCCATTTGGCTAAAAGGTGGTAAATTAAATAACTTTCGATTATTTAGTTCGAAATCATAAAAATTATCGCTATTATTGATGTATTGAAATAACAAATTTTTAGGATTATAGGTTTGAATAAAAACTTTTCCAGAAGTAGCTCTTCTGCCCGCTCTCCCCATTAATTGAGTAAATAACTGAAAACCTTGCTCGGTGGCTCTTAAATTGCTAGAATAAAGCAACGAATCGGCATCAACAATACCAATTAACGAGAGATTACTAAAATCGTAGCCTTTAGCAATAATTTGAGTGCCAATAATAATATCAACTTCTTGGTTGGTGATTTTCTGCACTAAATTATCAGCATCGGCAAAGCTTTTTAAAGTATCGCTACTTGCCACTGCAATTCTTGCTTGCGGAAAGAGTTTTTCGGTTTCTTCAATAAGTTTTTCGATGGCAAAACCTAAACTTATTAAACTATCGGGGCTTTTGCATTTTGTGCAAGAAATAGGCATTTTTTGACTATAACCACAATGATGGCACAACAGTTTATTTTGTTTTTTATAAAGAACTAAATGAAAAGAGCAATTTTTACAACTATATTTGTGCTTGCATTCGGCACAAATAGTAACAGGAGCATAACCTCGCTTGTTTAAAAATAGCAAAGTTTGTTGTTGGTTGGCTAAATTTTTAGCAATTTCTTGTTGTAATTGTGGAGTGATGATGTTTTTTTTGGCAGTTTTTTCTTGGGTTAAATCAATAAAATGAATGCTGTTTCCGCTACCAAAAGACTGGGCTAAATGCAAATGTTGGTATTTACCAGTTGTGGCATTATAAAAACTTTCTAAAGAAGGGGTTGCCGAGCATAGTAAAACTGGAAATTTACCAATTTTACCACATAAAATCGCCATATCTCGAGCATGAAAATTAAAAACATCTTCTTGCTTAAAAGAAGAATCATGCTCTTCATCAACAATAATTAGGCGTAAATTTTTAAACGGCAAGAGCAAGGCCGATCTGGCACCAATAATCACTTTAACCAAACCTTGAGCAATAGCCAAAAAAATGGCTTTTTTTTCGGCTGAACTAATTTTAGAATGCCAAACCACAGGACAAAAACCAAATTGTTGCTCAAATCTGGTTAACAATTGACTAGTTAAAGCAATTTCTGGCATTAAAATAAGAACTTGTTGCCCGTTATTTTGATTAAGTTTATTGGCAATTAAATGAAAAAAGATTTCTGTTTTACCAGAGCCAGTGGCTCCGTGTAGCAGAAAAGTTTGATGATCAATTAAATTTTGGCTAATAATGGTAAAAATTTCTTGTTGCTTGTTGTTAAGAGTTTTAAGTTGAAAATTTTGCGGTAAAATATTGTGAGAAATTGCTTTAATTGGCTTTTTTGCTGCACTGATTTTGCTAAAATTAGCTAAAAAACTTTTTAACACCAATCCTAAATTAGCTAAATTATATTCGGCAAGTTGTTTTATAAAAGCTAAATGCGAAGCAGAAAGTTTTAGCTTATCTGAAATTTCTAAAATATTTTTAATCTTGCTGTTGTCGCAAGTGCTCTGAATGTTTAATTCTAGCACCACCCCCCAGATTTTTTTACTGCCAAATTCTACCAAAACAACATCGCCAATTTGTTGATTTGGTAAAGAAAAATAGCTAAAAGTTTGCTTTATGGCTAGCGGCAATAACACTTCGGCAAAATTATTTGGGTTTTGTAGCATTATAAATTTATATTAATTTTTTGTAAAAAATGTTGACAATAAAAATTAGATATGTTGTAATTTTTGTAACTTAATTTAATGTTAGTTTTACTTAAAAAGCTAGATCTAAAATAAATCTCTACTATGAATATTTATAAATTTTTTATAAACAAGTTTTATTGTTGTTGTTAAAACAGCCATAATTCTTCTTGTTTATAACTAAAATTTATAAAAATGCTTCTCATCTCATTTCTTAAAAATCAAAATTTTCAGTATTCGTCTATCAAAAATATTAATAGTAATTTTGATATAAACAAAATATTTGTTTCCATTTCTATTTGTTGCTTGTGTATTTGCCACTTTTTGAGTTATTTTTTTTGTAAATAAAAAAATTATAATCCAAAAAGTGGCTAGAAAACATCTTTTTTATTGCAATTTAATTTTAATTTACACAAATATGAAAACAGATCAAATTACACCGATAGACATTATAAATTTACACAGCATTTATCAACAATGGCAAGCATTAGATAATCCTAAAGATAAATTAGCGATAATTTCTGCTATTTTACCTTTTGTAAGTTTAGCTGGTTTATTACTTATAAAATACCCAGAAGACCAAATTTTAAAAGAAATACGTCAAGATTTTAAAAAATATTATGAAGAAAATCATCCTAAAAAATTAGAATGGCAATCTTCTGATTTTGATAAAGAATTAATACAAAAATTAGCAACATTATCAAATCAAGGCGAATATATAAATCAAGAATTGTTTGAGGAATTATATGATTATCAACATAAATATAGGCATGCTCATTTTGTCGCTTATTTTTATCTAGTAGATACACTAAAAGATCTAGAACTAGATAACCAAACAAAAATAGACACAATAATTGCAAAAACTAAAACCCGATTAGAAACAGAATTTCCAAATCCAGATGATTTAGAAAGGCATGCTTTACTAAATCAAATAAGCGATATTTTGCAAAGTCTACAACAAGCTCAAAAATTTATTCACGATTCAAAAAAGACCGCAGATTATCTAACAGAAATAGGTAAATTTACTAAAAATACTTCTTTGCACATTGCCTTACCACAGATCATAGAGAATCAAGCACAAATAGAAAGCGGTTCAACAATAATTAAAGCTGGCATAGAAATTGAATTTAGTTCTGCTAATTTTCAATTATCAAAACCAAAAACTGCTTATCAACGAATTGCCTTTTTAAAACAAGTGTCTGCAGATTATGAAGCAAGAAGGAAAGTAATGCAAAAATATGGCGAAGAGCCTTTACCAGCAATAAACTGGTTAAATATAATTCGACCTATACAAGATTTATCGGCAACAAGCGATGGTCCAAATGCAAATGATAGCTATTTAAATCAAGCCACATTTAATTTAATAACCAATATTTTACAACAAGCATTACCAACAGAAAACAGAGCAGAAATTAAAAATATCGTTGCTACAATGCTACCACAAGAAGCTTTGGCTTTTTTGTTGCTATTTGATAAAAAAGATAAATCATCATCAGCTATTAACTTTAAATTCGACGGTATTTCAGAAGATATAACAGAGGTTTATACATTAATTAAAAACAAGCAATTTTATGCCAAAACCGTTGACATGATTCATGCTTTAGAAGTTGATTTATTTATCGATCAAGTTACAGAAGAAAAATTACAACAACTACCAAAAAAATTTCAAGAATTAAATTATTGGTCGAATTTTGTTGGTTGGCCAGTAACTAAAGTCAATCAGCAGGTAAATTTTTCTTTTACTCAATTAATTGAAGATGACGAGAAAGATTTAATAGATTATCAAATACAAGAAGTTCATGCAAACAAGTTACAAGCAACAATTAGCGGTATTGGTGTAGAAATTTTAAAAACTATACAAAATTCTTTACAAAAAATTGATGAAGAACATGATATTTTGCGAGATGGAACAGAAATAGCAATAGCATTTGATGCTAAAAAATCTGGACGCGAAGATTATTTTAAACAAGAAGTTGCAAAATTCAAAGAAGAAAATCCAGCAACTGCCTTTACTATACATAAACAAATAGCAGGAAAAACTGTTGAAATAAGAGTAAGCGTAATAAAAGATACTCATGATCAACAACACACAATTGTTGAAGCAAGAATGCTTGGCTGCAACCCTCATAACCCTAATCAGCATATCGGTTCGCACGACTACCCTCTGCTACAAAAAATAATAGCTACAATTAATAATGATGCACAAAAAAAATTACAAGAATTGCAGGAATTACCAGAAAAATATCAGCAATTGCTTGAAACAAGAGTGCCAATAGTTAATGGAAGAATTAGCAAAATTCCAGCAATAAAAAGAAGGCAAGATGAAAAAGAAGGCACTAAAACTCCTATAACTGCTACACGAGTTACTTTATCAGTTGAGAAACTTATTTCGGGTCAAATGTTGAGGATTTATGATTAATGAGGTCAAATTTTTTGTTAATACATCTTTTAAAGAAACACAAGGGGTTAAAGCCCCTTGTGTTGCAAAAAATTTTAAAACAATTTAGTATAGTTTTTGCGTGTGCGATTTTTCCAAGAACCTTGATGATAAGCATAAGAAGCAAGTAAAGGTAAAACAGAAGTTGCTTCGGCATAAACCATTTGCTCAAAAGCAGTATCAACTTTACCCCAAGAACAAGCTTCTTTTAAGGTAGAAGAAGAGCAGGCGCCATCACGTGAATCGGCAACGGTAATTTGAATAGCATATTTATGCATCTCAACTTCTTTGCCTAAAATTTCAGCACAAACTACTGTATCTTGCACAAAGTTTTTTGGCACACCGCCACCAATCATCAGTAAGCCAGTTGTGCCAGCTTTAATTTTTATTTCGGTAAGTTCACGAAAATCGGCGATAGAATCGATAGTGAGATGATTTTTTGGATTTTTTACCTGATGCAAAACCAAGCCAAAACCAGCCGAAGAATCGGTAAAAGCAGGACAAAAAATTGGCACATTATGCTTGTAGGCAAGCTCAACTAAAGAATCTTTTTTCTTGCTATGTTTAGTAAGATATTCTCCCATATACCAAATAAATTCTCGAGAAGAATAAGCTTTGGCAGGTAAGCTATTAGCAATTTCAAAAATGGTTTGATCGCATTTTTGTAAATCTTGCTCATCGATATAGGTGTCGTAAATACGATCGATATAATTATCGCGCAAAAATTTATCGTCGATAAAAGGTGTGCCTTGGTAGTGCTTAAAACCTAGTGCTTCAAAAAAATCCATGTCAACAATAGAAGCTCCGGTAGCAACAATAGCATCGATCATGTTGTATTTAATTAAATCGGCATAAAGTTGCATGCAACCGCCAGCAGAGGTTGAGCCAGCCAAAGAAAGCACAATAGAGCAAGATTTATCGGCAAGCATCATTTCAAAAATTTGGCAAGCCTTGGCTAAATCACGCGAAGTAAAAGACATATCAGCCATTTGCTTAATGATATTAGTGGCATCAAAAGAAGTAATATCAATATGTTTTACTTGTTTTTGTAAAAGTTCGGTTTTTTGCATAGTTTAGTTAGAATTATTTTGTTGATTAAGCTGCGCTTGTTTTGCAGAAAAATAAAGAGAGCTAAGCGGATTACAGCCAACTTGTATTTGCAAATAATCATTAAAACCGTTAAAATTAGTGCGTATACTACAAGAATAGGCTCCGAGTTGCCCTATTTCAATGTAATCGCCTGTGGCAATATTGTTTGGCAAATAAAACGGACCATGCATGGTATCAAGCGAATCGCAAGTAGGACCATAAAAACCAAAAGGGGCGAGCTCCGAATTTAAATTAACCAAATTTTCGCCAAATCGCATAGCTTTAGCAGGATAGATAAAACCAGGATGTCCAGCATCAAATAAGCCACCATAAGTGCCGTCGTTTAGGTAAAGCATATTGTTTTTTCGCCCTTCTACTCGCACCACTAAAGAACCAGCTTCGGCAACTAGAGCTCTGCCAGGTTCGCACCATATTTGACAAGAAGGGGCAAAATTAACCTTGGCAATGCTATCAAATATTTCATGAAAATAAGATTGTAAGCCTTGCGGAGCCATACCAGGATAAATTGAAGGAAAACCACCGCCAACATCAAGAACATCGAGTTTTATGCCAGATTGATTTACTATATTTTTCACAATATCAATCGCATTACGATATTCGAGCGGATCCATACACTGCGAGCCTACATGAAAGCACAAACCACAAGTTTTTGCCACAGAGCGAATTTTTTGTAGTAAAGAAGCAGATTCAGAAGGTAAAATACCAAACTTGCCAGATAAATCAATAGCAGAATGGGAATTAGGAATAGATATTCTGAGGTGCAAGCCTAAATCTTTGGCATTGTTAGTGGCAAACAAGATTTTTTCTAACTCATCGAAAGAATCAAGAGAAAAGTGCTTAATATTATAATTAAAATAAGCTTCTTTGATAGTTTCTTTTGCTTTTATAGGATGCATAAAAAACATTTTTGCCTTATCGCCAAATAAAGAATGAATGAGTTTAATTTCAACAAAAGAAGCTACATCAAAATTAACAATACCAGAAGCAAACATTTGTTTTAATACTATTTCATCTGGATTACTTTTAACAGAATACATCACCTTTGTTTGGTGTTTATGATGCAAAAAATTATCGAGAAAAAAATGAGTTGCATGCTGTAAAATGTGCGGTCTTAAGCAATAAACTGGCAAGATTGGTTGCAACTCTTTGATTTGCTGATAAACAGAATCAAGTTGATTGGCCAAATTATGTTGTGGATAATTACCTTTTTTATGAAGATTATTTAGGTAATAAATTTTTGAGTTTTGACCTCGATCAGTTTCTTGTTCTGGTTCCATTTCTTTGATAAAAAAATTAGAGTTAATAAAAACAGGTTAGATAAGTATAAACACTATGTTTGTTAGCTTTTTAGATTCATAAAAAATTATGATGAAAAAAAAATTAAAAAACAAGTGATGCAAGATAAGGCTTATTTTTTTAAATGTAAATAAAAATTTTCACTTTTTTTGCATTTTTTTTTAAAGTTTATAAAAACGATTTTCTCAAAAAAAACACAACTATTTTTTATGGGTATTTTTTATAAAAATACTTGGTTTTATACAAAAAAAATGCTAAATTGTTCTTGTTTAAGCAACTGTTATATTCAAAATATTTATTTTAATTTTTACACAAGTTTTTAGTAGAAATATTATAATTAGCGAAGTAACCAGTTTCTTTGATACCATTAATAAAATCAACATCACTTACTTATGCAAGAACAACAAATTAAAGTATTGTGTGTAGAAGACGAGCAAGACATTCGAGAAAATATTTGCGAAATCTTAAAAGATGAGGGTTTTTTGGTGTTTGAAGCCGAAAATGCTAATCAGGGTTATAATCAATTTTTAGAGCATCAGCCCGATATTATTATTTCTGATATTTTAATGCCAAAAATTGATGGCTATAAATTTTTAGAAATGGTGCGTAATAGCAAGAGGAATAAAAATAATAATGTGCCTTTTATTTTTTTATCTGCTTTGGGGCAAAAAGAAGATATTATTAAAGGAATTAATCTTTCCGCTAACGATCATCTAATAAAGCCAGTAGATTTTGATTTAATGATTGCCAAAATCAAAGAAAAAATTCATACCGTTAACAAGCTTAATATTTTACATAATAACAATATTTCTAGCTTGAAAACCCAGATTTCTAGTGTTATTCCACAAGAATTAATATTTCACCTCGATAAAATAATTAAAACTTCCCAATCTTTAAAAGAAGAACCATATGGTCCGCTACCACATCGCCATTATTTAAACGATTTTAACCAAATTTATCTAGATGCCACTGTATTAAAAGCGATTGTTAATAATGTTTTAGATCAGCAAACTCTACAAAATCGCCTAAAAGAAAATGAAGAAATTATCGATTTATTAGAATTTTTAACAAAAAATATCAATAATCTAGAGCCAGAGGTTAAAAATAAAATTCATCTCAATCAGATTTTAACCTTCACTTTACCAAAAATCAAAATAGAGCCAATTTCTTTTAGCGAAACTATAAAAACAGTTATCAAAAAAATTATTGATGTTAAAAAAGAGTGCTTGCTTGATATCAATATTTTACTTGATCAACATAATCAATTATTGATAGTTTTTACCTTGAAAGATAATTTACATAGCTTGATTAATAATTTCTTTGATAATCAAGTATTATCAGATTTAAAAAATCAAGGCTGTATTTTTGAAGTTATGCAAAATAACAATAATAATGCAGTTCTCACCATACCAGAATATCGATTATTGTTATAAAAATAGAGTTATTATATCAATTCTCATCTTCAAATCTATAAAAAATTTTATGGTTTTAATTTGTGGTTTTTTATGCATTTAAAGATGGTAATTAGCATTACTTTGATAATTATTAACAGAAAATATCAAGAGATTTGGACTATTTCTTGGTTGTTCTGTTAGACATTAGATAGATCATGTTTAATTCAATAATTCTTCGCCCATACTAAACAATTTTGCTTTTTGTTGATAATTATTTTGGTTAATAATAGTTAAGCTAAAAGTAGTTATCATATTTATTAATATAATATATTTTTTATGAGACCAAATAATACTAATTGGAGTGATAAAGCTTCTGTTTTAGCGGCAGTACGAAAAAATGGCATGGATTTAAAACATGCTAGCGATGATTTGAAAGCAGATCGAGAAGTAGTTAAAGTAGCGGTACAGCAAGTTGGCAGGGCTTTAAAATGGGCTAGCGATGATTTGACAGCAGATCGAGAAGTAGTTAAAGTAGCGATAAAGCAAAATGGCTTGGTTTTAGAATTTGCCCCTGCATTTAAAGAAGATCAAGAAGTAGTTAAAGCAGCGGTAGAGCAAAATGGCAGGGCTTTACGATTTGCTAGCAATGAATTGCGAAATGATAAAGAAGTAGTTTTAGCAGCAGTAGAGCGAGATGGAAGGGCTTTACAACATGCTAGCGATAAATTGCGAAATGATAAAGAAGTAGTTTTAGCAGCAGTAAAGCAAGATGGCAGGGCTTTAGAAGATGCTAGCGATAAATTGCGAAATGACAAAGAAGTAGTTTTAGCAGCAGTAGAGCAAGATGGCAGGGCTTTAGAACATGCTAGCGATGAATTGCGAAATGACAAAGATGTAGTTTTAACAGCAGTAGAGCAAGATGGCTTGGCTTTACGATATGCTAGCGATGGGTTCGCAGATCAAAAAATAGTTTTAGCAGCAGTACGAGAAAATACCTTGGCTTTACGATATGCTAGCGAAGAATTGCAAAAAGATCGAGATTTTGTTTTAGCAGCAGTAAAGGAAAATGCCTTGGCTTTAGGATATGCTAGCGAAGAATTGCAAAAAGATCGAGATTTTGTTTTAGCAGCAGTAAAGGAAAATGCCTTGGCTTTACGATATGCTAAACTCGAGTTGCAAGAAAATCCAAATTTTGTTTTAGCAGCAGTAAAGCAAAATGGCTTGGCTTTACAATATGCTCATTATGATTTGCAAAATGATCGAGAAATAGTTAAAGAAGCAGTACAGCAAAATCCTTTTGCAATTCTTTATCAAAAAGATCAGGCTATTGGGTTTAAAACAGACGAAGATAAGGCAATCCACCTTAGAGCATTTAAAGAACAAGCTAAAATATTAGCAAAAATACCGAAACAATCAGATCAATACCAAGAATTACATTGGGCACATGTAAAACATTTTCAACAACTATCGAGT
>CAMAWV010000013.1 GCA_945862075.1 Rickettsia typhi | reverse complement strand
GATTGCAGGTTATAAAGCAATGACAAGTCATAGTAGCACTCGATTGCTTGAAAGAACAGGATTAATGAGGTATGTGCCTGCTCTTCCAAACAATTTCACTGATGACGAAAAACAACAAGCAAAGGCTGTTTTGGAGCAAATAAAAGAAGCAAAAGATATTTTAAAAGACCCAGATTTTGAAGATTATCTTGAAGATTTTGCAAAACAGAAAAAAGGTACTGAATATTTTACGCCAGAAGATTTTAATATTTTTAAACAAAAAATTAAACAAAAAAAACTATCTGGCATTACAGACTCAGATTTCGATAAACTATCAAAAATTAAAACAGGAATTACAACAAAAGAAGCAATTACTGATAATGATGCATTATTGATATTAAAATACCCTACTTTATTAATTGGTGACGAAGATGGTGTGCTTACGAAAAAAGAAAAAGATGAATTTAAGAAAAAATTACAAGACATTTATGATGGTATAGATATACAAGAAAAACCTTATTTAGGTTATTTGTTACTAGATTTGCCTGCAGGTGTAATTACTACTACTACTGCTTCTCGAACAGGCATAGAAGAACAAACAAATTTCAAACAAAATGCTCAAATGCTTGCTGGGTTAGGAGTGGCAAGGCCAAAGGGAATGTATTTTGGATATGGGTTTGAGTTTGATGTTAACGATAAAAAAAGCAATGATAATATAAAAGTTGAAAACGACAAGGTTTATATTAAAATACAAAAAAAAATGCCAGGATCTTCAGATAAGTTTAACAAAGGTGATTATGTTTGTATTGGTGATGCAACAGATGTAGCAAAACTTTTAAGTATAGAAAACACACCTACAAATCCTTTGAATGCTAACAGAATTACACAAGAACACTTGCCTCAATTATCGGCAAACATCAGGTGTAAAGGAGAACTTACTATACATAGATTCCGAGGTAAAAATATTGACATACAACAAGTAGAAACATTAGGGGAAGATGATAAAAAAGTTTTTGTTCAACAGAAAGGTATGTTGCTAGGCAAGTCTAAGTACAAAGCAGCAACTACATTAGAGGAAACAGAATTTAAAAAACAATTCGCAAAGAATAACAATAAGATAGAGTTCCTATTCGATCCTGATCCTGTTGCTCCTGCTGGTGCTCCTGTTCCTGGCGCTGGTGGTGGTGCTGCTTCTGTTTATTATGAAATTGCAATGGAAAAAAATGGTGTTAAGACGACAATATTTTATGCTGATCAAAAATTACAGGATCCTACAGAACTACTGGAAAAAATAAGAAAAAAAGAAGTTATAATATATGATAAAGACAATTTATCAGTATCACTACAAGAGCAACAAATTACAAGCCTACTCGAAAATGCTTTCTCAAACCCAAGCACATCTCTACAACCAACAAGATGTCTTCCTTGTATTCGTAATCGTGGAAGACGACCAACACCATAGCAAATTTTCACCCTCCCAAAAAAAACGGGAGGGTGATTTAAACCGAGTTCTTCTTACTAACACTGCCACATCTTTTTTGAAAACAAAAACGAACAACACATCATCAAGGCTCCAAGCCAAATAAAATAAATTAGTGGTTTATGATAAATTCGAACTGCATAGTTATTTTGCTCATCTTTAGTGCCTAAAACCACTGCTAAATCGCCAAGCCAATAATGATATATACTGGTTTCGTTAGTGGTTTGATTTGAAACAGGGTAATAACGAAGTTCAGGAGTAAGAGTAACGAGGTGTTTTTGTTTTTGACTAATAGAAACAATACCTTGATTACTTAAAAAATTTTTGCCTACCAAATATTGAGTATTTTGTAATTCTAGTTTTAAATTAGCAACCTCAACACTTTCGCCAATTTTTAATTGAGTTTCTTTGGTGGTGTCGAAGTAGCCATTAGCAACAATGCCAGCAAGCATTAACAAAAAACCAAGATGAGCAATTTTTGCCGAGGTTTTTTGCTTGGTTAAAATGTTGTTTACAATTGCTAAAGTGATCGAAAAAACCAATGGCCAAGCAACAATTAACAATGATTTTTCTGGCTTAAAATACACAACTAAACTGGCTATTAAAGCCGAAATAACTAATAAAAAAAGGCTTTTTTGTTTAAATTGTTGTAAATGTTGCCAGCTTGCCACATTTAATAACAATAAAAATGGTATTAAACCAACTGCAAAAATATGCTGATAATAACTAGGACCAATAGTGATTAATTCTTGCCATAAACCATTGGCTAAAATTGGATAAATAGTACCAATAAAAACTACCAATAAAAATAAAACCAAAAGATAATTTTGAGCAAGCAATGGTAAAATATAAGATTTTTTATGATTTTTTTTACCGATAATTTGATGAAATTTATCAGCAAAAACTATAAAACCAAAAACCCCAATCAACAAAACCAAAATAATCATTGCAAAACCACGCTTAAGATCAACCGCAAAAGAATGAACCGAGGTAAGAACTCCAGATCGTGTTAAAAAAATGCCAAGCAAACATAAAATAGCATTAACAATTACTAAAAAAACCAACCATAATTTAAATTTATCTTGCTTTTTTACTAATAACAAACAGTGTATTAACATAATGCAACCAAGCCAAGGCATTAGCGAAATATTTTCAACAGGATCCCAAAACCAATACCCGCCCCACCCTAACTCTCGATATGCCCACCAAGCCCCCAAAGCAATTCCTATGGTAAGGCTAGCAAAAGTAAAATAAAGCCAGAAATGCACTTGTTTTAAGAGTTCTTTATGATGTAAGCGGTTATTGATTACTGCCGAGATAGTTAAAGAAAATACTAAAATGGAGCCTAAATATCCACAATAAAGCATTGGCGGATGCAGTGCCAAGCCAATATCTTGCAACAAAGGGTTTAAGCCTAGACCAGATTTTGGCAAAGGAAAAACTGGCAAAAACGGATTAGAAGTTGCTAAAGTATAAAAAGCAAAAAGAGTAACAACGGCAGTTTGAATAGCAACTGTGGTGATAGTAATAGATAAATCAAGCTTGCTTGTTAATAAAAAAATAGTGTTGTAAATTAATAACACTAAAACTAACAACAACATAGAGCCTTCGTGATTACCCCAAGCTCCTGCGATTTTAAAAATAAGAGGTTTTAAATGATGCGAATTTTGGTAAACATTTAGCACCGAATAATCAGAAACTACAAAACTATAAATCAGACAAAGCTTGCAAAATAGAGCAGAACAGAGCAACACAAAATTTAAAATATAAATTTTCTGCATATTTATTTTATTTTTTTTACCAAAAAAAGCTAAAAAACTTAAACAACCAGCGATAGCAACAACTAAAATTAATAAACCAAAACCGATTTTAGCAATCATAAATATTTACTTGCTAGCAATAAATTGCTTTACAACTTCTAGATTATTTTCAAGAATTGTATATTTTTCTGGTAAATCAAACAAATTTTGCAAACAATTTGGCAATTTTGGCTCTGGCATTTTGGCTTGCAAAATAGCATCAGGAAACTTAGCAGGGTGCGCGGTTGCCAAAGTAATCACTGACTCTTGTTTATAGTGCTTGCTTTTTATAAATTGTAAAGCTGCTTCAAAACCAATAGCAGTGTGCGGATCTAGAACTTCGCCAGTTTCTTGATAAGCTTGTAAAATTGTTGCAATAGTAACAGAATCAGAAACCTCAAAACCAACAAAATCGGCGGTAATAGATTTTTGAATTTCAGGGTTTAGTTTCAAAATATTTGTTCTTTCAAATTCTTGCATAGCAGAAAAAATAGAATTTTCTAGTTTATGAGTTTTGGCAACATCAAAAATGAGTCTTTCAAAATTGCTTGCCACCTGAATATTCATGCTAGGCGAGATGGTTTCAACCATAGGTTTTTTGCTGTAATCATTGTTTTGTAAAAAGCGTACTAAAATATTATTTTCATTGGTAGCCACAATAAGTTTATTGATGTTTAAACCCATTTTTTTTGCCAAATATCCAGCATAAATATCGCCAAAATTACCAGTTGGCACCGAAAAAGAAACTGCGCTACCATTTGCTACTCGTAAACCACTATAAAAATAATAGACTATCTGAGCCATGATTCGAGCAAAATTGATAGAATTTACCGCAACCATTTTTCTGCCATTTAAAAAATCTTGATTAACAAACATTCTTTTTACAAAATTTTGACAATCATCAAAATTACCTTGCAAAGCAATATTAAAAACATTATCGGCAAGAACTGTGGTCATTTGTTTTCGCTGAACTTCTGAAACTTTTTGATAAGGATGTAAAATAAATATTGTAGCATTTTTGCACATTTTACAACCCCAAATAGCTGCCGAACCAGTATCGCCAGAGGTTGCGCCAACAATAACTATTTTTTCATTTTCTAAAGATAATAAGTAATCAAGTAAATTGCCTAAAAATTGCAAAGCAAAATCTTTAAAAGCAAGAGTTGGCCCATGAAACAATTCGAGTAAATAATGATTATGAGCAAGTTGTTTAAGTGGAGCAATTGCTTGATGATTAAATTTTTCATAAGACTTGGCAATGATTTTTTTATAAACATCTTCGCTAATATTTTGCGATACAAAATTATAGGTTACTTCAAAAAATAACTCTTGATAAGTCATTTTTGCCATTTCAGAGAGTTTTTTTTGGTTAAATAAAGGCAAAAACTCCGGCACATATAAACCGCCATCTGGTGCCAAGCCTTGCAAAATAACTTCACTAAAAGATAAGACAGGAGAAGATAAACGAGTTGAAATAAATTTCATAGAAAAATAATTTTATTGACAAGCCAAGCACTCTTCGTATTTGTTGTCTTGTTCGTTATTAAGGTTAATTTTATCTTGCTCAACTTTATGAGAAACTTTATCTGCCCTTTGAATAGAAGTTGAACGACAATAATAAAGACTTTTCAAACCTTTTTGCCAAGCTCTAAAATGAATTTCATGTAGATATTTTTTAGAAACATTACCTGGCAAAAACAAATTAATACTCTGAGCTTGACAAATATATTCTTGGCGCTCGGCAGCTAAATCAATAATCCAACGCTGATCTATTTCTTGGGCAGTTTTAAAAACCATCTTTTCGTGTTCATCTAAAAAATTAAGATGTTGCACCGAGCCTTCGTTAGTAGTGATAGAAGACCAAATGTCTTCGGTGTTTTTACCTTTAGTTTCAAGCACTTTCACTAAATTTTTATTTCGCACATTAAAAGAACCTGTAAGAGTTTTTTGAGTGAAAGAATTAGCTACAAAAGGCTCTACTCCAGGCGAAGAATTATTGGCAATAATTGAAATTGAAGCAGTAGGGGCAATAGCAATTTTATTAGAAAATCTTTCGTTAATACCAACTTCTAAAGCATCTGGACAAGGACCTTTTTGTTTAGCTAATTCGTGTGACGCAATATCAACTTCTTGTTTAATTTTTTGAAAGATTTTTTTGTTCCACACTTTACTCATCGGCGATTCAATTGGCACATTTTTGCTTTGTAGAAACGAATGAAAACCCATAACTCCAAGCCCAATGCTTCGTTCTCTTGTGGCAGAATATTTGGCTTTTATCATCGAATCAGGAGCGGTATTTATAAAATCTTGCAAAACATTATCAAGAAATGCCACCACATCAGAGATAAATTGAGAGTTATCTTTCCAAGAATCGTAATATTCTAGGTTTAGAGAAGATAAACAACAAACCGCAGTACGATTATTGCCGAGATGATCGATGCCTGTTGGTAAAGTAATTTCGGAGCATAAGTTAGAAGTTTTAACTGTAAGATTAAGTTTTTTATGATGAGAAGGAATTGCTTTATTAATAGCATCAATAAACAAAATATAAGGTTCACCTGTTTCAATTCTAGTAGTAAGAAGCTTAATCCATAAATCTCGAGCTTTAACAGTTTCGACAACTTTATGAGTGTAGGGGCTTTTTAAGTGAAAATCGTCGTTTTTTTCGACTGCTTTCATAAATTCGTCGGTTATAACTACTCCGTGATGCAAATTAAGAGAACGACGGTTTTGATCGCCACCAATAGGCCTACGAATATCAATAAACTCATAAATTTCTGGATGATAAATCGGCAAATAAACAGCAGCCGAGCCTCTTCGAAGACTACCTTGCGAAATTGCTAGTGTTTGGGAATCCATCACTTTAATAAATGGCACAATGCCAGAAGTTTTACCGTTACCTCGAACTGTTTCGCCAATAGATCGAACATTGCCCCAATAACTACCAATACCACCGCCTTTTGAAGCTAGCCAAACATTTTCGTTCCATAAATCAACAATACCCTCGAGAGAATCGGCAGATTCGTTTAAAAAACAAGAAATTGGTAAGCCTCGTTGAGTGCCGCCGTTACTTAAAATTGGAGTAGCAGGCATAAACCATAAATCAGAAATATATTCATACAAACGATTGGCATGAGCAGAATCATTGGCATAAGAACTTGCCACTCTAGCGAATAGTTGTTGAAAATTTTCTTCTGGCAACAAATAGCGATCTTTTAAAATTGCTTTACCAAAATTACTTAAGTTGTTATCTTTTTGGAAATCTAAATTAATGCTAAACATAAAAAGTTAAAATATTATTGCTTAAATTTTAATGCTTATTTTTAAATAAGCAAGATAAGTTTATTGAAACTGTTTTAATATTGCAAAAAATTGAGGAAAGCTTGTGTTTATCATGTGAGTATTGTCTATTTCGATGCCGTAATCGAGGTTTAAACCCATAATAAGAGCAGACATTGCAACACGATGATCAAGAGCGGTTGCTAATTTAATAGGCTGATTTTTTTGCAAAACACCACCTGTAATAGCAAGAGAATCGTAACCAACTTCAACTTTTACTTGACAAGCTTGTAAATTATTGGCAATCATTGTTAATCGATTACTTTCTTTCACTTTTAATTCGGCTAATCCGTTCATGGTGGTAGTTCCAGAGGCAAAAGCACAAGCTACAGCAAAAATTGGGTATTCGTCAATCATAAAAGCCGCTCTATTAGCAGGAACATCAATGCCTTTTAACTTACTATAACACACTCTAATATCGGCAACCAACTCGCCATTTAAAATTTGAGTATTAAAAATAGTAATGTTTCCGCCCATTTCTTGCAAACTAGTAATAATGCCAGTGCGCAGAGGATTAATTCCTACATTTTTTAAAATAATATCAGAACCTTCAATAATCAGAGCCGCTACCATAAAAAAAGATGCTGAAGAAATATCGGCTGGCACAAAAAAGTTGCTAGCATTAAACTCTTGCAAACCTTGATAACTTATGGTTTTACCTAAATTATTTGTTGTAATATCAAGCTTCAAACCTAAATATTGCATCATAATTTCGGTATGGTCACGACATAGCTCTGGCTCAACAATAGTTGTTTTTCCTCTTGTAGTGAGAGCAGATAACAAAATGGAACTTTTAATTTGCGCAGAAGCTACAGGCATTTGATAATGAATTGGCATAGCATTATCGTTGCCTATCACTGCAAAAGGCAATAAGTTGTTTTGTCTAGCTAATATTTTTGCTCCAAATTGTTGCAAAGGAGTAAAAATGCGTTGCATTGGTCTTTTGTGTAAAGAAGCATCGCCGTTAAAAAAAGTAGTGAAATTTCGAGTAGCAACTAAACCAGCTAAAAGACGAGTGGAAGTGCCAGAATTTCCCATATCAAGAACAAAATTTGGCTCATTTAAACCAAATAATCCAACTCCTACAACCTGCCAATGATCAGGTTTTTTTTCTATTTCTACCCCCATAAAACGCAAGGCAGAGATTGTTTTTAAAACATCTTCACCTTCTAACAGATTATAAATTTTACTAATGCCATATGCCAAAGAAGCAAATATTACCGAGCGATGAGATATAGATTTATCGGGGGCGACTAAAATTTCGCCTTGCAAAGGCTTATTAGTTTTTTTGATAAAGTTAATTGTCATAGATTTGGTTTATAAAAAAGAAGAAATGGTTTTTTCGATTTTTTCAATAAAAAATACTGCAATTAAATTAAAAATAGCAAAAACTACAATTACAAACTTAGCATTTACAAAATCATCGAGAACAATAATGTTTTTTGGCTGATCAAAATACATTATTTTGATCATTCTTAAGTAATAAAAAGCCGAAATCACTGTAAAGCCAATCACTGCAATAGCAATAATTATGTTGCCCCCAATAATTATTGATTTTATTGCATAAAACTTAGCAAAAAAACCAGCCAAAGGCGGAATACCAGCAATGGAAAACAAATAGATTGTCAAACAAAAAGCAATTACAGGATTAGTTTTAGACAAACCGGAGAGAGCAGTGATACTAAATATTTTGCGATTTTCAAGATCGGATTCTTGATTATTGGCACTTAAAACAATATTAAGAAATGCTAATAAACCAAGCGAAATAAAAGAATAAATAGTAGCATAAATCAAAATATTAGGAAAGATTTCTTTTTGCAAAGTAGAAGTGGCTAATAGAATAAATCCCACATTTGCCACCGAACTATAGGCAAAAAGCCTTTTAATGTTTTGCTGCGCAATGGCTCCAATACTGCCAATTACCACAGATATAAAACCAACCAAAAGTAAAATTTTTGCTAAAATTACCAGTGATAAATTTATTATAAATATTGTGGTAGCAATGATGGTAGTAAATTTAATCACAGTACCAAAAAAAGCATTTACTGCAGTTGGAACACCTTCGTAAACATCAATAGCCCACATATGAAAAGGAGCGGAAGCGATCTTAAAAAATAAAGCAACCGCAATAAGCACAAAGCCAAAAATTAAAGCAATTGGCGGATAATTATCTTTGTTAAAACTTGCTAAATATTCGTTAAGCTGGATAAAATTAGTGCTACCACTATAACCATAAACCAAAGAAATACCATAAAGCAACAAGCCAGATGCTAAACTACCTAAAATAACATATTTAATACCCGCTTCAGAAGATTTAACCGACCAGCGATTAAACGATGCCAAAACATAACAGGAAAGAGCCTGTAATTCAAGACCAGTATAAAATACAAAAAAATCGTTAGCAGAAATCATTATCAAGCCACCTGTTGTTGCTAAAAATAACAAAGACAAAAACTCTGGACTAAATTTATCAACTTCTAAAACATAACGAATAACCATCAGGGTTACTACTAACAACAACATCAAGGTAATAGTTTTTGCCAAACAAATGATAGGGCTTACTTTTATCATAGAGTTAAAAATATTGCCATGATCAACAAAGTTTTTTGTGGAGCAAGCCAAAGCCAAACCAACAATAACAATTGCTAAAAAATGCAAAAACATTGAGAGATTTTGCTGGGCATACATTGTTTTTTGCTTATAAAAAACTCCGATGATTAATAGTAAAAAAGCACCTATAACAAGAGTTAATTCGGGTATCAAAAATTGAAAGTTCATGATGTTAGAAACTATATTTTAGAATTAGAAATAATATTAACAATATTTAAAGAATAATCGTTAAAAAATTGCAACACCAAATTTGGAGCAAAACCAAATAAAATAGTTAAAGTTGCCAAGATTATTAGAGATATTTTTTCATATAAATTAAGATCGGCAATTTTATTTACTTTATGATTGATAATTTCTTGTAGCCAAACTTTACGATATAAAATAAGCATGTACAAAGCACCCAAAACCACACCAAAGCCAGCCAGCAGAGCATAAATTTTATTTACCGAAAAAACCGCCATAATTGATAAAAATTCACCCACAAAACCACTAGTACCAGGCAAACCAACCGCTCCCATAGTAAAAATAAATGCCAGCACTGCAAATTGTGGCATTTTATGAGCTAGACCGCCTAAATCGGCTATTTTTTTAGTGTGTAAACGATCGTAAATTACACCAACACAAATAAATAAAGCAGAAGAAACCAAGCCGTGACTAATCATTTGCATCATCGCACCACTAATTCCTTGTTGAGTAAAGCTAAAAATACCCAAAGTAACAAATCCCATATGAGCGACAGAAGAATAAGCGATCATTTTTTTCATATCTTCTTGAACCAAAGCAACAATTGAGCCATAAATAATGGCAATAATACTAAAAATAAGCATATAGTTTGCAAAATATTGAGCACCCTGCGGAAAAAATGGTAAAGAAAAACGAATTAAAGCATAAGCCCCCATTTTAATTAATACCCCCGCTAGCAAAACAGAGCCCGCTGTTGGAGCTTGCACATGGGCATCTGGCAACCAAGTGTGAAAAGGAAACATTGGAATTTTAATAGCAAAAGAAGCTAAAAATAAAATGAAAAATATTTTTTGAAAAAACAAAGGCAGTTTTTGCGGTAATATTTTAGCAAGAAGTTCGATATTGGCAGTATTAAAATATAAAGCCAAAGCAATAATAGAAATTAAGAAAAACAACGACCCAGCCAATGTGTATAAGAAAAATTTATAGGTAGCATAAACTCTGTTTTCTCCGCCGAAAATACCAATAATAAAAAACATTGGCACCAAACTTGCTTCAAAGAAAAAATAAAAAGCAAAAATATCGAGTGCAACAAAAGAGCCAATAATACAAGTTTCAATAAATAAAAAACAAATCACAAATTCTTTAACTCGATGCTTAATAGATTTTATGCTAAGCGACAAGCAAATTGGAATTAATAAAACAGTAAGTAAAATTAAAGGAAAAGATAAACCATCAAGACCAACCAAATAATTAATATCTGGATTACTCATTAAAGAAAATTTATCGATAAATTGAAAATTGTTTTTGTTATTAAAATCGAATTTAAAAATTAAACTTATAGCAATAATTAACTCAATTAAAGCAACAAAAACAGCATAAGAATAATAAAATAAATTGTTTTTAAGCTTCACAGGTAGCAAGAAGCAACCAGCCAATAAGGGCAGAAAAACTAACAACGATAAAATATAAGAATTAGCTATATCAATTGGCATTACAATGTAATAATTTTAGTTAAATTTTTTTGAAAATATCAAATATTGTATTGATAAATCTTAAAACTGCAATATTTTTTTTATTTAAGATTGCTTTTTTCAAAAAAAAAATTACGATTTGTGAAAATAAATTTGAGATGCAGAAATTTTTGCACCATTTTCACTTTATAAATTATTTTATGAATCTTGATGAGCAACAATTATTATTGTGGCAAAAATTAATCAAAATAGCAGGGCAAATTACCAAAAATAAACAATTATCTTTTTTAGATAAAATAATGTTTTGGCAAACTAAAAAAATACAAAAAAATAAGAGTTTTTATATCTATGGTAGCCCGGGATGTGGCAAAACTACAATTATGAAAAAATTTTATCAACAACTTTCTTTGCCAAAACAATACCATCATTTTCATGCTTTTATGCAAAAACTACATAGTAATTTGCATCAAATCAGAACTACACAACATCACCAAAAACAAGAAATTCAATTAGCTTTAAAAAATATTGTAGGCGATAGCAAAATCATTTGCTTTGACGAATTTCAAGTGATTGACATTGCCGATGCCATGTTGTTAAGAAAAATTTTTAGTTATTTTTTTCAAAATAACATTATAGCAGTGATTACTTCTAATTTTCACCCACAAGATTTATATCAAAATGGCTTACAAAGACAACTTTATCTTGATTTTATTAACGAGATTTTTTTACCAAATTGTTTATGTTATAAGTTAAATTCAAAAATTGATTACCGAGAATTAAAAATAGGTTTAAAACAATATTATTTTGTTAGTAATGTGAAAAATCGAGCTAAATTTCAACAAATATTGTTAACAACAACCAGTAATAAAACTTTACAAATAAAAAATCTTCATATTTGGCAAAGAAATATTGTAATTAAGCAGGCTTATGAAAATATCGCTTGTTTTAGCTTTAAACAATTATGCCATAAGCAGTTTTCTGCCGATGATTATCGAGCAATTTGCCAGAATTTTGATTTAATTTTTTTAAAAACAGTGCCCTATTTTTATGTAGAAGATATCAATGCTTTAAGACGATTTTCGTTGTTTATTGATGAAGCTTATGAACATAGAATTGCCTTGATAATTCTTGCTAAAACCAAGCCCGATAAACTATGCAAAATACCTAATTCGCCACAATATTTTACTAGAACCATTTCAAGGTTGCAAGAAATTTCAAGCCATCAATATTGGCAAGAAAGCAAGTGGAATAATCATTGACAGTCAATATGAAAATTTAGTTGTTTTTTGCATACTTTCCAGTTTGGTAAATAGTGAGTCATGTAGTTTTTAAATCTGTCGTTATGTTTTTTTTCAAACAAATGCACCATTTCGTGCACCACCACATATTCAAGGCAATGCAGAGGTTTTTTAGCTAACTCTAAATTAAGAGTGATTTTTTTCTTGCGAATGTGGCAACTTCCCCATCTGGTTTTCATTTGGCGAATTTGCAACTCGGCGATTTGCAAATTCATAGTTTTTTCCCATTTAGCAATAAGTTGCCAAGAAATTTTCGTCAGTTCACTGCGATACCACTTTTGCAACAAATTTTTTATTTGCAATTGAGTAAAATTTGCTTTCACATTTAAAATAATCTGCCTGTCAATAACTTCTACACTAGGTTTTTTGCTGGTTTGCACCACTTCTAGCAAATATTTTTCACCTAAAAAATCATGTTCTTCGTTGTTTACATAATCTTTTTTTGCCTCTCTTTTTTGGCTTAACATTTTGACCTGCTGTTTTTTGATCCAACCAAGCTTGGTTAAAGCAAACATCTTGATGTTTTCGAGCTTCATTTTTTTTGGAGCAGAAATTCGCACCTTGCCAAGTGGGGGTAAAATGGTAAGATGCATATTTTTGATGTTTTTTAAAATAACATCAATGTTAATGTCGCCTAGATTTATTTGGTGCATTTTAATATTATTTGTAAATATTAAGTTTGATTTTATTTTCACTTTTTTTACTCTTTAAAATTTCTTTTATTTCCTTTTTAATTTTTTTTATATCTTCGATCGCTTTTTTTTCGGCATTTTCTGTTTGTTTTATTCTGCGATTATTATCATTAAATCAATTATTAAACCTTTCAAAATCGGTAATATCTTGCCAAATATTTAATTATTTTATTTTTAATAATACAATGTTTTTAATGGTTTTTCTGCACTTTAATATTCTGATTGGGCTTCTTTGATGATCTCAAAAATTCTAGCAACCTCATTATCATTTTGCAAGATCTCATAAAGTTTGTTTTGAATTTCTCTTTTTACTCATTTCTTCAAAATAAGCTGGGTTAGTAAAATATTCTGCACTAATGTTTTGGCGAATGCTATTTGCAATAGTTTCTGAAGCAGTTTCTTGATTATTTTTAATGCCCTCGGGTAATTCATTTATAGCTTCATCAATGCCAATTTTATTGATTAATTCTAGTAAAGTATTATTTTCAAAATTATCAATTCTTTTACTTAAATCTGCCTGTATATAATTATCAATTAAAATCTAATATCAGCTTCATATGCCTTAATATCTAGGGTTTCGCCACTAGCCCTACGTATTATTTCTCTGAGCTTTAAATAATCGTCTAACTTTTTTTTAATTTCTGTAATTTCTGCCTCTAAATATCCTGCTTCTATCATTTCGGAGGCAATATTATTATAAGCTCTAACTACAGATGCAATCTTGGTGGCATCCAACCAAATCAAATCGATGCTGAAAAACTAAAACACGAAGACTGGAACAATGATAAAATCTTGGTCATCAAAGCTGATGATGAAAGATTAAATTGGGCTGAAAAAGAGATAATCAAGCGGATCGGCGATAAAATTTACAAAAATAAAAACAACAACCAAACCAAAACTATGCAAAATAAAGAAAAAATCTGGACTGAAGAAAAAGTAATTTTGGCTTTTAAAGAAGCAATTCGAACCTTGAAAAAATTGCCACCTGCTAAAGTGCGAGGCTATTTTAACATCTGGCCACAAGTGATCTACTTGGTTTAGTTTGATCCAGTTTGTTTGCGATGAGAAAAAAATCGTTTTACATTTGAAACAAATTTGGGGATTGGAAGAAATTTAAAGAAAATAACTTGACAATTTGTAAATTTGATGTTACAATTTTCGTTTATATTATATATATTATATTTTTTAACATATAAACTATTTCATTTATCATGAAAAGACATATTAACGATCCACATCCATATTGCCAAGATCTTGGAACAGAACTTGGTCTAACAAGGGATCAAGTGAAAAGACATATTAACCGTCCAAATCCATATTCCCAAAATCTTGGAACAACACGTGGTCTAACAAGGAAACAAGTTTTAACTGATAATTTTGGGTGTCATACTGTCGTTGCTATCGAAAAAGAGCTAGAAAAAGGTTGTGATTTGCAGGAGTGTTTTAATAAATACCGTGATTTGAATAATATTGAAGTTGATGCTATAACAAAACTTGGTCTAACAAGGGTTCAAGTTTTAACTGATAATTTTGGGGAGCATACTGTGCATGCTGTTAGCGATATTCAAAAAAGAACCCCAGAACTCTCTTCTGGCGAAGCGTTTAAAATGGTTGAAGGAAAAACATATGGAGATACGAAGGAATTTGTTAAATCTTATCTTTTAGCAACAAGAAAAACACAAAAATCTATTGATGAAATGGATTTGATAAGGGTAGTGGTAAACACAGGAAGAGGTTTTGGGCACCAACGTGCCGCTATTACCTTAATGCAAAAATTACGTGAGATGGGTTTTAAAGGAACTTTTGATATTCAATGCAGTGATAGTCTCGGTTCAACTCTTTTGAACACTAAAACTGGAGAAGAGTACGTAAATAACAAACTTTTGGTAAGCTGTCAATTAATTGGTATGATTCCAGGATTTGAATCATCAGAACCTAACGGAGATGGGGTTAGAATTGTTGCAGGATTGGGGGCGGTAAAAATATCGTCTTTACCTGATAATTATAGGAGCATGGGTAAACTTGAGTTACCTGAGGCAGATCTTGCAGTTTGTGCGGCAGAAGATAGTGATTATGATAATGAAAATACAAAAGCCAAAAAATTTAATGCAGTGTCTTATATTCGATTAGAGCCAACTGACTGGCACCAAGGCTCATGTTTTGTAACAGATCAGGATGGTGTTGTAACACAACTTCCTTCTGCGTCCATAATGCGCCTGTCATCTGTGGCTACATCTCAATTGCCAGATATATCTTCTATCGTTTTATCTGCAACAGAGCAAAGAATTCTAAATATTACCAGTGGCGCCGAGATTAACAGCCAGCTTATCTATGGTTTGTATCCTGCAATGCATTTTAGCGTAGAATTAAAAGTTATGAAGGAAACTGGGAATTTAGATGAAGCTATAGAAATGCAAAGAATCGTGGAAGCCAATCTTTCGCTGAGTCAAAAAACAGGTAAGTCTTCCATACTGCTACTTCCTCAGGAAGTTGCATTAGATGCTTATTTTATAAGGAAAGTAAAAGGTGGCAACGATAATATTCACTTCGTTGATTTAACAAAATGCGATGTAGACATGAGGGCCTACAAAGCTGGTGATGTTATAGTGGCTTATACCGGATGCCTTCAGCAGACATTTTTCGATCACCTTATGTTAAAGGGAACAACACTACCTCCGGTTATTGAAGGATGTAATTCCAGAGAAACATGCGAATCAGCTGGTAGACCGTTCATTCATGGATCAGGTAAACATTGCCACTTAAAACAATATGATGTCGGGTTTTCTGGTCATAAACAAACACTTCATACTGAGGCCTCTCTGTGCCTTGAGCAAGGTGATCAAAACTATGTACCGCAACTTGTTCAATATATGGAAGAGAGCTTGGCATCTAATCCTAGTGAGTTAATGACTTACCATCAACAACGTAAAGAAGCATTCTTTAAAAGACCTGATGCTTGTGAGACTGCATTTAATGCTTTAGGTATAAAATATTCTAAACCTTCTTTGGCAGAAGAAAAGCCAAACAACAAACCAACAAACCCTGAATATGAAGGTGTCACTGAAACAAAAGTGGCTTGTTTTACAATATCCTAATGCAATCATATCTTATGATGTGTAATATCAAACTTGCAGGCAAACTTGCAGGCAAATAGTAAACAATTCGTTTAAAATTTCTGGTAAGGTGCTTTCGTATCTTTCGGCAAACTCTTTCACTCTTTTATTAAGTCTTTGGCTGATGTGTTGCATTTCGCTATCGATGGCTTTTTCAATTTGATAGCCATTTTTATTTTTTTGATAATAACAAATAGTTTTTTTGTGGTGGTTTTAATTTGTGGTATTTTAAAAAGAGAACAATTATTTTGCAACGAGTTTATTGCACAGAAAATGATGTTACATCAATAACGAACTGTCACCGTAAGAGTAAAAGCGGTAATTATGCTTGATAGCATGGTTATAAATAGTAAAAGCATTTTTTTTGCCTACAAAAGCCGAAATAAGCATAAAAAGTGTTGATTTTGGTAAATGAAAATTCGTAAAAAGCCCATCGACTATTTTAAATTGATAAGGCGGATAAATAAAAATATCAGTGCTTCCTGTTTTAGCAAGCAACTTTCCTTGCTGGTTTGCTACAGCCTCTAGCACACGTAAAGCAGTAGTGCCAACGGCAATAATTTTTCGCCCTTCTTTTTTAGCTAAATTAATAATATCGGCAGTTTCTTGGTTTAACACAAAACTTTCGTGATGCATTTGATGATCGGCAATTTGAGTAGTTTTTACTGGCAAAAAAGTGCCCGCCCCCACATTTAAAGTTAAAAAAGTTTGAGTGATCTCTTTTTGCTTTAAAGAATCTAAAATCTCTTGGTTAAAATGCAAACCAGCCGTAGGCGCTGCCACTGCCATGCCATTTTTGGCATAAATTGTTTGATAGTTTTGGTGATCTTTTTCACTAGTTGTTTTGATGTAAGGCGGCAACGGCATTTGACCGAACTTTTCAAGATTTTTTAGCAAATCAATGTTATTACAAGAAAAACTTAAAGTAAGAAAACTACCATTTTTTGCCAGTACTGTGGCAGAAAAATTTTCACCAATTTGTAATAAATCGCCCACCTGCACTTTTTTTAAGGGTTTGGCAAGTGCAGTCCAACAAGAATTTTGTTGAAAATCATTGCTAATTTGTTGATTAAGATTAAAATTTAAAACTGCTCGATTTCTGGCAATTATGGCGGTAAGTTTAGCTTTAATCACTTTGGCATCGTTAAACACTAAAACACAACCTTGCGGTAAAAAATTAACCAAATCTTTTACCGTGGCATCGATAATTTGCTGTTGTTTAAACACTAGCATTTTAGTGTTTGCTTTGTTTAACGAAGGTTCTTGGGCAATTAAATGTGGTGGTAAATCAAAATCAAAATCGCAAGTAAACATATGGAAAATAAAACAAACTTTGGTTTTAAAATGGTCGATTCTATTAGTAAATCTAATTTAGTGCAAGCAATTTTTTCGGCAGTTGCCCCTAAATACGATCTCATGAACGATCTAATGAGTGCAGGAATTCATCGACTCTGGAAAAACACCATGATTCAACAACTAAATTTTAGCCAACACAAACAAATACTCGATCTTGCCTCTGGCACAGGCGATATTGCTTTAAAAATTACCAAACAAGCTCAAAAAATTGGTGTTGCTAATTTTTCTATCACCCTTTCCGATCTAAACCCCGAAATGTTAAAAATAGCCAAAGATAAAGCTATAAACCAAAATTTATTTCATCACTTAAAATTTTGTGTGGCAAACGCCGAAAATCTGCCTTTTGCCGATAATAGTTTTGACGCAGTAACCATTGCTTTTGGCTTGCGCAACTTTACTAATCTTGCCACTGGTTTAAGCGAAATTTACCGAGTTTTAAAACCGCAAGGCAAGCTTATTTGTTTAGAATTTTCTAAAATCAACGATTTATGGCTACAAAAACTTTACGATTTATATTCGTTTAAAGTTATTCCAAAAATTGGAAGCCTAGTGCTAAACGACGCTAATTCTTATCAATATTTAGTAGAAAGTATTAGGGTTTTTCCTGCTCAAGAGCAGTTTTTACAGCTACTCAATCAAGCAGGTTTTATCAATAGTAGCTACCAAAATTTATCTTGCGGTGTTGCTTGCCTACACTATGGTTATAAAAGAGGTTAAAATCACTTGTAAAACTTATATTTATTTATCAATATGCCGACACAATCAAAACCATCATCACAAATATCAAAATTTTCAATACTAGAAAATTATTCAGCAGGTCAATTTTTGCAAGATCTAAAACAACAACCAAAGCTTCTTGAAGAAATACATAACGAAATAGAACAAAAACAACATTTAAAAGAAAAACAGATACTAGAAGGCATGATTTTATTATCAAGAAATAATGCAAAAACTCGAGTATTATCTGCTTTATTAAATTTACAACTAGAATCTGAAAATTTACACTTAACATATATAGCATTGCAAATATTATTATGCAAAGATGAAGATAGCTATAATCAAAAATTAGTAGAGCAAAAATTATCTACAACACTACTTAAAGATATAACACCTCAAATAATAAACAAAGCATTTGAAGAAGCCGAGAAAATTAGACAAGATCGTATTCAAAAAATAGAAAATGAACATCCCCTTGAATATGAAATCATCAACACATTTTTACATTTTTGTTTAGAAGAAAAACCACCATCAAAAACTATGCAAAAATCTCATTCTGCACCAATACTAGAGCAAAAAAAAGCAAGAGAATAAAGAGTTATTATAAACTATCTTTTTAGATTTGACAAATTACTAATGCAATAGCTCTATGGCATTTAAAAATGGAAAATAAATTATTTAATTTTCCATTATTTCAGTTGCGCTAACGCGACAATGCATCAATTTCAGTTGCGCTAACGCGACAACAATATAATTTTAGTTGCGCTAACGCGACAACAATATAATTTCAGTTGCGCTAACGCGACAACAATATAATTTCAGTTGCGCTAACGCGACAACAATATAATTTCAGTTGCGCTAACGCGACAACACGATTTTTAAAATAAAAACTTTAAAAAATGAAAGCTATATACCCATACAGCTTGAGACTTTTTAAAGTTTTTTAGTCAAAAAGATGAAGTTAGAATTTGAAATGTAACAGTCACATTATACTATTTTCAAAAGCCAATATTTATCAACATCATCTTCTAGCGCCGAAACAAGAAAAAGGAATAAAAGCAGCAAAAATTGAACAAAAAAATGATGGTTGTTGCACTGATTCTTGCGCTGATTTTTGAAGATTTTTACAATAAAATGAAAGAGCAGTGGCAATTTCTTTCATATTAATAGCGGTCTCTTTTGCATCGAGAGGGTTTTGTGCATTTTGAGTTAGCGGGTCAGAACTAAAACTTTCGCATCCGCCCTGTATTGCTTGCCTCAATTGATCAAATTTATTAACACACGCAATAGGATGATAACCAAGATCTGAAAGAATTCTACAAACTTTTATATTTGAATCGGTAGTTCCTCTCATCAAATCTCCTTGTTTATCTTTTGTTAGCTCTGCTTTAGTTGCAAAAGTTATACATCTACCGCTATTGTGAAAATTAGCTATAATAACTCCGTTTTCTTCTCTATAATCAACAAATGTATATCCTAATTGTTTTTCTAAAATAGAAACTGTAAATGCTGACAAAAGCACAATGTTTTCCACTTATTGTTTCATCAGAAGAAGAAACGGAAGTGGAGTTTTTTAATATTTCACTAAAACTAAGAGATACTCCTTTAAGAAAAGGAAAATCATCACCTTTTACATCAGCTCTTTCTCCTGGCTGTATTGCTACAGCAAGACTTTGTGTGACTTGTTCTATTTCTTGCAATTGTGTATCAGTTAAATTTGCAATTATTGAATGAAAATCAGGATTTATAGAGTAATTTTTATCTTTTTCTGTCACAATGTTATTTTTAACCAAACATTTTATATAATCATCAAATGGTTTAATTGCCTGTTCTGTGCTTTCAAATTTTTTAGATTCCTCTCCATTAAAAACCTCAATAAGTTTTTCAAATGAAGATTTCATTACATCTGATGACGAAAATTGTTTTGTATTGGGCATATTTTTTTGTTTTAAAATTTGTAAAAGTTATAAAATAATAAAACAAAATAATAAAATAAAAACTTTATCGATGTCAATAGATAAATTATTTAATTTTCCATTTATTTAATAAATATCTCTCTATCAGCATTCTTTCTCTTGCTTTTAAAGCTCGGTTAAAAATCAAGATTTCACCAATATAGCCATCAAAAGAAGTGCCTATTTCTAGATATCGTTCTAATGAAGTATTAAGCGAAGAAGTGGTATTTTGAGTTTCTTCTAGTTTAGAATTAATGTAAAAACTCGAGTTGTTGCCGTTTTTGATAGCCGAAATAAGTTGCGGTTTTGCCAAATAAGATTGACTGGTATAATTTTTGGTTACTCTATCAAGGCTATTATAATTGCCAAAATCAAAATAAAAATGATTATTGTAATAAGCATTTAACATAATTCTCTCTCCTGAATTTGCCGCATTTTGAGTGCTTGAATTAATAGTAAAAGTAGCCAAGTTGCTTGATTTAACATTTTGCACCACAAAAATAGTAATTTCATTTTCGCTAGCAATGTTGCTAGTTGATAAATTTTCAATTCTTAAAAAATCATTACCATCAAAATAAAGAGCAGGTAAATTATTGATTGCCGAAACCCAATATTTTGGTCGATTAACTAAATTATTAGCAGTAAAATTTAACCGAGCAGGATAAACTTTTTGTAAATTAACATCTTGCCACCAACCAATAGTTTGTTTATCGGAAATATCGTTTAAAAAAACAGTGTTTGCTAACTCATCAGATTTAAAAGAATTTTGGGCAGTAGCATCAAGCCACAAAGCTAGGTTTTCAATTTTAATAATAGCGCTAGATTTAGTAATTTTTCTAGCAGAAACCAAAGAAGCTTTTAGCACAAAATTATTGTAATTAATAATTCCAGCAAGCATAACACCCAAAATCAACACCACAATAGAAAGCTCAACTATAGAAAAGGCTTGTTTATTTTTAATCTGCCCATTTTGATGTTTTTTATTTAACATAATTTATTTTTTAATTTTCCATTTTGTTAATAAATATTGTTCAACTTGTAATCTTTCTTTGTTGCCAAGTGCTGTGTTAAACACTAAAATTTCGCCCAGCCAACCTATAAAATTTTCACCAACTCTAATTCTCATAATGCCTGCATTACCAAAATTATTATCGCTAATTGTAGAATTAGATGTTGTTGATGAGGCTCGCCTATTGCCATTTAAATAAAGCGAAATATTGTTAGCATTTTTAACGGCGGTAAGCATTTGCAATGTTTCTAGCTTTAAAGAATCAGAACCTTCTGTTAAAGTGTCGTCGGCAAATTTTATTGCAATTCTTCTGTTATCGTAGCCAAAATTAACTACATCTGTAGTGCCGAATCTCACTAATCTTGTGCCATTGGCAGATTTATCAAACATATAAACCATAAAAATAGTAGCTTGATTATTTTGTAAAACATCAGCTAAAACAATATTTTGACTTGTAAATTCTAAAAAATTATTGCTAGATCCTTTAAAATAAAGCATCGGCAAGCCTTCTGTTACATTTTCTTTATATTCTGGCTGATTATTACTGGTTAGTTGAGTAAGATTAAGTCTTTTTGTAACTGGTTTTAAAGGTGAAATATCTTTCCAACTCGCAATCTTAACATTATTTTCTATTTTTGCATTATTTTGAGCTTCTAAAGAACTAGAAAAAGAAGTTTCAAGCCATAAAGTTAGGCTTTCCATATTATTAACATCAGAGTTAGTAGTTAATTTTTGAGCAGTCGCTAAACTAGCATCGCCAATTAAAAAAGTGCCGTTTAAAATACCAGCCATAAGCAACGAAATTATCAGTATAACTATTGATATTTCAACAATTGAGAACGCTCTATTGTTTTGTTGTTTTTGCCAATATTTTGTTAAATTAATTTTGTGAGACATTTTATAGAATAAATTGCTAGATTTTTGATTTTACTTAAAATACAATATTGATGTAAAGCAATTTTAGCAAGAATTTTATTTTTTTGGTTTTTATGGCAAAAAAAAACAATAATCCATTACTTAATTTAGCTTTCATGCCTCAAAAAAAAGGGTTTCTAGGTATTGAAGAGCCATATTTAAACAATCCACATCAAGCACAAGCAATAATTATTCCGTTTGGCTTAGAAAATTCGGTGAGTTATAAAGGTGGCACTAAAAATGGTCCCAAAGCAATTATTAAAGCATCTCATCAAACCGAGCTTTTTGATGAAGAATTTTGGTGCGAACCTTATTTACAATATGGAGTGCAAACCTTACAAGAACCAAAAATTGATTTCACTAACATTCCTGTTGCTTTAAACCAACTAGCCAGCATTACCAAACAAGTGCTTGATGCCAATAAATTTCCACTAATTTTAGGTGGTGAGCATTCTATTACCGCAGGTAGTATTCGCCCATTTGTTGAAAAATACCCAGATCTAGCAATTTTGCATTTCGATGCTCATGCCGACTTACGCGATGGTTATAATGGCGAGCATTTTTCACATGCGGCCGCTTTAAGACGAGTTATGGATAACCCTATCTCTACCTTGGTTTCATGTGGTATTCGCAATATTTCTGCTTCCGAAATTCCTTATCTAGAGGCAAATCGCCATAAAATACATATGCATTTTGCCAAAGATATAAAAAATTGGCAAATCGAAAAAATTATTGAACCTTTAATTAATGCTACAAAAAATCGTCCTGTTTTTATCACTTTCGATATTGATGGTTTTGATTCTAGCTTAATGCAAGCCACAGGCACTCCAGAACCAGGTGGCATGTTTTGGTATGATGCCATAAATATTATCAAAGAAGCCTCTAAATTTTCTAAAATTGTTGGTGCCGATGTAGTTGAGCTTGCGCCACAAAAAGCACTACATTCTTGCGATTTTCTTACTGCTAAATTATGTTATAAAATTTTATCTTATGCTTTAGCCACACCAAAAATTTCAACATAAATTAATGAATGATTCTAACAAATACACTATAGACGGCATTTTTATTAACAAAGGTAAAAGCCAAAGAATCAACCTTGATATGGGTAAAATGCACGATTTTATTCCATTAAATATGCCTATCGAGGTTATACGCGGTAAGCAAGACGGCCCAACCTTATTTGTAAGCGCCACTATTCATGGCGATGAAATAAACGGCATCGAAATTATTAAAAGACTACTTGCTTTTCTGCACAAAAGCAAAATTAACGGCATGCTAATTGCCATTCCTATTGTAAATGTTTTTGGCTTTAGTCAGCATTCTAGGTATCTGCCAGATAATCGTGATTTAAATCGTTGTTTTCCGGGGTTGAAAAATGGCTCTTTAGCATCGCAACTTGCTTATAAATTTATGCAAGAGATTGTGTTAAAATCTGATTACGGCATCGACATACATACAGGCTCAAGCAATAGGTTTAATTATCCACAAATACGCACTAACATTAAAAACTCTACTAATTTATCTTTGGCAAAAAAATTTAATGCTCCTATTATTTTAAATTCAAACCTGCGCGATGGCTCATTAAGAAGTGCGGTTTCGCAATTAAAAATGCCAATATTAATTTATGAAGCAGGTGAACGACTAAAATTCGACGAAGAGAGTATTGAAATTGGAGTAAATGGCATTTTAAAAGTAATGAAAAAAATCAAAATGCTAAATAAAACCCCAAAAACTTACATTAACAAAAATTCTTCCGAGGTTTTTATTGCCAAATCTAGCTCATGGCTTAGAGCGGTGCAAAGCGGTATTTTTACTAGTTTAGTAAAACCTGGAGAAAATGTTCAAAAAGATCAAGTAATAGGTCATATTTCAAATCAATTTGGCGAAAACAGAATCGCTGTGCAAAGCCATCTTGGTGGTATTGTAATTGGTTTAATGCTTTGCCCTTTAATTAATAAAGGCGATGCCTTGCTACATATTGCCACAACGCAAGAAGAAATTATAAAAAGCCAACTCGAAGAACTAGTTATTTTTGGACAAGATTAAAAAGATAAACGAAATACATGTTAATTTTGTTATAAAATTTACTCACAAAAAATATTTAATTTTACGTTTATTTAAGTGATTTAATATTATAAATACACAACAAATCGTTGCCAATTCGTAAAGTAAATTGCTTGGCAACCATTGGCACCACCACATATTTATCGCGCATAATATAGGTAGTTTGAGTTTCTTTACCAGAAACATCAACGGAACTGATAGTTGGTATCACCAAATTATCATTAGCAAATTGAAAGCTGGTTTCAATGCCATTATCAAAAACCTTGGTTGGCATAATATTTTCGGCACTGCCTGCAAAACTGTAATCAAAGTTTAGCTCGTTTCCTTCTGGATTGCGTTCAATAACACCTGGCAGAGGCTCGTCTATTCTGATTCTAGGGTTTTGAGTATTATTATCAGGAGGTAAAGCAACAGGAAGAGGCACAACTACTGGTGCAGGAGTTGGTATTTTTACTGCTACATTTGGTAAGGCAAGTTGCGGAGGCATTGGTAAAGACTGCCCAATTTGCGGGTAAAAAAACCGCACAGTATAAACTAAATCTTCATCGGCTTTTCCAGTGTATTCGTCGGAGCGAATATCGAAATGATAAGTGCGTTTATTGCTAATAATGGTGACATTAGTATGAGCTGCTACTGCCAAGGGCCTGATAAACAGCCTTTTGCCAGAAGGAGTTAATCTCCAAGCAAATGATTCGCCAATAGAAATAGTTTCAATTTCTTCGTCTTCGGCAAATTCAATGAAAGACTGATAATTATAATAAAATTTTAACTCATAAACTTCGTTTGGATTATAAACTAAAGTACGAATTCTCGAATCGGTAGTAATAGGAGTTTGGGCAAAAGCACAACCAACTAAAGCAAAAAACATTAAAAAAGCTTGTGCCAAAAATTTGGAGTAAAGATCAATAAATAGTTCTTTATTATAATTATTCTTCATATAATTTTTCTTTAGTTTCAAGAGCAGAAACTTCAAAACCCAATGGGTTGATTAATCTTTCTTCTGGAGTAAATATTTTATCGTCTGGATAAAAATTAAAATCAATAATAACTTCTGTAATTTTTTTACCAGAAGGAGTGTTTGGTATGTTGTTTACTTGTTGCACAACAGTAAGAACAGCTTTATTTGAGGCTTGTTTAGTAATACTTTTAACTCTCACCTCAATAGTGCCTTCTTTAAAGGTTTCGGGATTAACTTTTGATAAAAACCCAGAATTAATATTTGGAGTAGAAAATAAGCGAATTTTTTCTTTTTTTTGTAAATAAGAAGATTTATCGAAGCTAAAATAAGCATGAACAAATTCGTTTAAAAAATATTTTTCAAGAGAACTAAACTCATTACCAGAACCAGCAATTGGTACACCTAAATTATTATTATTAGGCTGTTGCAAGAGCTTGGTCATGCCAGTTGATTTATCGAGTTCTATTACATAAGGTTCGAGAGTTTTCGACGAAAGCACTTGCTTAACAAACATTACGGCAACTGCCACCGACAATATAGATATAAAGGCTAATAGAAACAAAATGTTTCTCTGTATAAAAACAGTTTGATAGCGATTAGAATACCATGTTTTAACTTTTTTATAATTTTGATCGTTAGACATTATGTGATGTTAAATTTTTCTTTACAAAAACTAAAACAACTTTAATAATCTTTTATTTTTAATCAAGCAAAATTTAATACTTGGTTTATTTTTTTTTATCTAAACATTTCTATGGAACCTCTTAATCAAGAAAAAATGTCGGTTTTACAAAAGTTAGAAAACCTAAACTGGCTTTTAGTTGCTTTAATTACTACATTAGCTTTTATTGGCTTCGTTGTGCTATATTCGGCTGCTGGTGGCTCATTTTATCCGTGGCCAATGCGACAAATAGGCTTTTTTTGTTTGTTTTTTCCGCTAATGATTCTAATTGCCATTACCGATATTAAAATCTGGTTTAAAGCTTCTTATTGGTTTTATGCTCTTGCTTTGGCAATGGTAATTACTGTTGATATTATGGAGCAGTTAAGCCATAACGCAATGGGAGCCACTAGATGGATTCGTTTAGGACCTATCAAAATACAACCATCTGAATTAATGAAGGTTTGTACCGTTTTTGCCTTGGCTCGTTATTTTTACAACACCGATACTAAAAATATTGGTAAAATTCAGTTTGTGATTATGCCGTTATTACTAATTTTAATACCAGCAGGATTTATTTTTCATCAACCAGATTTAGGCACTGCGACTATCTTGGTTATGGTAGGAATTTCAGTTTTGTTTTTGGCAGGCGTTAGAATGTGGAAGTTTGTTTCAGCAGGAGTGGTAGTTTTGCTAGCCATTCCTTTTGCTTGGCATTTTTTGCTACATACTTATCAAAAAGAACGAGTACTTATCTTTCTTGATCCTAGTCGCAATCCTTTAGGTAGCGGTTATAACATTATTCAATCTAAAATCGCCATTGGTTCGGGCGGAATGTTTGGCAAAGGTTTATTAAATGGCACTCAAGGTCAACTCGATTTTTTACCAGAAAAACAAACAGATTTCATTTTTACAATGCTTACCGAAGAGTTGGGTTTTTTAGGTGGAGTTGGTACGATTATTGTTTATTGTGCTATTATTGGCATTTGCATTAATATTGCTCTAAAAACTAAACACGAATTTGGTAGGCTTTTGGTTATGGGAGTAATAAATATTTTTTTTGTGCATATGTTTATTAATATTGGTATGGTGATGGGATTATTACCTGTGGTAGGAGCTCCTCTACCTTTTGTTTCGTATGGCGGCACAATTATTGGCTCTATGATGATTGGTTTTGGAATGATTTTAAATATCGATCTAAACAATAATGCCGATTTACGAAGTTAACTTGAGATGCCAACATTTAGTTTTAATGAGCCTAGTTTTCTGTTGACAGGCAACTAGGCAAGCCCCGATAATTCATTTATGCAAAAGCAGCATTAGCCACATTATCTGCAAGTTCGAAATTATCATTAGCAACGTTATCGTTAGCATTTATTGTTTTTGAACTTATGTTATAAATTTTTGCAAACTCATAACCAGCGGTATCTAGGCTGAGTAAAAACACCCCTTTTAGCAAATGTCGAAAGCTATTCACCCCCATAAATAAAATTGGTGGAGGTGCTGGGAACTGCCCCCAGGTCCATCATGGTTATTATGAAGCATCTTTATTACCATATCTCGTTTACACAAGCTATATTTAATTGTATCAATTCCCAAATTAAAATACAAGATAATAATTTTACTAAATCATTATAGTGTCAAACTTTTGCAAATAATATCAACTACCATTTTTAAATACTTAAAATAATTGTATATTTCTGGCTAAAAATATTTAAAATTTAATTAAAAAATACCTGATAATAAAAAATAAATGCATAAAAATATATTAACATTTTTTTATTAAAATAACTATCCATTTTATCGAAGAATTATTAGTATTACCATTAAGATTATCAACTAGACTACCTGAAACCCCCCCTATACATGTTGCTTGGTACCGTTGTTGCTACATTTGGTGTTTCACTTGTTCTTGGCCTTGTTTTATTTCCTACTGCTTTGTTATTGAGTGTTTTTGGTATAGTTTTGACAAATGGAGTTGCAAATGCCATTATAAATGACGCTCTTGTTTCTTCTGCTGCTGTTGTTGCTACTGGTGCCATTACTGGTTTATATCTTGATGCTCTTGATGCAAGTGCTTTGCGAGAAGTACGAGAAGTATCAGAAAGAGAAACTCACTTTCTTTTAAATGAAAGATAAGCTTTTCATCGGTTAATCCATTAAATTTTGCCAATAAATTTTGCCAATCTTCTTTTGCAATAGCCCCAAAAAGATCCTATGCCATTGACATGATTTTTGCCATAGATAATATTTTAGCGAATTCATTTTTTGCCAAAAGATTTTATTTAA
>CAMAWV010000012.1 GCA_945862075.1 Rickettsia typhi | reverse complement strand
GGCTAAAATATTGGTTTGGATGTTTATAATATCGGCATCGGATAATTGCTGGTAATTAGCAACATCTAGCGATTTTTGGGTAAAAAGGTTAGTCATGGGTAGTGTTTTTTGGCAATTTTTTAAAACAATGCTGTTTATTTTAAAATTAGCAACATAAAAAAGCTAGCTATTTTTTAAATGAAAACATTGCTATAAAAGTTCTGTGATTTATTGTTAAAAACTAGTGCCGATGCTAAAGCGAAAATTCTGCACTTGATCGTAAGAAGCTTTTCTTAAAATTTTCGCAAAATCAAGTCTAATTGGCCCCATAGGAGATGCCCAAGCAAAGCTTAAGCCATAAGAAGAGCGAAAATTGCCAGAATTAGCAATTGGCGTGCTATGAATATCGGTTTGTTTTAATACCCCGTTATCAGAAAATAATGAACCATAAATACCTAGTTCTTTTGGTAAACCCAAAGGAAAGCGAAATTCTGCTGTGCCGATATAATATATTTTGCCACCAACTGCTTCGCCATTTTTAGGGCTACCGTTTAAATAGGTACGCGGACCTATTCCTGCATATTCAAAGCCACGAAAATTATCGCCACCTAAAAAGAAATTATTATTGCTTAAAACCGCCTGCCCTAAACCATCTATAACACCAGTTTTAAAAAGCAGTTTGAATATTAGATCTTGGTTAAAGGTTGGTTGATAGTAACCAGCAAAAAATTCGTGTTTTAATGTTTTGATATTACCGCCAAGACCGTTATAAGCTTGTAATAATGAAAAAAAGTAGCCACTTTTAGGATCGATTCTGTTGTTGCGTTTATCATATAAAAAACTATGCTCGATGCCAGAATAAACAAAATTGCCTTGTAAATTTCTGATGGCAAAAGAAGAGTTGGTATCGATATTGCCAATATTTTGATTGGTGCGGTTGTAAGTAACTTGATGAGTTAAAAATTCGGTAATAGAATAATTGGCATTAATTTTAAAACCAGAGTTATTTTGATCATAGACTAGAGAGTTTCGTTTGTTGATGCGATATTTAAATAAATCAAAACCAACATCAATTGGATGATTAAAAAAATAAGGTTTGGTATAGTTAAATTCGGCATTTACTGTGGTAAAAGATTTTTGCAAATTAATACCAATTTGTCGACCTGTGCCAAATAAATTATTTTCTTTAATGCCAGTATTAATATTAAATTTGTTAACTGTTGAATAGCCTAGGCCCAAATTTAGTTCGCCAGTTTTTTTCTCTTTTACTTTAATTTGTAAAATAACTTTATCGGTGTTGTTAATTCTTTGGATATTAAAATCGACTTTTTCAAAAAAGCCTAGATTTTCTAATCTTTGTTTGGAGCGATTTAATTTTATGGTGTTGTAAGGATCGCCTTCTTTAATTCTGAGTTCACGCAGTATTACTTCGTTGATTGTACGTGTGTTACCTGTAATGTTGATTTGATCGATATATATTCGGGGGGTTTCGTTGAGTAGAAACTGTAAATTTATTTGATGATTTTTAGAATCTTTTTTAATAATTGGTTCAATATTGGTAAAAGCATAAGAGTTTTGTGATAAAATTTCGCTCATTTGAGTGATGGTTTCTTCGATTAAATTGGCATTATAAATATCATTTTCTTTGAATTTAATAATTTTTTGTAAAATGCTAGCATCAAAATTTGGAATTTGATTAACAATTTCGATGTTTTTTAAGTGATAAATTTCCCCTTCTTCTAATAAAAAATTAATAAAAAATTGGTTGTGAAGCTGATTAATTTCGGCAGTTGCTTCGATTATTGTAAAATCGGCATAACCTTTACTATAATAAAACCGGGTAAGCAAATCTTTGTCGTATTGTAGTTTATCTGGATCATAAATATCGGAAGTAGATAAAAACTTCCACCAAAGAGTTTTTTTAGTTGAAATTTGTTCGGCTAAATCGTTTTTACTAAAAGCTTTATTGCCAGTAAAGTAAATATTTTTGATGTTGGCTTTAGGACCTTCATCAATCTCAAAAATTAATTCGGCTTTGTTGTGTTCTTGCATAACCATTTTTGGTTGAATATGAGCTAGAAATTTACCAGTTTTTAAGTAGATTTGCTGAATGTTTTTGAGATCTTGTTTTAGTTTATTGATAGAAAAAATAGTTTTCTTTTTTAAAATTAATTCGTTGTTTAGAATCTCATCGGAAAGTTTGCTGTTGCCAATAAATTTAATCTCGGTGATAAATTGATTTTCTTGCACTTCAATGATAATTTTATTTTGCTGTAAAAAAATATTAATGTTGCTAAATAAATCGAGAACTATTAATTGTTGTTTTGCTATATTTATTTCTTGAACAGTATTTGTAGAATGAGAAAGTTTATGAGTATCGATTTGGTTTAAAATTGTGTTAGTTTCTACCCTTTGATTACCTACAACTTCAATAATAAAAGGATTAGCAAGGGCAATTGAGATAGAAAATAGAAAAACTAAAAAAAAAGTAAGAGCTTTGATAAACATAAACTAAAAATAACTACTCTACTAATTTGGTTAAGAATTTTTTTAAAAAAACTTTAGCGGTTTCGATGTAGCCAAAAACTGCTGGCACTACAACTAAAGTAAGCAGGGTAGAAGAAATCAAACCGCCAATAATAGCCACCCCCATTGAAGTGCGCATAGATGCTGTTTCGCTAAAACCAATAGCCACAGGTATAGTGCCGGCAATTAAGGCGAAAGAAGTCATTAAGATGGGGCGAAGCCTCATTTTACCAGCAATTATTAAAGCTTCATGGCGAGTTTTGCCAGATTCGATAAGTTTGTTAGTATAATCGATTAATAAAATTGAGTTTTTGCCAGAAACTCCTACTAACATAAAAATACCCAGCATTGTAAAGATGTTAACAGATTCTCCTGCAAAAAATAAAGCATAGAAAGCTCCGCAAAATGCCAAAGGTAAAGCTAATAAAATAGTAAATGGCACCACGAAAGATTCGTATAAACTGGTTAAAATTAAATAAATAAACACAATAGAAAGTAGTAAAGCTATATTCATATAAGTTAGCATATCTTGCATATTTTCGGAATCTCCAGAAAAATTATAACGAATATCGGTAGGTATTTTTATTTCGGAATTTGGATTGCTAAATTTTTGCTCGATATCTGAAATAACATTACCTAAACCAACTTTATTAGCAAGACTAGCGGTAATTTGAATGTATCTGCCTCGATCTTGCCTGTTAATAGTGGCTGGCTCAATACTTTCGGTAATGGTAGCAATATCAGCTAGCTTGATTAATTTATTATTTAAATTTGCAACATAAATTTTATGAAAATTTTCTTTGATATCTCGTTGATTTGGTTGCAATTGAAGCCTAATATTATATTCAAGACCATTTTGCTTGAGTTTAGTTGGTGTATAGCCTGCTACATAGCCCCTAAGTTCGTTGCCAACATTTTGTGGATTAACCCCAAAAGCCCTTGCTTTAGCATCGTTTATGATAATGGCAAATTCTGTTCTGGTGGCTTTATTGCTGGTATCGAGATCTTTTAAACGAATATCTTGTTGTAAATATTTAAATAATTTATTAGCAAAATTTTCAAGTGACTCTTTGTTGTTAGAAATTAAAAATAAATTAAAAGGTTGACCTCGAGAAGCTCCACCAGAAGGATCGAAATCTTTTACCACAGGATTGGCAAATTTAAAATCAACAATTTGCTTACGTAGTTTTTCTTTAAAATCGGTAGTAGAAATTGAGCGTTGTTTTTTTGGTTTAAGCTTAACATAGATTTCGCCACGATTATTTTGTTTAGACATTGTGCCACTAGTTACTGCTGAAACTAAAATTTCGGAGTTTTGCTTGATAATTTTATCGATATCAAGAGCGGTTTGAGTGGTTTTGTTAAGATTAGAATCGGCAGGTAGTTCGAGACTAATGGTAATTTCGCCGTTGTCACTTTCTGACATAAAAGTTTTTGGTACTTTACTAAAAGCTACAAAACTTATTGCTAAAATAACAAAAGTAATGAATAAAATTTTACCTGGATTATAAATAGAAAAATATAAAATTTTTTCGTAAAATAACTCTAGCTTGCCTTCGTTTTGAGTATGTTTTTGATAATTTTTGCCAGATAGATAGGCACATAAAACTGGAATAATTGAAATTGCCACCACCAAGCTAATTAGCATAGCAAAGGCAATGGTTAAGCCAAATTGTTTTAAATACTGCCCAATAATGCCTTTTAAAAATGAAATTGGAGTAAAAACCGAAACAACAACCGCCGTTATTGCTACTACCGTCATTAAAATTTCTTGTGAAGAAGCTATAGCAGCTTCTTTGGGGCTTAAACCACTTTCTATTTTTCGATAAATATTTTCAACTACCACAATGGCATCATCAACTAGTAGGCCAACCGCCAAACTTAATGCTAACATAGTAATAATATTAATCGAAAAATCAGCAGAATACATTATAATAAAAGAGCCAATGAGAGTAATAGGTAAAGAAATGGCGGTAATAATGGTTGCTCGAATATTTTTTAAAAAAAATAACACGGTAATAACTGTAAGAATAACCGCAATGATAATAGCTTCGTAAATATCGGCGATATTGCCCCTAATATAAAGACTGGCATCTTTGATGGTGCTGATTTGTATATTATTTTTTGATTGAGTAAACTCTTTAGAGATTTTAGCTACTTGCTGTTTAATACCATCAACAACATTAATAATATTGGCATCGGACTGTCGATAAACATTTAAAAATAAAGATCTTTTACCATCAACAAAAGCTTGTGAAGTGGCTTCTTCTAAAGAATCGGTAACTACACCAAGATTGCTTATTTTTACTGGTACTTCGTTAGAATAAAAACTTATCAATGAATTATTGATTTGTGATAAATCATTAAATTCGCTAATGCTACGAAATACTCGTTGTCTTTCTTGGTAATCTTTGGTTCCGATAGAAACATTTTGCCCAGAGCTAGCTAATTGTTTATTGATTTGCAATAAAGATATCTCGTGATTCTTAAGCTTGTTTTGATCGAGTAAAATTTGAATTTCTCGTTTTCTTGCCCCAATAATTTCAACCATACCAACATCGGCGGTTTGTTCTAATCTTGGGCGAATAAAATTATCGGCTAAATCAAATGCTTCAGCTTCTGGCAAGTTAGAAGTAAGAACTACCGTGATTATTGGTTGATCTGCGGGATCGACTCTACGAATTATTGGTTCTTTGATATCTTCAGGGAGTTTTTCTCTTGCTTGATTGATTTTATCGCGTATTTGCTGTTCGGCATAGCGAATATTGGTGTTGGCATAAAGCTGAACAATGATTTGACTAGTATCTTTTAAGCTTCGCGAAAGTATTTTTTTAATACCAGAAACTGCCGAGATTTCTTCTTCTAGTGGTTTGGTAACTAGGCTTTCAATTTCGGAAGGAGAGGCTCCGTTGTAAGTGGTGCCAACAAAAATTACTGGAATATCGATATCTGGAAATAACTCAACCTGCATTTTTTTGAAGGCAATAAAGCCAACAGTGATAATTGCAATCATGATGCTGGTAATAAAAGCTGGTCTTTTAATAGAGAGTTGGGTGATATTCATAGTTATAGGTTATAAATTTGGCGACTAGCGATAGTTTGTTGTAATTGATAAATAATTTGCCATAAATTAGCTTCGGCCAAGGAAAAATCTTGTTCAAACATTAAAATTTGATAAGTGGAAGTTCGACCTTTTTTTAATAATAGTCTTTCTTGGTTTAATTTGTTTTTTTGTATTTGTAAAATATCGAGAGCTAATTTTAAGTTTTCTTGTAAAGCAATGCCGTTAATATTTAAGTTTTGCCAAGTATTTTGATATTGAAGTTGTTGTTGTTGATATTGATTTTTTTCGGCTAAGATTTGTTGTTCGGCTCCTTCGATAATTTGATTGGTTAATGCAAAATTAATAGGCATAGAAAATTGAATACCAATATTGCCAGAATTGGCTCTGTTATTACTATCAAAAGAATTGTTAAAAGCCAGTTTGGTATTAGCTTCGGCAACATTTCGAGCATAAGAGCCATATAAATTTAGCATTGGTTTTTGATTTTCTTTTTCGATTTCAGCAAGAGCGATATTGGCTTGCATTTTATTTTTTTGAGCTAGTAAAAAAGGATTTTGTGGACTTTGTTTTTGAAGATCTGACTCAAATAGATAACTTTGCAAGCTAGCAATATTTGGCTCTGATATGTTTTCAGAAACTTCTTGATTATTAATGTTACGTTTTTGATTAAAAATTATTTTTGCCTGATTTAATTGGTTTTTAGCTTGCGAGAGATTGAGTTTTTTAGTTTGTACCATAGCTTTTGCTTGTAAAACATCATTGGTTTCGGCAAGATTCATTTGAGATTTTTTATATAAATAATCAAAAATTTTATTAGCACTAGTTAATGCTTGTTGTTGAATTATTACATTTTTTTGACAATAAAATAAATGCCAGTAAGCAATTTCGGCCTCGATTTTTTCTTGCATTGATAAACCAAGAGAGTTTAGTTTGATAAATTGATGCTGGTTATAAATACTAGAAATATTTGCTTTGGTTTTATTGCCTAAAAAATTTTGCCACAATGCAAAATTTAACTCAATGCTTGATGTTGCTTGACTATTGCTTCTGAAAAGAGGATTATTATTGTTGTTATTTAAGATTAAATTTTTATAGTTGGTTTTGTTAAGAGAATAAGCTAAATTAGTTTCAAAACCATAGCTTGATTGATAATTTAAGCCAACTTGATTATTTTGATTATATAATTTACTATATCTAAAAAGTTGTAAGGCTTGGTTTTGTTCGGCAAAAGATCGTTCGCTAAAGCTATAAAATTTAATTGCAGTGATGAGTTGCGATTTTTTGGCTAGTTTTTCGTTGCTAATTTGTTGCTGATTATAAGCAATGATATTAAGATTTTTACTTTGCACTTGTTGTAAATATTGCTCTAATGATAAAACAATATTTGGCTCGTTATTTTGAGCAAAAGTAGTTGATACTTGAGTTAAAAAACATAGCAAAAACAAGAAGTTAAATAATAATTTTGCCATAATTTGGTGAAAAAAATTGTGAATCATTTTTTAATATTAAATATGTCAACTAAAATTAACAATCTTTTTTTTATAAAATTCCAACAAATCTTAGAGCGGTTAAAATTTTTTAACTTGCCAAAAAATCAACAAAATATAGCCGTAGCAGTTTCTGGAGGCTCTGATTCTATGTCTTTGGCGATTTTGCTGTTTGATTTTTGCCAACAACATTTTATTAATTTAGTTGCTGTGGTTGTGAATCATAATTACCGAGAAATATCTAATCAAGAAGCGCAAAAAGTCATACAAAAATTACAACAACTTAATATTAAGAATGCCTTGCTACATATAAATCCAAGTTTAGTGCCAACTAGCAATATTGAGCAACAACTTCGCCAACATCGTTATGATTTATTGCTTGATTATTGCAACCAGCACAATATTAATTTTTTAGCGACAGGTCATCAGCTTGATGATGTGGCTGAAAACTTTTTAATTAGATTATTTCGAGGTAGTGGTTTAGATGGTTTGTCGGCAATGCAAAATATTGCAAATTATCAAAATTTAATTTTACTTAGACCTTTGCTTGATTTTACTAAACAACAACTTATAGACTTTTTGCAAGAAAAAAATATTGGGTGGTTTGAAGATGAAACCAATCTTGATACGAAGTTTTTAAGAAATAAAATACGTAGCTTTTTGCATAGTTTTACAGATTACACACCAATTATTTTACGTATCAATAAAACTAGTCAAGAAATTAACTTAATAAATCAAAAATTGAACTGCGAATTATTACAATATAGCCAAAAAATTTTATTTTGGCAAGAAGATTATTGTTTGTTAAAAAAAAGTAGTTTTACCGATGAAAAAAAAGATCTTTTATTTAAAATATTGGCTCTGATGCTTATGGAAGTTGGTAATAAAAATTATAAACCTCGAAAAGAGAAACTGCAAAATTATTATGAATATTTAACCAAAAATAGCCAGAAGCATTTAGTTTATAATTTTTATAATACAAAAACCACAAGTTATGATGATGATTTTTTTATAATTATGCCCCTACAAAAAAACTCAACACAATTCGCGAAAACTATCTTAAAGAATACATTTAATGACATAACATTTTCTTTAAAAATGCCAAATGATATTAACTTGATATAAAAATTATTATTTCTTGCATAAAATCATTTTGCATTTTAAATTATTTATAAACATAATATAGAGAATGTTTTATTGCTAATTCTTATAACAAATAGAATTCTAATTTTTAGATAATAATTTCTTCATGAGATCTAAACCAACAAATACAGAAAAAGAAACAACTAAAAAACCTGGTATTAATACAGAAGAACATATAGAAGTATCCGAAGGTGGTCCTTCTATCGTTTCTGCTAATCGTAATAAAATTATGATTGGCGGTGCTGTTGCGGTTTTTTTGATTTTATCTTATTTGTTTTTAAGTATAGACAATAAAAAGCCAAATCCTACCAATACTATTAATACCGATTCTTCTCCATCGGTTCCAGCAGAGCAAGAAATAAACAAACCCAATCCAACACAAGTGGCACCTAGCGATACCAACAAATCGCCATTCGAATTTCAAGAAATAGATAAAAAAGAAAAAGAAGAAAATCTTGATTCTATCGCTAAACAGGCAAAGCCAGAAATACCAGATTTGCCAGATTTGCCAAAAGAAATAATTAATACCGACAATAATCAAAATAACATTAATAATTCTAATGCTAACGAGTTACCAAAAAATCCTGCTCCAACAATTTCACAAGAAGTTATTACTAAATCTGCATCAGTTGTGGAGTTAGAAAAAAAAATACAAGAGCAAGAAGCTAAAATAAAAGAAAAAGAGCGAAAAATAGAAGAATTAGAAGTTAAAAAAGAAATAGAAAAAATCGAAGAAGAAGAAAAAAAAGAACTAGCTATACCAGCAAGATATGCTCCAATTGTTATTTTAGGTGGCGGTGGCGGTGGCCCAGATAATGGAGTTGGTTACGATAAAAATATTATCAGCATTAATAATGATCCGTTATCAAAATTACAAAAATCCGACACCAAGGTAGAGGCAATCATGATTGATGATTTAGCTCATACAATAGCTCAAGGAAAAATAATTACCGCAGTTCTAGAAACCGCTATCAGCACTGAATTACCAGGTGGGGTGAGGGCAATTGTAAGTAGAGATGTTTTTGGTGAAGCTGGTAAAGAGATTTTAATTCCAAGAGGCTCTAGGCTTTATGGCACTTACTCTACCGAAATAACATTTAACCAAGCTCGAGTTATGATTAACTGGGCAAACCTTCTTAGACCAGATGGTGTGAAGTTGGCAGTTACTTTGCAAGCAGCCGACGAATTTGGTCGGGCTGGTGTTTTAGGGGAGGTTGATAGAAGATACTCCGCTGTTGTTGCAAACACTGTTCTTACTAGTGCTTTTGCTTTAGGAACTTCTATGGGTATGCAAAGATTATTTGGTGGAAACGGAGGAACAACTACCACTGTAACTAACCTTACTTCTGGCACTGCTGCTACCACTGCTGGAGCCTATAGCCAAATTGCTTTTGAGGTAACTAAAAATATTTTAGAAGTTATGAAAGGTGTAGTTGATCAAGCAATTGATACCAAGCCAATTATTAGATTGGCACAAGGTACTAAAATAACCATTATGGTAACGGCCGATTTAAAACTACCTGCAATGAAAAAAAATAAATAAAATATACCTAAATTATGAAAAAAACAAAAATAGTAATTAAAAAAGAAGGAATATCAGATTCTTTTATGTATAAATTGCCTGATGTGTTGGAGTCAAATCCTTTTTCTGGGCATTTTTTTAGATCTGTATCTAGAGTTTGGGGTAATGCATATCGCCATTGTACAGAAAAAAATTACACTTTATAAATAAAATATGAAATATTCTTCTTTAAAAATAATTTTTTTGCTTTTTTTAGCATCTTGTTGTTGTCAAAAAAAAGCTAGTTTTTATAGTCAAAAATGCTTGCCAAATAATATGTCTAGCCAAAATAATTGTTTATCGTTTTATAAAAATTATGAGTTGCCTAAATATCAAGTGCAACAAGTGGTGAATGAAAAAATAGAAATGCGTAATTATCAATCACGTCTGGTTGCTGAAGTTTTAGTTTTTGGCACTCGTAAAGAAGCGGTAAAAAGTGGTTTTAGAACATTAGCAAGCTATATTTTCGGCAATAACATAAGTAAAACTAACATAGAAATGACTAGCCCAGTAAATCAGATAAAAAAATCATCAAATCAGTGGTTTATTCAGTTTGGTATGCCTCATCATTTTACTCTTGATTCTTTGCCAAAACCAAAAAATCCTACTGTTATTTTAAGAGTTGTGTCGGCTAAAAAAACCGCAGTTATTAGTTTTTCTGGTGTTTGGTCAGACGAAAAATTTGCTACTAATTTACAAGAATTGCAAAAATATCTAACCGCAAATAACTTATTAACTGTAGCCGAGCCAATTTTTGCCTACTATGACGATCCGTTTACTTTTCCGTGGAACAGAAAAAATGAAATTATTTGGCAAATTCAAGAAAAGTAAAAAAAAAGTAAAAAAACACTTTTAAAATAAAAAAGATGTTTTATAATTTTTTTGCTTTTTTAATTAATAAGCATTGTATTTATGGGTGATTAGCTCAGTTGGTAGAGCATCTCCCTTACAAGGAGAGGGTTGGCAGTTCGAGCCTGTCATCACCCACCATAACTACAACTAAAGTTTTTTTAAGCAAAATTTTTGTACTAAATTCGTAAAAAAATTTTCATTGTTGGGGGTGTAGCTCAGTTGGTTAGAGCGCTTGCCTGTCACGCAAGAGGTCGCGGGTTCAAGTCCCGTCACTCCCGCCACTTTTGAAATTTTCATTATTCTTTTGCGGGTGTAGCTCAGTGGTAGAGTACAACCTTGCCAAGGTTGGTGTCGAGGGTTCAAGTCCCTTCACCCGCTCCATTTACTTCTTGTTTTCTTTGTTTTTAAAATAAGTAGTAAAATTTTTTTGTTAAACATTTTATAAGAAAAATGTTTTTTTAAAATGAATCAATTTATTTGCAGCTTTATTTTTAGCAATTACCTTTGGTTTGTTTTATAAATATTTTTAAATTTTTATTAATAACAAACTAAAAATATATATGCCTCAAAATATTACACAACAAGAAGCTATTGACCAAATTGTGCAAATAATAGTTAAAATATCTAAAAAAGATCCATACAAACAGCAAAAATATAAAATGTTCTTACAAGAAAGTGGGGAATATCACTATGATAATAGTAGCTTAGTTCACGACTTAAATCCTTTAAAAGAAGATAGAAATGGTAATGCTTCAATGGAACATTTCAATCTAATTCGTTTGACACAAATGTTTTTATATCCAACAAGTATCATTTGTTCAGATGATTATGAAAAGCCAAGATTTGATATTAACGAATTAATCTCTGCAATAGAAAACATAAAAAATCCTTCTACAACTCCAGAGTTACTTCAGGCAGTTCAGTATTCTCGTGTTACAAGTCGAGCACCAAATATAACTTGTAGTATACAATAAAACTCTCAAAATTATCATTGCTTTTTGAAAAAATTATTACTAAAATTATTCTATAATTTTTTATTTTTTCAGCAAATTTATGCCAAAAAGAACCGATATTAAATCTATCTTAATTATAGGTGCAGGGCCAATTGTAATTGGGCAGGCTTGCGAGTTTGATTATTCTGGCACTCAGGCTTGTAAAGCTTTACGTAGCGAGGGTTATAAGGTTATTTTAATCAACTCTAACCCTGCCACTATCATGACCGATCCAAACATTGCCGATCGCACATATATTGAGCCCATCACTCCAAAAATTGTTGAAAGTATTATCAAAGTTGAAAAACCTTGTGCTATATTACCAACAGTAGGTGGGCAAACTGCCTTAAATTGTGCTTTAGCATTGGCTAAAAATGGAGTTTTGGCAAAATATAATGTTGAACTGATTGGTGCTTCGGTTGAGGCAATTAAAAAAGCCGAAGATCGGGCTTTATTTCAAGAGGCAATGAATAAAATTGGTTTATCTACTCCAAAAAATAAATTAGTTAACAGTTTAGAGCAAGCAAAAGAAGCTTTGCTTGAAATTGGCTTACCTGCTATTATTCGACCATCTTTTACTATGGGAGGAGCTGGAGGTGGTGTTGCCTATACAATTGAAGAATATCTTGATATTGTGCAGTATGGCTTATCTATTTCGCCAGTACAAGAGGTGTTAATCGATAAATCAATTATCGGCTACAAAGAATATGAAATGGAAGTTGTGCGCGATAAAAACAACAACGCAATCATTATTTGCTCTATCGAAAATGTTGATCCTATGGGGGTGCATACTGGCGATTCTATTACTGTTGCTCCGGCTCTTACCTTAACCGATAAAGAATATCAGTATATGCGTAATGCTTCTTTGGCAGTATTAAGCGAAATTGGGGTAGAAACTGGTGGAGCCAATGTGCAGTTTGCAGTAAATCCACAAAACGGCAACATGACTATTATCGAGATGAATCCTAGAGTTTCTCGCTCTTCAGCTCTTGCTTCTAAAGCAACTGGCTTTCCTATTGCTAAAGTAGCGGCTAAATTAGCAGTAGGTTTTACTCTCGACGAAATAACCAACGAAATTACTAATCATCAAACTCCAGCATCTTTTGAGCCTACTATCGATTATATTATTACGAAAATTCCAAAATTTACCTTCGAAAAATTTAAAAGTAGCACTAATATATTATCAAGCTCAATGAAATCGGTAGGTGAAGTAATGGCAATTGGCAGATGTTTTGCCGAAAGCTTACAAAAAGCCTTGCGATCGCTTGAAAATAATTTAAGTGGTCTAGAAGAAGTTTTTATTAACTCAGATAACCCAAAGCAACGACAACACATCATTAAGCAACAGCTCAAAATACCAACTTCTAACCGTTTATTGGTTATTGCCCAAGCTTTTCGTGAAGGTTTAACCATAGAAGAAATAAATCAAATTTCTAGTTACGATCCTTGGTTTTTAGAGCAGGTGTTTAACTTGGTTCAAACCGAAAAACAAATCAGTAGAAATGGCATTCCAGATGATTACTATTATTTATTAAATTTAAAAAAACAAGGTTTTTCCGATAAAAGAATCGCTAAACTTTGCAATGCTTCAGAAACCGAAATTAGAGAGTTAAGATATCAATTAAATATCCATCCTATTTATAAAAGAGTCGATTCCTGCTCGGCCGAATTTTCTACTACTACTTCTTATTTTTACTCAACTTATGAGTGAATTAAATTTTGATAGTATTAATCAAGCTCTTACTCGAATTTCTGGCTACATAAATCACACTCCAATTTTTAGTAGCCAAAAGTTAAACGAATTATTGCAAAACACTATTTTATTTAAAATGGAAAACCAACAAAAAGCTAATTCTTTTAAAGCAAGAGGTGCTTTTAATGCTGTGTTGGCTTATAAAGAGCAGTTTGGTTTTTTTCCTAAAAAAATGGTGGCTTATAGTTCTGGCAATCATGGCTATGCCTTATCTTTGATTGGTAAAACTTTTAACATACCAACCTTAATTTTCATGACTCAAAACTGCTCTTTAAGTAAACTAAAAGCAGTGCAGTCGCAAAATGCCGAATTAGTGCTTGTAAAAACTCGGCAAGAGGCAATATTAGCTTGTCAGCAAAAAGAACAAGAAGGTTATGTTTATTTTCATCCATCCGATAACAATCATATAATTGCAGGGCAGGGTACTTGCATTTTAGAAGACTATTTAATAAACCCCAGAAATATTGCAGCTATTTTTGCTAGTTGTGGCGGAGGCGGTTTGCTTTCTGGTTGTTTTTTGGCTAGTCAAAAAGCTTATCCTAATGCTAAAGTTATTGGTTGTGAGCCTGCTATTGCCAATGATGCTAGTTTGTCGGTTCAGCAAAATAAAATTTTTAGTTTTACTACCTCGCCAAATACCATAGCCGATGGAGCTAGAACTTTAGCAGTTTCAGATCGTTGCTTTTTTTATTTAAAACAATTATCACAAATTCTCGAAATATCCGAAGAGCAAATTATTTTTTGGCAACAACAACTTACCTTGCACTTACAAAAAAATATCGAATATACTTCGGCATTAGCTATGGCTGGTTGTGTCAAATTTTTAGAGCAGAACCAACATTACAAGCAACAACAATTTTTAGTGGTTATTTCTGGTGGCAACATTTAACGAGTTTTATCAAAATTTATTTTCTAAACAACAGCAGCTAAGTTTTGGCTTATTTGTGGTGGCAACTCCAATTGGTAATTTGGCCGACATCACTTTTCGTGCTTTATATGTTTTGCAAAACTGCCATACGATTGTGTGCGAAGATACTAGTGCCACTTTAAAACTACTAAATTTTTTTGGTATTAAAAATAAAAAAACCATCACTTATAACGATCATAGCAACGAAAAGACTCGTCAAAATATTGCCGAATTACTACAAAATCAACAAATAGTTGCTTTAGTATGTGATGCTGGCACACCGCTTATTTCTGATCCTGGTTATAAATTAATCAGATTTTTACAACAATTAAATTATCCAATTTACACCATTCCAGGATGTTGCTCGGCAATTTCGGCAATTTCTATTGCTGGTATTTCTTGCTCGCAGTTTATTTTTGCTGGTTTTTTACCAGAAAAAACCCAAGCAAAAATTACTTTTTTACAAGAAATGCCTAGTAATTTTAGTATAATATTTTTTGAAACCGCCAACAGATTACTCGATAGTTTACAAATTATTTTACAAATTCTCGGCGATCGTATTATTGCCGTTGCTAAAGAGCTTACCAAAATACATGAGCAAATAAAAATAGGTAAGATAAGTGAAGTTTTGGCATATTTTCAGGAAAATTCAGATAAAATCAAGGGCGAAATTGTATTGTTGCTTGAAAAATCTACTCAAAACCAATGTCAAGAAACTGCTATTTTACAAGATATTGCTCAATATTTACCTTTGGCAAAATCTAGTAAAGATTTAGCAATTCAGCTTGCCTCAAAGTTTAATACTAACAAAAAAACCATCTATCAACTAATTTTGCAACACCAAGCGAATCATGTTCATAATAAACAAAAAAACTAGTTATAAATTTGGTATTTTTGCCGAAAAAATTTGCTTGCTGTGGTTATTTTTTTGTGGCTATAAAATTTTAGCAAATCGTTATAAGTGTTTTGCAGGCGAGATCGATATAATTGCTATTCACAAAAAACAATTAGTTTTTATTGAGGTAAAAGCTAGAGCTAAAAAACAAAATATCGAACAAATACTATGTGCTAAACAAATTTATCGTATTAAAGCTACTGCTAATTATTTTGTTAGTAAAAATTTGCATTTAGTAAATTTCACTAGACGATTTGATTTTGTTGAGGTTTCATTTTTTAGTATTTTACACCAAAAAAATTTTTTTTGAGAATAGATATTAATAAAATAATGACAGCTTCAGCCATCATTATTTTATTATAAGAATGTTTTCTATATTTATTAGAGAGAATTATATTCTTGTTTGTCCTTGTGCTTCTTCTTGTAGTCGTAATTCTAAACTTGGATTTGTGGCTTGTGTTGGTGGCGACTGCCTATTATGAAAATAATTTGTAACAGCTGCTACAATTGCTCCTGCAGGGGCTGAGGCTGAAGCAATAGCGATTCTATCTGCTTTCAGTCATGTTTAGTGATCCTAACACAAGATAAACTGCGGGAGGACATGCAAGAGCAGTTGCTAAAGCATAGTGTGCATTACGATCTGCAGTGTTAGTAACAACACGCAATAAATCTTGCAACAGAGTTTGAGTCGCAGCACCTAAAACCGAACCTCCTAATAATCTTCCAAAAAGTTCGGCACCAGACCCTGATGCATTCTCTAATCCTTGTATGTAATTTTGGTTATTATTATCTAGACACATAGAAGTCGAAGCAAAAAGTAAAGCAGGCAAGGCGAGGCAATATGCTATTGGTTGTCCTCGAAACATTTGCTCTTAATAGACTTAATCTGCTCCATAGATTATCAAATCTTACTTCTGTTACATGTAGCTTGTCTCATAATATAATTTATAAAGTTAAGTGTTATAAATAATCAATTAATTTTATATTTTAATTTATATTTTAAAAACCCAAAAATATTATCTTGATTTATCAAGGTAAAATGGCAATTTTATAACTAAATTTAGAAATATTTTAATTGATTAAATTAAATAAAAAAAATATTGCATCACTAATTTACTATTATTTAGTAAAAATTAGTATTGTAAATAAATAAATATTAATTGACTTTTTTTAAGATTTAAGGTAATTTTTATGGTATTTTTATATAATATTAAGCATAATTTTTAATGAGCTAAAAATTTTTCTACTTCAAGAGCGGCCATGCAACCAGTACCTGCGGCTGTTACTGCTTGGCGGTAGATTTTATCTTGAATATCTCCTGCAGCATAAACACCTGCTAAATTAGTGGCGGTTGAATTAGGTTTGGTAATAATATAGCCTTCTTCATCAAGAATTAAGCCTGTGCCTTTAAATAAATCGGAGTTTGGTTTATGACCAATTGCAATAAAAATACCATCAACTGCCACTTGTGTGGTTTGGTTATTTTGAGTGTTAAGTAAAACTGCCGAAGTTACCGATTTGGGGTTTTCAGTGCCTAAAATTTCTTGTAAAGTATGATTAAAAATTACTTCTATTTTATTATGTTTAAAAACTCTTTCTTGTAAAATTTTTTCGCCACGAAAAGCCTCTCGACGATGCACTAAATAAACTTTATTAGCATGATTAGTAAGATATAAAGCTTCTTCAAGTGCGGTATTACCACCGCCAACAACCATTACGGTTTTATTACGAAAGAAAAAGCCATCGCAAGTAGCACAACCAGAAACTCCAAAACCTTGAAAATGTTTTTCTGAATCAAGCCCGAGCCATTTTGCTTGAGCTCCAGTGCAGATAATTATTGAATCAGCAGTGTAAGAAGAGCCACTTTCGGTATTAAGAATGAATGGTGTAGAATTAAAATTAACTTTATTAATATGTTCTTCGATAATATTTGTGCCAACATGTAGAGCTTGTTTATGCATTTGCTCCATAAGCCACGGACCTTGAATTGTTTCGGCAAACCCTGGAAAATTTTCAACATCGGTAGTTATGGTAAGTTGCCCTCCTGGTTGATAGCCAGCAAAAAGAATTGGTGATAAATTAGCTCGAGCAGTATAAATGGCGGCGGTATAGCCAGCAGGACCAGAGCCAATAATAGCAACTTTACAATGATTGTTTTTCATAGTTTATTTAATTAAATTGTTTTGTTTTAACTCTGCCAAGGCATCGTTAAAATCTTGTAAAAAATTATGGTTATTCATTAAGTTATTGAATAAAATAAGAGCAAGTTGCTTACCTCCTTTAATATCTTGTGGATAGTGCATACCCATTTGTACTCGGTGCCAAGCAATTTGTTGAGCTCTATTTTTAAAATCATCGGCTTGTTTTGGTATTAGTTGAGATAAAACAAAAGCCCATAGATAACTTCCGGTGGTATGGCCACTTGGATAACTATAACCTTTGCTTGGCGAAATAATTGCTTGTACTGATTTATTAGCTAAATAAGGGCGTGTAAGTTTATAATGATTTTTAATTTTATTGGTGGCAAAATAAGAAGTTGCCCCCACTTTAGTAAGTAAATTATAAAGCTTTGGTAGTTTATTTTGAGTTAAATTGCTATTTACATATTCGGTGATAAGTTCGACTCGCATTTCTTTTTCATCAAGAGCTAGATCTATATCTTTTAGTTCAATATTTTGTTGCAACTTAATGATTTGCTTGATTTCTTCTTGTAACTCTTTGCTATCAAGCAAAGCAGGTGAATCAATAACATTTGGTTTAATATTTTCGGCATCAAAATAAGGTTTGTCAAAAACAGCTTTAGCTACTGCATTATTTATTGATAGTAAAGCAATTAACAATAGATACAAAATAACTAGATTTTTTATGTTTTTCATGTTTAAGTAAGAAAATTGATTGTATTTTATAAAATAACATCTAAAATATTAGCGCACTGATATTTTATAAGTAAATAGAATAATCAGTAAATAATATCATCGTTTTTAATTTATCTTTATTTAAAAGTGTTAAAATCTACATTTTTTGGTGTTTTTTTTATTGTTTTAGTTGTATACCTTGATTTATACAGCAAGAACTATATTTTTGAGCTGTTGCATTATTATGCTGTAGTTGAAAATAATCAAAATCCACAAATTAATATTAATCAATATTTATCGTTTGTGTATGTTTCAAATAACGGCATTAGTTTTGGTTTGTTTGATAAATTTAGTAATGCTAAAATAATTTTTTCTATTTTGCAAGGATCTATTGCTTTGGTATTGTTATTTTTTATGGTTATTGCTAAACATTTTTATCTTGCTATTGCATTTAGTCTAATTATTGGTGGAGCATTTGGCAATGTTATAGATCGCCTACAAAATGGCGGAGTAACCGATTTTATTGATTTTCATATTGCTGGTTATCATTGGCCAGCTTTTAATTTGGCAGATAGTTCTATTTTTGTTGGAGTTATTATTTTGCTTTTTCACGAAATTTTTTTAAAGAAAAATAGATCATGATAAAAACTTGCTATTTGAAAATTATTAATATAATATTTTCTACCATGATATTTTTTATTTTAGTTAGTTGTGCTAACAAAAATATCAACTCATTAATTTTACCACCTAACTTTTCTGATTTACCAATTTCTGAAACATCAGAAAAATAATTTTAAAACTTATGTTAAACATCATTTCTCCTGCTTTTTCTCAAGAAGTTAATAATAATGCTTCAAACGGTTTTTCTTTGATTAACTTTGTGCCAATTGCTTTAATCTTTGTGGTATTTTATTTTTTAATTATTCGTCCACAAAGCAAAAAAATGCAAGAACATAAACAAATGCTTGATGCTTTAAAAATTGGCGATAAAGTAATTACTAGTGGTGGTATTGTTGGTAAAATTACTAAAATTTTTGAATCAGAAATCACTTTATTAGTATCTGAAAACACCGAAATAATTGTGTTAAGAGATTATATTTTACAACCAAAAAACCCTATTTCTACAAATAAACCAGATTCTAAAACCCATCATAAAAAATCAAAAAAATCTAAAAAATAGTTTATGCTAATTTTTTCTAAACTTAAAATCGCTATTATTTGTTTTTTTGCTTTATTAGCTGTTTATTTAGCTTTACCCACTTTTTTACAACACAAATTAAATAATTCGGCAAAAATATGGCAAGTTTTTGTAAGTGGTCCAAAAGCAAATTTAGGGCTTGATTTACAAGGTGGGGCTCAAATTTTACTTGAAATAAACGATATCAACTATCTACAAGAGCAACTCGAAAATATTTTAGTCGATCTTAAAAACGAATTCTATCAAGAGCAAATCGCTATTTTGCCAATTTTAGCAAGTAACGAAATTATTTTTTATAACTCTAATAATCTTGATAACAAAAAAATTAAAAAAATAATTAATAAAGTTGCTCCAAATCTTGATTTAAAACAAGAAAATGATGCTTTTAAAATATTTTTTTCTAGCAGTGAAATAGCTAAAATCAAAAAAAAGCTTGGTGAACAATCTATTGAAATAGTTCGAAAAAGAATCGATGAAAATGGCACCAAAGAGCCAGTAATCGCTATGCAAGGTCAAAACCGTATTTTACTACAAGTGCCAGGAATTACCGATAATCAGCAAATAAAACAAATTTTAGGTAAAACTGCCAAGCTAACCTTTCATTTATTAGCCGAAAATAATCATTACGATTCTTTTCAGGTTTCTGATGGCGATGGTAGAATTTATAATTTACAAAACACTGCTATAGTTACAGGTGATATGCTAGAAAATGCTACTGCTACCTATTATGAAGGCAAGCCTGCAGTGGCTTTTAATTTTAACAAAATCGGCACTCAAAAATTTGCCGACATAACCAAAAAAAATCTCGGTAAAATTTTTGCAGTGGTGCTTGATAACAAAATTGTTACTGCTCCTGTTATTAATACTCCAATTACCCAAGGATCTGGAGTTATTTCTGGTTCTTTTTCTACCGAAGAAGCAAGTAAAGTAGCCTTATTGCTTCGAGCTGGAGCATTACCAACTCCGCTTACAATCATTGAAGAACGGGTTATTGGTCCATCTTTAGGCCTTGATTCTATTAAAAATGGTAAAATTTCTGCTGTAGCAGGTGTAGTTTTGGTGGCAATTTTTATGGTGCTGTTTTATGGTATTTTTGGTGTTTTTGCTAATATCGCCCTTATTATTAATTTAGCTGTTATTATTGCAGTATTGGCAATGCTTGATGGCACTTTAACTTTACCAGGTATTGCTGGTATTATTCTTACTATTGGTATGTCGGTTGATGCTAATGTGTTAATTTTTGAAAGAATAAAAGAAGAGATAAATCATAAAAAATCGGTTTTTATTGCAGTTGAACAAGGCTTTAGTCAAGCATATCGAACCATTCTTGATTCTAACATTACTACTTTAATTATTGCTTTTTTCTTGTATAATTTTGGCAATGGATCAATCAAAGGATTTTCTATCACTCTTTCTATTGGTATTATGTCTTCAATGTTTACAGCGGTTTTATTTACTAGAATGCTTATTTCTTTATGGCTTAGAAAATATAAACCACATAAATTAGCTATTAACTAATGTTGTTGCGAATTTTTTGCTGTTTAATCTTTAATTTTATTTTTTGCAATCTTGCTTTCGCCAACAAAACAACATCCAGTCTTACTATTTTAAAAGCCGATAATATTTCTGGTAATAAAACTAACACAAAACTTATTGCTACTGGTAACGTTGAAGCTATAAGAACTCCTTATTCATTAAAAGCCGAAGAAGCAATATATGAAAATAAAACTATTTCAGCTTTTGGTAAAGTTGTTATTAATAATTTAGAAGTTGGTAAAGTTTTTGCTAAACAAGCAGAGGTAGCTGATAATTTTAAAACTGGAATTTTTAGTTCGGCAAATATTTTATTTAACGACGGATCTTATATTTTTTCTTCGCAAATTAACAGGCAAGAAAATGATATTACAATTCTAAGAAATCCGATTTTTTCTATTTGTCCAAACCCTGATATAGCCGCAAATAATCAATTAGCTGGTAAAATAGCTAATTTAATTACTATAAAAAGTAATTCTGCAAGTATAGATCGTTTAAAAAATTCTTTTACCGCTGAACAAGTAAATTTTTATTTTTATAAAATTCCATTCTTGCATATGCCTTATTTAAAGGCTCCACTTCCGCCTCGTAAAAGACAAAGTGGCTTCTTACCGCCAAGCTATAGTCGTAATTCTAATTTTGGTTTTGGTTTAAAACTTCCTTATTATCTCGATATTTCACCAAGTGCCGATTTAACTATTTTCCCGACTTATTTTTTTGATTCGCAACAAATTTTATTCGATCAGCAATTGCGCCAAATTACTACTTATGGCAAATATCAGGCAAATTTAGAGCTTGCCAATAATAATGTAAAATCTTTTAACGACCGAGTTATTGGTAGAACTGGCAAAGACACAAGATGGAATATTGCTGGTAATGGTGATTTTGATTTTAATCATAATACTGGCATTGTTTTTGATGGTAATTTTGTTTCAGATAGAAATTTTTTACGAGATTATCATTTTAATTATCTTCCTTTTACAGCTTCTAGCCTAACTACTAATTACATTACCAAAGACACTTATTTTGGAATAAAAACCATTAAATTTCAAGAATTAGAAAATATCAATCTCGAAAGGTCGGCCCCATTTATATTGCCAAAAATTGAGTTTTTTACCAAAAGCAAACCATTTTTCGCTAAAGAACAAATTGCTCTTGCTATTGATGCCACATCTATTAATAGAAGCCAGGGTTTACAATATAAAAGATTTAGCACTTCCCCGCAACTAAAATTGCCTTTTAATTTAGCTGGTAATTTATTTGAATTTAGTACAAAAATTACTAACGATTTTTATTGGTTAAGCGATTCTGTCAAGGAAAAAAGTCCAGATAGTCACAGCAATTTTAAAACGGAAAATTCTTTTACTTGGAGCTTGCCTTTGCGAAAAGAGTTGCAAAAAAACACCATAACTTTAGAGCCAATAATTAAAATTGTTACTAATTCTTTTAAAACAAGAAATGATAAAATTATCAATCAAGATAGTAATAATTCCGAAATTACCATTGGCAATTTATTTACTAATAATCGTATTGCTGGCTTTGATAGAAACGAAGCTGGCAAAAGAATAAGCTATGGTATTAAAGCATCATCCTTCGGACAAAGAGAACTCGATCTTATTTTGGGGCAATCTTTTTTATTAAGCAATAAAGAGCAAGATATTAAAATAAGAGGCTTTAACAATAGCAATAAATCTAATATTGTCGGACAAATTGGTATGGCAAAAAATAAATATTTTAACTTTACTTATAATTTTCAATTGCAAGAATCTAATTTAAGAAATGATGTAAACCAACTTAACACTTATATTAATTATCAAAAAGTTTTTTTAAATAATGAATTTTTATTAATTCGCAAAACAGTCACTAATCAAAGTAAAATCTCACAATTTAGCACTAATCTAGGTTTTTCACATAAAAAATGGCAATATCAACTTAATTTTATACAAGATCTTACTCAAAAAAGAGTAATACAAAGAGGATTTAGCATTATAAACAACGGTTGCTGTGTTAATTTTGGTTTTTCTATCGCAGAAAGTAATCAGAGTAATTTAATAAAACCGCAACGAACCTTTAATCTTAATATTGCTTTTAAAAATTTATAATACCAAGTAGTTTTAATAATATTCTTATCTTGGTTTATAAAAATATCTTGCCTTTTATTATATTCTTATTAATATTTTTGTGTTAATTAAATTATTATCAATTGTAATGTTTATTGTAAAGTCTGTTTTTTCTTATATTTTTTTTGCTTGTATTGCTTTTAAAAATCTTTTTTTTAAAAGCTTAATGCAGAAGCTTTATTTACAAGATCCTTGGGGTAGTTCTTGGCAACCGCCAAAAAATACTCAATCTACACCGCAAAATAATCAAAATACTAATAATAATCAGCAAAAAAAACCGCCAAAAAACTCTAAAGATCCTTTATTTTCAAGTAATATAGATGATATTTTACAACAAATAATCAAAAAATTTTACCATAATAATCAACCAAACTATCGTAATATTGTTATAGCCGTTTTTACCTTATGGCTTTCGCTTGGTGTTTACAAGGTTAATCCTAGTGAAAATGCTGTTGTTTTATATTTTGGTAAATTTTCACAAGTAGCAAATCCAGGGTTAAATTATTACATACCATATCCTATTGGCCAGATGATTAAAAAAAATGTAACAGCGGTCAACATCGAAGAATTTGGTTTTTCTTCTCTTGAAAACAAATATCTTAATCGCAATCTTAATGCCGAAAGTTTAATGCTTACAGGCGACGAAAATATTGTCGATGTGCAGTTTCAAATACAATGGCAAATTTCTGATATTAAAGATTTTATTTTTAATATTGCCGATCCTTATCAATCAATTAGGCAATCTGCCGAAAGTGCGATGCGCGAAATTATTGCACGTAACCCTATTGCCAATGCTCTTTCCGATGGTAAATTACAAATAGAAGATGATGCTAAAAATTTATTACAAGAAGTTCTTAATTCTTATACTTCTGGTATTCGAATTGTTAAAGTACAATTAAGAAGAGTTGATCCTCCTTCGCAAGTTCGCGATGCTTTTTTAGATGTGCAAACCGCTAAAGCCGATAAAGAAAAAGAAATTAATCAAGCGCAGGCTTATTCTAACGATGTTATTCCCAGATCCAAAGGCTTGGCAGCTCAAATGAAAGAAGAGGCCGAAGCATATGCTAAACAAGTTGTTGCAAATGCGCAAGGCGAAGCATCGAGGTTTTTGGCTGTTTATAATCAATATGTTAAATCTAAACAAGTTACTAAAAAAAGAATTTACCTTGAAACAATGGAAAAAATCTATAGTCAAAACGAAAAAATTTATGTTGATAAAAACATTAGTAAAAATATGGTTATGCCTTATTTTTTTGATAATCAAAGTTTAAAAAAATAATATGTCTAGTTTGCAAATAAAAATCTCTACTATTGTTTTTGTTTTTTTGTTATTACTTTTTAACACTTTTTTTGTTGTCGATCAAAGAAAACAAGCCCTTGTTTTGCAATTTGGTAAAGTGATTAAAACTGTTAATGTATCTGGTATTGCTTATAAAATTCCGCTAGTGCAGAATGCTATATTTTTTGATAAACGAATCATAGATTTAGCACTGCCAGAACAAGAGGTTATTGCATCTGATCAAAAAAGATTATTAATTAATGCTTTTGCAAAATATAAAATTATCGATCCTGTTAAATTTTATACCACAGTTGCAAATAATCAAGGTTTAGCAAATAAACTGGCTGGCATTCTTGATTCTAGTTTACGTCAAGTAATTGGTGAAATTTCTTTAAACGAACTTCTTACCGAAAATCGCGGTGATATTATGAAAAATATTAAAAATGTAGTGAGTTCTTCTTCAGAAATTTTTGGTATCGAAATTGTTGATGTGCGTATCATGAGAACCGATTTGCCAAAAGAAAATTCCGATGCTATTTACGGTCGAATGCAAACCGAACGAGAAAAAGAAGCTAAAGAAATTAGGGCAAAAGGTGCTCAAGAATCTCAAAAAATTAAAGCCGAAGCCGATAAACAAAAAACCATCATCGAAGCTGAAGCCAAAAAAGATTCCGATATTGTAAGAGGCGAAGCCGAAGCCGAAGCTAATAAAATTTATGCCAGTTCTTTTGGAAAAGATCCTGAATTTGCCGATTTTTATCGTTCAATGCAAGCTTATCAAAAAGCAATGTTAAACGATAATAATAAAACGAAAATGATTATTTCTTCCGAAGGTGAATTTTTTAAATATTTTGGCAATAAATGATGTTTGTGTATAAAATATTATTTTTAATTTTTTTAACTGTTTTTGGCTCCAATTTTGCTTTTTGTCAAGAAAATAATAAAATTGAAAATAATAAATTAAATACACCAGAAGAATTACCAAATAAATCTCAAATAATACCTAGTTTTGCCGAATTAATTGAAACTTTACTTCCTACTGTTGCTAATATTTCTGCTGTGCAAGGTTCTAAAAACCAGCATTCCACAGTTCTTGATAGTAATATGTTAGGCAATTTTCCACCCACTCCAATTTTTGAAGAATTAAAAAAGCAACTAGATCAACAAATTACCGATAAAAAAAAGATAATTTCTATTGGCTCTGGCTTTTTAATTTCAAAAGATGGCTATATTGCCACAAATTATCATGTAATAGAAGATGCTTTCGAAATAAATGTGAGTTTACAAGACAAATCTTCTTATAAAGCTAGCTTGGTTGCCTTCGATAAAAAATCCGATCTGGCTTTGCTAAAAATTAGTTCTAATAAAGAATTAAAATTTGCTCGATTTGGCGATTCTTCTAGAGTAAAAATTGGTGAATGGCTTATTGCTATTGGTAATCCTTATGGTTTTGGCAGTTCAGTTTCGCTTGGTATTTTATCTGCACGCGGACGAGATGTTGGTAATTCTCAAACAGATGAATATCTACAAACCGATGCCTCTATTAATAAAGGTAATTCTGGTGGTCCATTATTTAATAGCAAGGGCGAAGTTGTTGGAATTAGTACTTCTATTTTTTCGCCTTCTGGCGGTAATGTTGGTATTGCTTTTGCTACACCTTCTAATAATGCTTTTCAAATTTTAAAACAATTAAAAGAGCAGGGGGAGGTGGTGAGAGGTTGGATTGGTGTTATGGTGCAAGATTTGAGCCAAGATTTAGCTAATTCTATTAAGCTAAATTCTTTAAAGGGTGCTTTTGTGAGCGATATTACTAAAAATGGGCCAGCAGATAAAGCTGGAATTATTCCTTCTGATGTTATTTTACAGTTCGATGATCAAGAAATCACCGATACTAAAACCCTGCCAAAAGTGGTTAGTAAATTACCAGTTGATAAAAATGTAAAAGTAGTAGTTTTTCGATATGGAAAAACTCAAACTTTAAATTTAACTATCGAAAAAAATCCTTCCGAAAAAATAATAAATAATAATAAAAAAAATACAACAAAATTAATTACTATTGGTAAGCTACTTGGTATTAGTTTTGCTGAAGAAAAAATAACCAATAAACCTAGTGTTGATAATTATTTGATAGTAAGTGGAGTTGATTTGCGCCATGATGCTTATTATAAAGGAGTGGCTCCTGGCGATATTGTGGTGAGTGTTAATCAGCAAATTATAACTAATTTTGCTCAAATGCAAAAAATAATTAAAAAAGCCCAAGAAAGCGATAAAAACATTACTTTTTTACTAAAAAGAGAAAATAATTTGCTACCAATCACGATTTCTTTGTAAAAAGAATTGTACCAAATTTTTTTATTTTATAATATTTCTCATTTTTACATAACAGATCTTGGTTGATTTAAGCAAGGAATTATGCTATCTCTACTCGTTAGTTAATTTAAAAGTTATGGTAATAATTTTACTCTGCTTTCAGCATCTGCAAATGCTACTTGCATGAACTTTTATCTAAAAAAACTATCTCAAAAGATAAAGCTTAATTATCAAGTTAAAAAGTTTTAAAAATCTAGCAAAGACAATATGATTTTAAAACAAAGTATTAGAATTTTATTAGAATTAAAACTTGATCGTTTGTAAATTTGTTTAGAATTTATCAGTTGAGATTCTTTCGCAATAAATGTTAGTTTACCAGATAAATATTCTTATAAAGCTAGTTTTTGATTGCCTTTGATAAAAACATTAGCTACATTTATTTTTCTCTTTAAAATAATTATTAATCGCATTACTTAAAAATAAGAAATGATAAAAATATCTAATTAGAAAGTTAAGATAATATTATCAAAAGCTTTTTGTAAAATGATCAAATCTTGTTTAATCTAGATATCAAACACAGGCATTGCTGTATTCTTATTTAGAGTGTCACATTATACCTGTGTTAGCAAGTTATTTTTAGAGTTCAGAAATATTTAGAAAGTAGATAAAAATATTAGTCAAGACAATAACCAATTAAACAATTACCTACATAAAACTGTGCCTTTTTAGGATAATTTGGTGCAGGATCACCACATATTCCATTACTCACCTTTGTAAAATCAAAACGGTAAAAACCTTCAGCACTATAACCTGCTACGTCTCTCCCCCAATAAATTTTTTCACATGTGTTACCATTAGCGCCATACACAATTCTTATATAACGTACTCCATATTCATCAGAGTATGCATATGATTGAACTAAAGGTTCATGTTCGTCAACTAATAATCCCGTTTTTTCATCAAATATTTTCTGACAACTCACTACACTGCCACCGCCATTTTGAGCTGTACGTAAAGTTCCTGATTGTCCATGGGTTGGGCAATAAGCATAGGCGGTTTGTTTATCAACAATGCCGTAGCCTGCATTACAAGTAACTGCTGTATTATGTGTTTTATTACCTGTTGCATTAGCAATTGTGCAGGCGTTTATAATACAACCGACAGGGTTTATATTTTTATTCGTGCCAAGCGGATCGATGTTCCAACAATTATAAATAAGACCTCCATAAACTATATTACGATAACCAGTCGCACAAGACGCAGGATAATCAAAATAATAATATTCATCGGAGACGGCGCCGTTTTGAACCGTTGTTGGTAATCCAACATACCCAGCTATTTTATTTACGTTGCAACTATTCCATCGACAATATGCACTCCAAGTGCCATTTTGTAGGCAAACTGGATTAGATCCAGTGCTAGATCCAAAACCTAAATTGCCATTACAAATGGCTTGATCTCCATAAAAACTGTTTGTGGCAGCATAATTGCTATTGGTAAGAATGCCACATCCATTAATGGCACAACTTCCTACTTCAATATTAGAGCCAGAGCCAGTGCAAGTGGCGGTGCCAGTGCCAGTCCAGGTTTTGCTATAGCCTGTGCCACAAGATAAAGTATCAAAAAGACATGTGTTAG
>CAMAWV010000011.1 GCA_945862075.1 Rickettsia typhi | reverse complement strand
CCTAGGTTTTAAATGGTTATGCCATTTCTCATCATTAAATATTTTTCTCTCATAACAAATTTGCACATAGCAAGAATCATGCAAATAGTATAGAATCTTTTTGGAGCTCTTAAAAAAGAAGATTAGCAAAATTTAATGGTTTAATTTTATTAAAAATTATTAGAAAAAATCTACTCTAAAATTTTCTAGACTCATTTTTTATATTTCAAAAAAATTAAAATAGCAAAATTAATTTATTTTACAAATTCCGAGATCAAATCGGAGATGGCAATTTTCTTATCATAGATTGCTCTACCAATGATAACTCCGGCTATGCCATCTTTTTTATATTTTTGAGCTTCTTTAATATCTTGCAAAGAAGAAATGCCACCAGACATAATTACTGGAATAAGTATATTTTTTGCAATGTTATGAGTTGAGGTATAATCTGGGCCACCTAAAGTGCCGTCTCTTTCAATGTTTGTATAGATAATGGCAGACACTCCGCAATACTCGAATTTTTTAGCTAAGTCGGTATCTTTTATTTTGCTACTTTTAACCCAGCCATCGGTTGCTACAAAGCCATTAACTGCATCGATACCAACAATGATTTTTCCTGGAAATTTTTTACAAGCTTCAATAACTAATTGTGGATTTGTTGTTGCTACTGTTCCTAATATAACTTTATTAGCACCGATTGCTAAAAATTTTTCAATGTTATCTAGTGAGCGAATTCCACCACCAACCTGCACAGGGATTTTCACAGAAGAGATTATTGATTTTATTACAGAAAAATTAACAGATTCGCCAACAACTGCCCCATCAAGATCAACCACATGTAAAAACTTAAAACCAGATTTTTCAAAGTAAATAGCTTGCTCTATTGGTGAATCGTTAAAAATGGTTGAGGTAGACATGTTTCCTTTCACCAATCGTACACATTGGGAGTTTTTTATATCAATAGCGGGAAAGATAATCATTTTAAGATGCTGTCGCTAAGATAGAAGAAATTTCGGATTCGCTTCTTGAAACAACAACTTTTGCTAAAATCTGAACATTTGGATGGAGATTGAGATTGATTTGATAAAGACCTATTTCTTTGATTGGCTTTTGCAAAACAACATTATTTCTTTCTATTTTATTACTAGAGATGATTTCGTTAATTTTTTTGGCAATTAAAGTAGAGTTCACCGAACCATATAAATGACCATCATCAGAAGCATTTTCGATAATTATGATATTTTTTTGCTCCAAAATAGATTTAATAGAATTTGCTAAATCAATAGAGTTGGCATTTTGCTGTTCGTATAAATGTTTTTGGGTATCGAATGCTTTTTGATTTTCTTTGTTTAGGCAAATGGCTTTTTTATTTGGAATAAGAAAATTTTTAGCATAGCCGTTTTTAACAACAACAAAATCGCCAATTTTACCTAATTTAGAGCTGGCAGTAAGAATAACTTTCATAGTGAATTATTAATTAGAATTTAGATCTTTTTTAATTGGCGAAATTAAAGCTAATTTTCTCGCTTGCTTTATAGCTTTAGCAATAGCTCTTTGTTTTTTAAGATCAACATTGGTAATGCGACTTGGAATAATTTTGCCTCTTTCAGATAGAAATTTATTAAGTAATTTTAAATTTTTATAATTAATTTCGGATAGAGGGTAGTTTTTTAGTGGGCAGGTTTTTTTCTTTCTGATGAATACACTTTGATTAACTAGAGATACTCTTAAAAAAGTATCTTCATTTTCATGGGTATTGATATTGCGAACTGTGTTATTGGTAGTCATGGTTTATGCCTCGAATTGAATTTGAGATAAGATGATATCGAGATTGCTATTTTCTTCTTTTTTCTCTTTTTTAGCATTGGGATCTTTTATGTTGACACATAAAGAAGACTCTTTAGAGTGAGAATTAACGGCAAAAGTAATAGAGCGAATTATATTTTCATTATAGCTCATTATTCTTTTTAACTCAATAACAGATTGTTTTGTTGAAGTTATTTTAAGAAGAATGTAATGACCTTTATTATTTTTTTTAATTGGAAAAGCTAAAGTGCGAAGACCCCAATATTCATAGGATATCTTACCTTTTTCATCGATAATAATTTTTGAGAATTTCTCAATCAATGCTTCTATATCATCTGTTGAAAGATCTTGACGAGCAATAAAAACCGTTTCGTATAAAGAGTGTTGCATTTTTTTGTGTTTTTAATTAGCATGTTTTCAAGTAAAATTATAAAACAAGAATTTATAATTTTTTGTAAATAAATATCAATGTTAAAAGATGTTTTTTAAAATGCAAGTGATTTTTTTTATAATTTTGCAAACATAAATGTTGTTGTGAAAATTTTTGTAAATAATAATGGATTTTTCATTAATATAATTTGCGATAACCAGCAATTTTGATGTCATAACCTTCTAAACCAATTACTGATTGCTTGTGATTAGAGAGCAAGATTAAGTTTTTAATTTGTAAATCTGCTAAAATTTGTGCACCTATGCCGTAATTTCGTAAAATATTTGCTGAACTATTTTCTGATTTTGTTAAATCAAAAAAATTAGAAATAGATTCGGTAGGTTGTCTTACAACAACAATAACTCCGCTATTAGCTTTAGCAATTTTTTTAAACGCCTTATTTAGGCTATTATTTTTTGGATTATCTGCCCAATTAAAACAATCATTTACAATATTTAAATGATGCATTCTTACTAAAGTTGAGTTATTTTTAATAATATCGCCTTTGACAAAAGCGATATGCTCTATGCCATCTAGAGAGTTGCGATAAATCTTTGCTATAAAGTGTCCGCCAATGCTATGATTAAATTCATAAGTCGCCACTAGTTCTATCAGTTTTTCATTTTTTCTACGGTATTCAATTAAATCGGCAATGGTAGCTATTTTTAATTTATGTTTAGAAGCAAATTTTAATAATTGAGGCAATCTTGCCATAGTGCCATCGTTGTTCATGATTTCGCAAATAACTGCGGATGGATTAAGATTTGCAAGCACGGCCAAATCAACAGAGGCCTCGGTATGCCCCGCTCTTACTAAAACTCCGCCCTTTTCTGCTTGTAACGGAAAAATATGCCCTGGAGAAACAAGATTTTTTTTATCAAGATCTGGGTTGATAGCAACTTCTATTGTTTTTGCTCTGTCGTAGGCAGAAATGCCAGTGCTAATACCTTCTTTTGCTTCAATAGAAACTGTAAAAGCAGTTTTATTTCTTGATTGATTATTGCTAGACATTAGTGGCAACTCTAATTGATTGATTCTTTTTTGAGTAAGGGCCAAACAAATAAGACCTCTTCCAAAAGTTGCCATAAAATTAATATGAGAAGCTGTGCATTTTTGAGCTGGAATAACTAAATCGCCTTCATTTTCTCTGTTTTCATCATCTATTAAAATAAATATTTTACCATTTTTTGCTTCTTCTATTATTTCTGGAATGGTAGATAAATTAATGTTTTTTTTCATAAAATAAATTTTGATTTTGCAAATAATTGCCGATATATCGAGCTAGAGGATCAAATTCTAGGTTGACTTGGTTTTTTGCTTGTAGAAACTGAAAATTAGTATGAAAAAAAGTGTGTCGAATAATATTGATACTAAAATAAAAATTATCAACATCATTTACAGTAAGAGAAACTCCATCAATTGCTATTGAGCCTTTTTTGGCAATTAAATTTACTTGATTAATTGGTTTTTTAAAAATAAACATCCAAGATTCATTTTGTGGCGAAATGGTGGAAATTTCGGTTGTGGTATCGACATGACCAAGCACTAAATGGCCGCCAAGTTCATCGCCTAATTTTAATGAAAATTCTAGATTAATTAGTTGTTTTGGTTGCCAATTAGCTATGGTTGTTTTGGAAATTGTTTCTAGGGATGCTTGAAAAGATAGTAGGGTGCATTGTTCTGTTATCTGTTGTATTTTAATAAGAGTGAGGCAAATGCCGTTGCAAGCAATTGAAGAACCAACGATTAACTGATGGTTTATGGCGACATTTAGTTTTAAAACCAAAAGTAAATCGGTATTTGATGATTGTTCTAAAGAATAAACCTCGGCTTGATGTGTTATGATACCTGTAAACATTATAATTAAGAAGTGGTTTTTGTTAATAATTTAGCGATATGATTTTTTATTTTTTTAATAGCTATTTCTTCGATTTGCCTGATTCTTTCGCCAGAAATATTATATTGTTTGCTTAGTTGATCTAGGGTATAGGTGTTTTCGAGTATTTGTCTTTTGCATAATATTTCTTGCTCTCTAGTGTTTAGTGTTGCAAAAGCTTGTTGAAACAGAGTTTTTTGTTTTTGTAGGTGTTGATTATCAGCAAATATTTGTTCTTGATTTGGTGAATTATCAACAATTAACTCTATTACTTCTGTGGTTTCTTCGTTATTTTTAAAAGAGGTGTTTAAAGAAGAATCGGATTGCGATAAGCGAGAATCCATTTCTGTTACTTCTTTATTAGAAACTCCTAATGCATTAGATATTTCAGAAACTTGATTATAAGATAAAGAATTAGCGTTATTGTAGCCTAGTTTTTTTTTGATTTTATATAAATTAAAAAACAATTTTTTTTGAGCAAGTGTTGTGCCAATTTTTACTAAAGACCAAGATTTTAAAATATATTCTTGAATCAAAGCTCTAATCCACCACATGGCATAAGTTGAAAATCGAAAACCTTTGTCTGGTGCAAATTTTTTTAAAGCTTGAATTAAGCCAATATTACCTTCTGAAACTAAATCGGCAACTGGTATACCGTAATTTTTAAATTTGTTAGCAATTTTTACCACTAATCTTAAATGGCTTTGTAATAAAATTTTGGCAGCTTCTTTACCTTCTAGACTGTTTGGATTGTTAACAAATTGATTAGCATATTTAATTTCTTCTTCTTGAGTAAGGATTGGAAATTTTTGTATTTCTGTTAGATATTTAAGAAATCGAGCATTTTTCGAAGATGCTATGCTAAAATTACTAACAAGATGATGTTTAGACATTGTTTATTTGATAGTATCGCTGGCAATTTGGTCGATTATTTTTTTTAAAGAAGCATACTCCGTAAAGCCCTCGACAATTTTGCCGTTAATAAAAAAAGTAGGAGTTGATTTTAAAGATAACTGCTCAATGGCATCTATTCTTGTTTTTAGATTTTTTTCAATTAATTTTTGATTTTTTGTGCATTCGTCAAATTTTGCCGCACTTAAACCATCAAGTTTTAAAATTGCTTTTAATTTATCGGCAAAGTTTTTGTCAAATGCCCACTCCTCTTGGGTTCTAAATAATATTTTTATTATATCAAAATATTTTTGATGTTTATTTTCATGTTGATTTGCATAGCATTCTGCTACCAAAGAAGACATTAAGGCTTGATTATTTAGTGGAAAACTTCTAAAAGAAAATACCATTTTGCCTTGATCGATGTAATTTTCCTTTAATTTTAAAAAAGATTCTTTAGTAAATTCGGCACAATGCGGGCAAGATAGAGAAGCATATTCAATAAATACTATTGGTGCATTTTTATCGCCAAGGTAAAAATCGTCTTCTTGTATTTTAATAAGTGGGCTACTGGATGCTTTATGATTTTTGCTATCGTTATAATCATCTTGTTCAATAGTTTTAATTTTTGATTTGGAATCGGCAATTTTATTGTTGTTTTGTGATATCGCAGAAGATTCTTCTTGATTATAGTTAGCCTGTAAGTTTGTGTTATTTTTTTTAGTTAACGAAGTTTTGTAAAAATAATAGGTAACACCTGCTATATTACACAATAAAAACAATACGGCAACAGATAAAATAATAGTTCTTTTTTTGCTTCTTTTCATAAATATTTTAAATTAGAATATTATAAAGAATTAGTATATTAATCAAATATACTGTACTTTTTGCCATTTTTGATTTGGAATTCTTGCTAAAAATGGTTTGATTTATATCAAAACCAGCAAAAATATAAAACAAAAAATTTGCAAATACAAGCAATTTAATAATATTTTACACAACAATATAATTAAAAAATAATATTGTAGCGACATAAGTATATTATTTTCAACAATTAATTTTTGTTTTCAATAGATTATTTTAAAAAGTCGCTTTGCATTTTAAAATGTTATTAATTACTATAATAGTACTAAATTACCATTTTTAAATTCATAAATAACTTTCTTGTTCTTTTGCCAAAATTTTAATTTTTTTTAAAATGTTACCAATTTCAGTTTTTATTATAACTAAAAATGAAGCAGATAGAATTGCTAAAACCATAAACTCTGTAAAAAGTATTGCTAGCGAGATTATCGTTGTTGATTCTTATAGTTCAGATGAAACCAGTTTAATTGCTACAAATCTTGGAGCAAAAGTTATTTTAAGACATTGGAATGGCTATGGAGAGCAAAAAATTTTTGCTCAAAAGCAATGTAGTAATAAATGGGTGCTTAATCTTGATGCCGACGAAGAATTATCTGATGAATTAGTTAATGAAATAAAAAATATTTTTAGTAAGCCAATTGTTGATAATATTGCTGGTTTTTATATAAAAATTGTTAATAAGTTTCGTTTTGAAGTAAAGCCAAAAAAATTTGCTTATTATTATAATCAATTTCGGTTATATAATATTGAATATGCAGAATTTCGCAATAGTTCTGTGCATGATTCGGTAATTTTAAAAAATAACAATAAACAAATTTTGCAATTAAAAAATATCGTGTATCATCAGTCTTTTCGTTCTTTTAATCACTGGATTGAAAAAATTAATTCTTACTCACAAATGCAAGCAGTTGATGCTGTACAAAATAATAAAAAAATCTCTAGTTTTAAAATTTTTTTTACTTCTTTTGTTAGCTTTTTTAAGGCATTTATTGTTAGAAGATACTTTATTTACGGTTTAGATGGTGTGATCTATAGCTTATTATTTGCTTTTTCTCGCTTTGCTAAATATATCAAAATAAGAGAATTGCAAAAAATCAAAAAAGATATTTAAGTAATTTTTTATGTTGAAATTATATTTTTTTGCATCATAATATTTTTTACTTTATGAAATTTTTTCATTTCAAGTTTTCTTAATATTATTTACAAAACAACCTTGAAATTGAAAATTCCCATTATTTTTTTATTATTCTTTAAACCAAAAACCAAAAAATAAAACAAAATTAATAATAAATCTATTTCAATTTATCTTTAAAAGCGATCTTTTTTATATTCAATACAATTTCTTACCTAGCACAAAATGTTATACCAAAAGGTTTTTTTACTTAAATTTCTAGACCAAAAAGATGAAGCATAAATGTTATATTAAAAATTAGTATTGTTATTTTACGGCATTATAAACCAAAATTGCCAATTTGCTTTTTGCATCATATAAAAATATCGCTTTTACTAAAAAGTTATGCGAAAGATCGTTAGATTATATTATTATTAATGTTTTATTTCTATTCATTATTTAGTTATGTCAAACAACAGTATTATCATCGATGCAGCTCATCGAGAAGAAACCAGAATTGCAGTTCTTAATCAAAACTCTAAATTGCTTGATTTTGATAGATCTGCTTATTCTATTAAACAAATCAAAGGCAATATTTATCTTGCTAGAGTGATTAGAGTTGAGCAATCTTTACAGGCATGTTTTGTTGATTACGGCTCTGATCGTCATGGTTTTTTGCCATTTTCAGATATTCATCCGCAGTATTTTCAAATATCTGATGCGGAAAAGCAAAAAATTCTCGAATTTATTACTCCATCAAATAATAAGTTAGAAGAAGATGAGATCCAGCCAAGTTCTTATCATCATCAGCAACGAGATGAGCAAGAAAGTTTTTCTGAAAATTCTGCAATAGCCACTGGTTCTTACTCGCTTGAAGAGGAAACTGCCGAAAATAAAGAAAGTCATAAATCAAACATTTACAATGTTTATAAAAAATATCAACTACAATCTGTTATAAAAACTGGGCAATTAGTGTTGGTGCAAGCCGTCAAAGAAGAGAGAGGTAGCAAAGGGGCTTCTATGACTACCTACATTTCAATTGCTGGTAAATATTGTGTTTTAATGGCAAACACACCTAATAAAGGTGGAGTATCAAAAAAAATTGACAACTTCCGCGATAAAAAAATACTAAGAGCTATTTTAAATGATATTTCATTATCTCTTGATCGTTCTTTAATTATCCGAACTGCAGGAGTCGGCAAAAAACCAGAAGATATCAAAAGAGACTGCGAATATTTAAACAGATTATGGCAGAGCATTCAAGATTCTGCATCATCTTCTTCTGCTCCTTCTTTTATACATGCTGAAGATGATATTATCAGAAGGTGTATACGCGATGTTTATAACGAACAAATTGCCGAAGTAATTGTAGAGGGCGAAGAAGCCTACCAAACGGTGCTTGATTTTGTCAAATTAACCATGCCACATAGTCAACACAATATTAAGCTACACACAGATCGTTTGCCAATTTTTAATAAATATCGCATCGAACAACAAATATCGGCTCTTTATGAAAAAAGAATCGATCTGCCATCTGGTGGCTCAATTGTAATTGATCACACCGAGGCTTTGGTAGCTATCGATGTTAATTCTGGTAGATCAACTAAAGAATCTGGTATAGAAGAAACTGCTTATAACACTAATTTAGAGGCGGCAAAAGAAATAGCTAAACAACTCAGATTGCGAGATTTAGCAGGCTTGATTGTTATTGATTTTATTGATATGTCCGATCAAAGACACAGAAGAAATATTGAAAGATCATTAAGAGACGAACTCCAAAATGATCGAGCACGAATTCAGATGGGTAGAATAAGTGTTTTTGGTCTACTTGAAATGTCGCGCCAAAGATTAGGCTCAAGCTTTTTTGAAACAATCACAACGCCTTGTAATCATTGTGGCGGAACTGGTTTTGTTAGATCGGTTGAAATATTAGTTGTAACAATTTTAAGAGCAGTACGTCACGCCTGTGCAGATAAACAGGCTGGAGTTATTTATGTGTATACCGATGCTAAAACCATAGCCCATATTACAAACTATAAAAAAACCGAAATAGCTCTTACCGAAAAAAATTATAATATTTATATCTTTTTTCATCCAAACGAAGAGAATGGTATAAATGGCTTTAGTATCAAAAAAAGAAAGAATCTTTCCGAAGATGAAAAAAAAGAATTCGATATGAAAATAGCTACTGGTAAAGTAAATCAGTTGCATATCGAACAATCTTACTTGCAAGATTTTAATACTAACGATCAAGAATACGAATCAAGTTACGATTCAGAAAATATTTCTCAAAATCGTCAACAAAAAAATCGTTACGATAATCGATCTGAAAAATCAGAACGAAATGATCGTTATGATCGTTACGATAAAAAAAGAAAAAAACATCATCAATCAAAAAATAATAAACCAAGTTCTGTTGCTAGGTTTTTAAATTTATTTTTCAAAAATCGTTAATTTATGTATCAAATACAAGGAAAAAACAATATTTACGAAGTAGTTATAGGTTGCGAAATACATGCTCAAATCTCTACTCAATCTAAACTTTTCTCACGATCTGCTACTGCTTTTGGAGCTAGTCCAAATTCGCAAGTTTCGCTAATTGATGTTGCTTTTCCAGGAATGCTTCCTACTATTAATGCCGAAGCTGTTTATCAAACAGTCAAAACTGGTTTAGGAATTGGGGCAGAAATTAATTTAGTATCAGTTTTTGATCGTAAAAATTATTTTTATCCAGATTTACCGCAAGGTTATCAAATATCGCAATATCTACATCCGATAGTAGGTGAGGGTGAAATTGAAATCACTTTTGAAAATCAACAAAAAGAACTCATTAAAAAAACTATCGGCATAGAAAGAATCCATCTCGAACAAGATGCTGGAAAATCAATACACGATCAGCATCCACAATTATCGTTCATCGATTTAAACCGAGCAGGAGTTGCCTTAATGGAAATAGTCTCCAAGCCTCATTTAAGTTCTCCGCAAGAAGCATCAGAATATGTAAAAACTATACGTTCGCTACTTCGTTGCTTAAAAACTTCTGATGCCGATATGGAAAAGGGCAACCTCAGATGCGATGCTAATGTATCTGTGAGAGTTGTTGGCTCTACTATTTTAGGAACTCGTTGCGAAATTAAAAACCTTAACTCAATGCGAAATATTGCTAGGGCTATTGAATTTGAAGCAAAAAGACAAGTACAGTTAGTTGAATCTGGTCAGCAAATTAAACAAGAAACTCGTTTATTTGATGCTATAAATGGTGAAACTAGGGCTTTAAGAAGTAAAGAAGATGCTATGGATTATCGTTATTTTCCCGATCCCGATCTGCCAAAATTAGTGCTAGAGCAAAAAACTATCGATGAAATTAAGCAAAACTTACCAGAACTTCCTTGGTTGAAAAAACAACGATATATTAACGAATATCATATTTCCGAATATGATGCAGGAGTTTTAACTGCCGAAGAAGAAATTTCTCAATATTTCGAACAACTTATTTTACATCATGAGCCAAAACTTTGTGTTTCATGGCTTACCGTAGAGCTTTTTGGCAGAATGAACAAACTAAATATCGATTTTACTAATCTAAAATTACCAGCAACTCATTTTGTAGAGTTGCTTTCTTTAATTAAATCTGGCGAAATTTCTGGCAAAATAGCCAAAGATGTACTCGATATTATGTTGCAAACCAATCAAACAGCATCTACTATTGTGCAAGAAAAAGGTTTAAAGCAAGTTTCAGATTCTTCTGCATTATTGCAAATTATCGATAAAGTTCTTGCTAATAATCAAGATAATTTTACAAAATGTGTAGCGGGTGATCAAAAATTATTTGGTTTTTTTATTGGGCAAATAATGAAAGAAACCAAAGGGCAAGCCAACCCGCAAGTAATCAATAAACTTTTGCAAGAAAAAATTAACTCTGCTCAAAAATAATATGATATTAAGTAGTAAAGATAAATCATTTTTGTTGTTAATTACCGCTGTTCTAGCAATTATCTGGATTATTTTTAGTATTTTTATCAATATTACACAAAATAAAAACCTACAAGAGTCGCCACTTAATCATCTAGAAAAAATTTCATCACAAACCGATTGGCTCAATGTTGCTAAACCACTCACTATTCAAGATTTACAAAATAAAATTGTAGTTCTTAATTTTTGGCATTATGCTTGTTTTTCTTGCTTACAAACCATTAATCAACTAAACGATCTGCAAGAAAAATACCCAGGATTGGCAGTAATAAGTATTCATAGTGCTAAATTTGATACTCAACAAGAAAATAAAATTCTTACCAAAGCTCTTGTGCGAAATAACATTACCCACCCTGTAATCAATGATCATCAAAAAACTTTAGCAAATATTTTTCAAATACAACAAACTCCAACACTCTTTTTATTTAATAAAGATAGTAAGCAAATTGCTAAAGCCACCACTTTATCTGAAATTTCTCTTCTTTTGCAAGATACTAAAAAATTATTACATAAAAATCGTTTCAGTTTAAGTCAGCAAAAACTACCAATTTTACTAACACAAGATTATCTCATAACTAATGTTTTAAGTTACCCTGCAAAAATTATTCAAACTAATAAAATCATTATCAATAACAAGCAAATATCAGCCTTTATCATTTCTAATACTGTTCAAAATAATATCATTATTAGCACTTTGGCAGGAGATATTATAACAAAAATAGGTTCTGGTAAAAAAGCTTTACAAGATGGCGATTTTCAGAGCTCTGCTTTTAATAGTCCGCAAGGTATTATTTTTAATAGCAACAATAACACAATTATAGTTGCCGATACTGGAAATCATGCTTTACGAGTTATTGATTTAAACACTAATCAGGTCAAAACAATATCTGGTAATAGTTTTATTGGCGAAGAAATTAACGAAATAAAAAAAGCTAATGAGGTTTCATTGTTTTTGCCAATCGATCTAGCTTTTTTCCCAGATAATAATCACTTGATTTTTAGCAATTCTGGCAGTTCGCAGATTTTATCTTATTCTTTACTAGATCAAACAATTCAGCCACTAATTCACATTAATAAAGCATTAAAAGAAGCTAAATCTCAACCTACCGCTATGAATGTTTTTAATAATAAACTTTATCTACTAGATTCTGCCAATGCAACATTTTATACTATCGATAAAAATCAGCAATTTAATTTAATTTCTAAGGTCGTTTCTACTAAATTGCAAAATCCTAGAGGTTTTGCTATAGATGATACTGGCATCTATATTGCCAACACTTTTGCTGATTCAATTATCAAACTAGATTTAGTTAATTATCAAGAGCAAGAAATTATCAAAAGAAATAAGGGAGATAATTTAGGAAACATCACTCAACTCGATGAGCCACATGCTATTTTGCTTGGTATCGATAGTTTTTATGTTGTTGATTCTGGTAATAATCGTATTGTTAATATTAGCAGATCTTCGCTTGATTCTAAGCTTTTTAATATTGTACCGCCTCTTAAATTGCCAAAAGAAAGTTTCCTTGAATATTTGCCAAATCTACAAAATATTCCAAGTATTCAAGTTGCCACTGATGCCAAAATTAATATTAATATTTCCGCCAAGCAAGGCTGGAAAATAAATCACTCGGCTCCAAGTTTTTTAAGTATCATAGAAATATCTGCTAATAATAAAGCTAATTTGGTTGCTTTTTTTAATTGGAATGATCTTAAAAATAATCAAATTAACTTTACTCCCGCAGGCGATGATCAGCAATTTTTTTTGCAAGGTAAAATATATTTTTGTCAAGATAATGATAAACCAAATATAACAAAAGACGATCTCTGTTATATAAAAAGTTACCAACAAAAAATCATTGCTCATAAAAATAGCCAAAATAAAACAATTAACATTGTGGTTGAAAAATAAATGCAACAATCTCTAGCTCAAATTATTTCATTTGCTCATCGTTTAGCCGATATAGCTGACTTAATCACTAAAAAATATTATCGACTAAGCAACGGCGAAATGCCAAAACTTGATGATTCGCCAGTTACTTTAGCTGATCAAGAAATAGAGTTTGCTTGGAGATTTGAAATACAAAAATATTTTCCAAGTCACGGAATTATTGGCGAAGAATATCCATCTCATCAAGAAACGGCTGATGATTTATGGGTTTTAGATCCTATCGACGGCACTTCTTCTTTTATTACTGGTAAGCCAGTTTTTGGTAATTTAATTGGGTTTGTAAGTAATAAAAAGCCAGTTTTTGGCATGATTAACCAACCTATTACTCAAGAAAGATGGTTTAGCAACCACAATCAAGAAACTCTTTTTAATAATAAGGTAATCAAAACTAGAAAATGTTATAATCTAGAAGATGCTGTTCTTTGCACAACCTCGCCATATTTTTTTTATGATTCCGATATAAATATTTTAGAAGCCATCAGCAAACTTACTAAATACCAAAAAATTGGTGGGGTTATTTATGGGGGCGATTGCTATAATTATGCTTGTCTTGCCATGGGTTTTGTTGATCTGATTATTGAGCCTGGGTTAAAAGTTTACGATTTTACTGCTATTATTCCAATTATTGAAAATGCTGGCGGCGTAGTAAGCGATTGGCATGGCAATCCTTTAAAACTACAATCAAATGCTAAACTTTTAGCTTCTGCAAATAATATTTTGCACAAAAAAGCTCTAAAAATTATAAATCAAGCAGATTTTTCATAAAATACCATTCTAAAAAAACGAAAAAATATATTGTTTTATTGTTTATTTATTTTAAAATGATGCTATTTTTAAAATTGTTTATTATGCTAAAACATCATCATAAAATTGAAAAAAACTCTATTTTACTTTTAATTTTAACTGCCATAGTTATTTCTATTGGCGGTTTAATTGAAATTGCACCTCTTTTTCGCCTCGAAACCACTATCGAAAAAGTTGAGGGCGTAAGGCCTTACACACCACTTGAATTATTGGGGGCGAATATTTATAAAAGAGAAGGTTGTTATGGTTGTCATTCTCAGCAAATTCGAGTGTTAAACGATGAGGTAGCTAGATATGGTCATTACTCTATCGCGGCCGAAAGTATGTACGATTATCCTTTTCAGTGGGGTTCTAAAAGAACTGGTCCAGATTTAGCTAGAATAGGCGGTAAATATTCCGATGAGTGGCATGTTCGCCATCTGATCAATCCTAGAAGTGTGGTGCCAGAATCTATAATGCCTGGTTATCGCTTTTTAATTGAAAATGAAGCAAATTTAGTTTCTGTTGCTTCTCATATGCAAACTTTACAAAAAATTGGAGTTCCTTACACTAGCGAAATGATTCAAAACTCTATTTCCGATGCCATTGTGCAATCTTCTCTCGATAAAGAAACGCAAGGCTTACTAACAAGATATGGTCAAAAAGTTGTAATTCGTGATTTTGATGGCAATCCTAATAAAGTTTCCGAAATGGATGCTTTGGTTGCTTATTTGCAAGTGCTTGGCACTATGGTTGATTTTGCTAATTTTCAACCTTTAACCATCAAAGAATATGAAAACCTTAAAGCAAAAATAGATCAACAAAAAAAATAATTATGCTTAATAATTTGCTAAATTTTATTTATAAAAATTCTTCCGCCATAGTAACTACCTTATTTTTTACTATTTTTTGTTTTATTACCTATAAAGTTTTGCAAAAAAAACAGCATAAAAAATTTGATGCTTATTCTAAAATACCTTTAAACGACGATGATTTAACACAACAAAATAATAAACCACATGATTAAAAAAAATAAAGATCATCAAGAAAATGAACAAAAACATTCAACCACTGGTCATAGTTGGGATGAAATATCCGAATATAACATTCCTACCCCTCGTTGGTGGTTAATTGTGTGGTTTATTTGTATAATTTGGGCTTTTATATACTGGTTTTTTTACCCTACTTGGCCAACTATTTCTGGCAATTCTAAAGGTTCTTTGCAATGGAGTAAGTTTTCACAATTAAAAGAAGTTCAGCAACAAGTCGATGAAAAAAAACAACAATATTTACAACAAATTAACTCTTCCTCTTTTCAGGAGATCAAGCAAAATCAACAACTAATGCAATTTGTTTTAAACGCCGGAAAATCAGCTTTCTACGAAAATTGTTCTGCTTGCCATGGCAGTGGGCATCAGGGTGGCTATGGTTATCCTAATTTAAACGACGACGACTGGTTATGGGGTGGAAAGGTTGAAGATATTTATCAAACTCTTCTTTATGGTATCCGCTCTGGGCATGAAAAAGCAAGAGCAAATCAAATGCCTTCTTTTGGCCTAGATGGTGTTTTAAAATCTAACGAAATCAAAGATGTTGCTAGTTTTGTTCGATCGCTTTCTGGTCTTGAAAAAACCAACGAAAACGGTGCTAAAATTTTTGCTAATAATTGTATTGCTTGTCATGGTAGCGATGGTAAAGGAAACCAACAATTAGGAGCTCCCAATTTAACCGATAAAATTTGGCTTTATTCTTCTGATGCTAGCGAGGTTTATAAAACAATTTATTATTCAAGAGCCGGAGTAATGCCTTTTTGGCAAGGCAGGCTCGATGATAATACTATCAAAATTTTAGCTTTATACATTCATTCTTTAGGTGGCGGAGCACAGTAATAATATTTGTTATTCTTAAATAATCTAATAACTTCCTGTTTATTAATTGTAATTTTTCAAAGTGGCTTGTTGTATCCTAAATGGATAATTTCAATGCAATAAAATTATAAATAAATATTTTTGTTAAATAATAAAATAGTGCTGATAATTAAAAAACAATGCAATAAAATATACTTATTCATCTTATTAATAATATTAATTTTATAGGAAAATTTATGAGCAGACGCGGAGGATCTGTAAGAATAGACAGATTTTGGGAAACACAACATGAAAATGCACTTGAATATGCAAGAAACAGGCAACAAAACGAAACCACTTTCGCTTTGACTGCTTTTGGGGTTTTTGCTATTGGTGGTGCTATTATTGGTGCCGTCTGTTCTGGTGCTGTTGCTTGTGTTGCTGGTTGTGTTGCTGGTTGTGTTTCTTTTTATGTTATTGCTAAATATGGTAGTGATGCTGCAGAAAGTGTTCGTAGTGCGGGTGAGTGTGTCAATGATGTTCTGCAAACTATTAAACGAGAATCACAAGCAATAGCAGGAAGTTTAGAAAATTTGAGAGAAGAAATATTTGATGGAATCAAAGATTGTTTAAAAACAAACTCAAGAAAAAAGCAACATGAAGATCCAGGCGATACCATCAAGCCGCAAGATTACAATCCTTTGAAAAGTTTCTTGCGAGAATGTTGTTTGGGGGGAAGAAAATAAGAAAAAAAATCACCAACATATACACCTAAAATAAACCTTTTGTTTTTAAACTAAATTTAAAATTAAAACTATTTTGTTATTTGATTATTTAAAGATGGGAAATGTTATAAATAGTATAACTATTTTAATTTTTACCACCAAATTAACACTTTAAATAAACTGCCCATTTGCGAAAAATCTGTTAATCTTGCAACATCAATAGAAATTTGTTTTGCTTTTTGTGGATGGGTTTTTTGTAAAATTTCTACCCTTTCGTGAATTCCAAGTTGTTGCAAAAACTCGCCTTGAGTAACTAACGAACATTGCAAATTGTGTTGTTTGGCAATTTTTTGCAACAACACAAAATCAACCAAAGCAGTGATATCGGCATTTTTACAAGAGGTTAAAAAATCTTGCTTTTGATGATTTTTTAGCACTTGTAAAGTGTTGGCAAACTCATATTTTTCGTAGCCATAATCAATATTTATTGCCACTCCACCTTGTTTTTTTATTGCTGTAGCAAGTTCGTTTGCAAAAATGTCGGCTGTGGGTGCATATTCGAAAATAGCATTAATCGGGGCGGAATTTGCAATTTCTTGCCCTAGCATTTGGCAAACAAAACTATGATTTTTCGGGCAGAAATCGGCTAACAAAAATTGTAAATTATCAAAATTATGATTTTCTAATTTGCCTTCAAATGCCACCATTTTAAGTTGCCAACCATGTTTGGTTTTGATGTATTGATTAATAGCAAAACAATCAAATAATTCGTTGCTAAAAAAGAAAATTTTTTGCTGATAATTAGCAAGAAAGCTAGTAAAATCAATATACCAAGAAACATCAAATTCGGCTAATTTTTGCTGTTGTACCATAGTAAGAGTTGGGCTGATTTCAACAATTGCCACTTGGCAGGTTTGCCAAAATTTTTTTGCCACATTGTTAGTTTTGGCAAGTTTTTTGATGGTTTTTAACACATCAAACATTAAGGTTCCTTGACCGGCTCCCATTTCAACCAAAACTACTGGCTCTTGCTGAAAACTAAATAAATTTAACAAATACACAGCCAGTATTTCGCCAAAAAGCCCAGAAATTTCGGGGGCGGTGATAAAATCGCCGTTTTTACTGTTGCCGATAGGGTTTTTAGTGATGTAGTAGCCATTTTGCTTGTTAAACAGCAAAAAATTTATAAAATCAGCAATGCTAATAATTTGTTTTTTTGGCATAAAAAAGTTGTTAAAATCATTCTCTCTTGCAAGGGTAAAAATTTCTCTTTTTTTGGTATTGGATCTTATTTAACTATTCTTTTAATGCAGATAATGAGACTGTTGCAATTTATTTTTTTAAATCAAAACGATCTAAGTTCATGACTTTTGCCCAAGTTTTTACAAAATCTTTGGCAAATTTTTCTTTGGCATCGTTACTTGCATAAACTTCAGATATTGCTCGAAGTTCGGAGCTTGAGCCAAACATTAAATCAACCGAAGTGGCTTTCCATTTTAATTGGCCACTTTTGCGATCAAAAGCTTCAAAAACATTTTCAGAATCTTTTGATTTTTTCCACTCAACCGACATATCAAGTAGATTAACAAAAAAATCATTAGTTAGTTTTCCGGGATTTTTAGTTAAAACTCCTTTTTGACAATGGTTAGTATTTATATCTAAAACTCGCAATCCACCAAGCAAGACGGTCATTTCAGGAACTGTTAAATTTAGCATATAGGCACTTTCAATCATGGCATTTATTGGCGAAACTTCGTAATCTGGGTTATAAAAATTTCTAAATCCATCGGATTTTGGCTCGAGAGAGGCGAAAGATAAAGAATCTGTTTGCTCTTGTGTTGCATCAACTCTACCGATTAAAAAAGGAACTTTTATATCAAAACCAGAGTTTTTTAGTGATTTTTCAATTGCTGCTGATCCTCCAAGAACAATTACATCTGCCAAAGAAACTTTTTTACCATTTTTTAAAGAATTATTAAAATCTTTTTGCACTTTTTCTAAAATTGTTAAATTTTTTGCTAATATTTGAGGTTCATTTATTGCCCAACTTTTTTGTGGCTCTAGGCGAATTCTGGCACCATTGGCACCGCCTCTCATATCGGTTTGGCGATAAGTTGCGGCAGAAGCCCAAGCGGTTTTGATTAATTCAGAATTACTTAAACCAGATTGCAAAATTTTAACTTTTAAATTGGTAATATCTGCCGAGTTAATTGCTTTATATTTTGCTTTTGGAATTGGATCTTGCCAAATCAATATTTCTTTTGGAGAATCTGCGCCAACATATCTAGCTCTTGGGCCCATATCACGATGAGTTAATTTAAACCATGCATGAGCGAATGCTTTTTCAAACTCTTGAGGATTTTCTAAAAATTTTTTTGAGATTTCACGATATTTTGGATCTTCTTTTAGAGATAAATCGGTTGTAAGCATAACAGGTGCATGTTTTTTATTGGGATCATGTGCATCGGGAACCGTATTTATTGCCTGATTTTTTTCAGGAACCCATTGAATTGCACCAGCAGGGCTTTTGGTTTTAACCCAGTTATAAGCAAACAAAGTTTTTAGATAACCCATTGTCCATTTAGTTGGATTGGCATGCCATGCCCCTTCTAAACCACTGGTTGCAGTATCGGCACTTTTGCCGCTTCCACATTTATTATGCCAGCCAAAACCTTGGGCTTCAAGGCTATTTGAAGCAGGATCGGAACCAACACATTTATCAACTTTATGAGCACCGTGATTTTTGCCAAAAGTATGACCTCCGGCAATTAAGGCAACGGTTTCTTCATCGTTCATTGCCATATTGCCAAAAGTTTCACGAATTTGTGCGGCAGCAGAAATTGGATCGCCGTTGGCATTTGGACCTTCAGGATTTACATAAATCAAACCCATTGTTGTTGCCCCGAGTTTTTTAATCAACTTGCCGTTTTTATCGAAACGATTAGAGGCCATAAATTTATTTTCTGGCCCCCAATAAACTAAATCTGGTTCAAAATCATCAACTCTACCTCCTGCAAAGCCAAGAGTTTTAAACCCCATAGATTCAAGTGCAACATTTCCTGAAAGAACCATTAAATCAGCCCAAGAAACTTGTTTGCCATATTTTTGCTTAACTGGCCAAAGTAATCTTCTTGCCTTATCTAGATTAGCATTATCTGGCCAACTATTAAGAGGTTCAAAACGCTGTTGCCCACCACCAGCGCCTCCTCTACCATCTTGGATTCTGTAAGTTCCGGCACTATGCCAAGCCATACGTATAAAAAACGGACCATAATTTGAGTAATCGGCAGGCCACCAATCTTGAGAAGTGGTTATCACTTTTTTGATATCTTTTTTTAAAGATTCGATATCAACTTTTGCAAATTCTTTAGCATAATTAAAATTTTCACCATAAGGGTTTGACAACGACACCTGAGCTCGAAGTGGTGATAAGTTTATTTTATTTGGCCACCAAAATTCATTTGGTTTTGCATCAAAACTGGTTGGTTTTGAAATTTTATTGTGAGAAGTAGTGCAACCAGCAAGGGTAAGAAAAATTATGACTAAAAATTTACTTATTTTCATAATAAAAATTTTTGTTAATTAGAAGAATGATTTTTATTACACACAAACTGTAATAGGATAATTTTAATGTTAATCTAATTTTGTATTATAGTCAATATTTTATTATAAAGTATTTTATTATAAAATGGTATTAAATCAACATGCCATTTACTTGATGATCCCACAAATCTTTGAAATGACCGTTTTTTGCAATTAGTTCGGCAAAACTGCCGTCTTCAACCACTTTTCCGGCATCAATTACAATAATTCGATCTAGATGTTTAATGGTTGATAGGCGGTGAGCAATGGCAATAACGGTGGTAGAATTATTTTCTAGCATTGTTGAAATTGCTTGCTGAATTTGATTTTCGGTTTGGCTATCAAGGCTTGATGTTGCTTCGTCTAAAACTAAAATAGGAGCATTTTTTAAAACTGCCCGAGCGATGGCGATTCGCTGCCTTTGCCCTCCGCTTAATTTGATGCCTCTTTCGCCCACCAAAGTTGCATAACCAGCGGGTAAATTAACAATAAAATCGTGGATATTGGCAAGTTTGACCGCATTTTCTATTTCATCTTGAGTGCAATTTTCTTTGGCATAACCAATATTTTCGCCAATGCTACGATGAAAAAGCATAATATCTTGCGGAATCAGCGAAATTGCTTGCCTTAGGCTATCAGAAGAAACATCGTAAATGCTTTGCTCGTTGATAATAATATCGCCGCCTGCATCTTGATTGCTAGCTTTTTCTGTGGCAGATCGCTGCCAATATAAATAATTATCGATGGCAAAATTTTTTAACAACAAGTTGATGAGTGTTGACTTTCCGGCTCCTGAACTACCAACAATGCCAACTTTTTGCCCCTTGGTAATTGAGAGGCTAAAATTTTGCAACACTGGTTTGGTGGTTTGCGGATAAGTAAAATGGCAATTTTTAAAATGAATAAAGTTTTCTTGCATAAATTAAATTTTAAGTTCTTGGGGAAGTGTTTTATCTAGTATTTGTTGTTTAATTTGAATAATGCTAAAAGCCGATTTTAAGTCGGCAATTTGCTTAACAACATTATGAAATTCTTTGATTGCTTTCCAACTGCTATCAAAAACTGCTAAACCTACACCAAAAATCAATATTAAATCACTCACCTGTAACTGATGTTGATAACATAACCAAATAGTAGCAATCATCATCACTAGCATTGCTATAACATAAAGCAAACCGCTGATGATGTGCATTTTCATATAATACCAAGTTGATTGAATTTCGGCTGGTATAACTTTGTTATTGATTTTATTGTTTAATAAATTTTGTTCGTTTTTTCTGCTACAAAAGGCAAATAAATTGTTGATGTTTAAAATATTATCGCCAATTAAGCCAATAATTTTATGCTTTTCTTCATATTCGATATCTGCTAATTTTGCGAGATTTTTTGACATATTTGCCATAATAGGAAAGGCAACAGCAAACCAAATAAACAAAATTAAGCCAAGATATTTGTTGATAAAAAATATTATTATAATATTAATGATAGCCTGTATTAATAAACAACCAAAACCATGTTGCATTGAAGAAAATAAAGCATAATAAGAGTCGGTTATTTTTCTGATTTTACTTAACAACAAGCCGCTATTGTTATTAAGAAAAAATGAATAAGAATGGTTAGTGAGATATTGGTAACTTTTTAATAAAATATCTGTTTCAATATAGGGTTGTGATTTTAAATGAGCATAGTTTGAAAATCGCCAAACAGTGTTAACAAAAATTTCTGCCCCAATAAAAATTGCTACTGGAAAAATAAATTCTTGCCAAGCAATTTGCTGATTATTGGCAATTAAAGAGGTTTTTTCAATTAATATTTTAATGGCATAATACCATATAAAACTATAAAAAGATCCAAAAAATCCTGCTTGAAATATTAATAAAAACCACCATTTATAGGGCTTTAGAATTGGTAAAAAAAATTCTCTTAGGTTCATATAATTAGTTTTTGAGCTGTGTTTTTATCGAGTTTATAGTTGTTTCCTTGATTTAGCAATGAAAAAGAGGCAGAAAAATCGCCAACTTTACCATAAAAATTGCCAATATCAGCACTTAAACCCCACATAGAATGAATAATTTGATAAAGAATGGTAATTAAATAAACCATATCGCCACTAGAAATTTCTTGTTGTTGATGCAAAAAAACTCCATAAAAAAATACCGCCGATAAACACAAAAGATAACAACTTCCAGAAACAACGGCCATTTTAAAACCATATTTTTCTGTTTTACGATTTTGTTTATAAAAAGAATCTTGATTATGATGGGTGATTTCGGCGATTTTATGGTGCTCTTGCTGTTGTTTAGCAAAAGAAAAAATATTAAAAATATTGGTAATGTTATCGCTAATTTTTGCCATCACTAAATGCTTGGCATCGCTGGCACTACCGCTGATTTTGGTGTAGCGAAACGACATTTTTATGACAATACAAAAAAATAGCAAACAACAAAATAACAGCAAAAAAAATATTTTACTGTTAATAAAAAATATCGAAGCAACCCCAATAATTATTAGCATCAAGGGGTTAGTAAGCCGATACCATAAATATTCAAAAATAACATCGTATAAATCGACAATGCTTTTGATTTTGCTGATGATAATGCCACTTGCTGTATTGAGAAAAAAATAATAATCTTTTTTTTGCACAAGATGATATAATTTTAAAATGATGGCCGTTCTGATTTTGGTTTGTGACGAAATAAAAGCAAGATGGGCGAGCCTGCACCAAACTTCTTGCAAAAAAGCAATGCCGATCAAAGCCAAAACCGCTAACAAAACTATATTTTGAGAGCTTTTTGCTAAAAGTTTATCAACCAAAATTTTTAAAGCAAAACTATTGCCAACATAAAATAATGCTGAAACCAAAGGAATTTGCCACATCAAAAAAAATCTCCATTTATGTGGTGCTAAAATTGGTAAAAAAAATTGTTTTAAGTTCATTTTGTTTGAGATTTTTTGCTTTCTAAAGAGAATGCAGAAAAGGATCGATCGTAAAGAAATTGATTTGGATTTTCTCGCTCTTCAACAATTGCTATTATTTCTTGCATTAGAGGTTGTGATTTTAACTCTTCTATTGCTAAAATATTTTTATCTTTAATTTTTTGAAAAATATTTGCTAATGGTTGCTCTTGTTCTTCATTTTGCTTTTCAATATCTTCGTCAAATTGAAATATTCCTTGCTCTTCATCGTTATCTTGATGTTGATTTGAATATTTTTCTTGATGTTGTTTATATAACTGTAGAAATATTGTTGGTAAAAGTTTTTGATAAATCTCTTTGTTTGCAAGAGAAAAATTTCCCATTTTGTCTAGTGTTAAAAATTCTGTAATTTTTTCTAGCATTCCCTCTGGTAAATCTGGCATATTTTATAATAATAATTGTATTGCTGAGGTTTTATCTAAATTTGTTTCATGATTTTGCAACGCCAAAAAAGATTCTTTAAAATTACCCACTGCAATTAATAAATTATCAAAAGCCCCGAGCAAGTGCCAAGTTGCCTCGATAGTAAAATAAATTAGCGAAAAAACCATTGCCAATTCGCCGTTGCTGATGAGTTGTTGTTGCCTTAGTTTGATTAATAAATATAAAATGCTTATCGACATTAGACAATAAACAAAACCAATAAAAATATGGTTGATGAATAAAAATTTTAGCCTTTTTCGTTCTGCAAAAATAAATTCGTTGTTGTGTTTTGATAATAAATTCTGCTCTTTATTTTTTGAAGCAAAGGCAAAAATTGTGGCAATATTGGCAATTGCATCGTTGATAATTCCGGTAATTTCTTGCCGTTTATTGGTGGCAAAAGCAGAAAGATTAGCTAATTTTTTCTTGCTTACAAAACAAACTGGCAACAACACAACAAGCCACAGCATCACCAAAATTGCTAACTTGATATGCACAAAAAATAACATAATTAGCGAAATAATAATTTGCAAAACCAAACAAATAATTTGAGAATGAAATAAATCTTGTATTTGCACAAAATTAGTTTGTATGCCTACAATTTTACTGGCAATTTTGCCTGATAAATTATTTTGAAAATATAAAAACTGCCGATTGATGATAATTTTAAAGGCATTTTCAAGAATTTTTGCCTCAATTTTTGGTTGCGAGTGGTAATCGGCAAAATTGCAGATTCGCCAGCATATTTCATTTGCCAAGCAGGCAAAACAAAAAATAGCAAACGGATATAAAACAACAAAAAAATCAAAAGTAGCAAGATTGCCGATGTTATCTATCAATAATTTTAAAGCATAATTATTGAGAGGAATAAAAAAACTCACCAAAATTGGAGCTTGCAACATCAACAAATACCAAAAACGATAAGGATAAATAATGTTATATAAAAAACTTTTAATATTAATATTTTGCATAGAATTGGTATTAAGTCAAAAAATTGGTAATATCGGCAAGTGGTACTAGTTTTTGGTTGGCAGTGAGTAGATTTTTGCATAAAACACTATTATTTTTTAGCTCATCTTCGCCTAAAATTAGAGCGATTTGGCAATTTTGATGATTAGCATATTTTAGTTGTTTTTTTAAGCCAGCATCTTGCACCATAAACACTGTAATATTTTGTTTTCGTAAACTATTTGCCAAGCTAAAAGCCTGCTCTTGTTGATTGTTTTCAACATAACAAACAGCAATATTTTTTGCTTGATTTGGTTGGTATTGGCTAATCATCATCAGGCGCTCTATTCCGCAAGCAAAACCAATAGCGGGCACTTGATTTTTGCTACCCATATTTGCAAGTAAATTATTATACCTACCGCCAGCTAGCACAGTGTTCTGGGCTCCTGCATGTTGCATGATAAATTCAAAAACCGTAGAAGTATAATAATCAAGCCCTCTTACCAAGCGAGAATTAACAGTGTGAGAAATGTTTAATTTAGTTAATAAATTAGTAAGTTGCCAAAATCGTTCTTGGGCTTGCTGGCTATAAAAACTAGTAATTTGGGGGGCGTTGTCAATGATTGCTAAATCATTTTCATGTTTAGAATCAAGAATGCGCAGAGGGTTTTTTTGTAAGCGATTTTGTGAGTCGGCAGAAAGTTGGCTGGCAAAATCGGCAAAATAACTATATAAAGCTTTGCTATAATTTTGCTTGGTTTGATTGCATCCAAGTGAGTTTATTTGGCAAGTAACTAAATTTTTTACTCCTAATTTTTCTAAAATATTGTTGGCAAGCAAAAGAGCTTCGGCATCGGTGTAGATGCTATCGCACCCAAAAAATTCGTAGTTGATTTGGTGAAATTGGCGCTGTCTACCTTTTTGCGGTCTGTCATAGCGAAAAAGTGGGCCATAAGAAAAAAACTTGGCAGGTAAATTTTGCAACAACTCTTGGTTGCTAACCATTGCTCGAGCAACTGCTGCAGTAAATTCTGGCCTTAAAGTGAGTGAGTTTTGTGAGCGATCAAGAAAAGTATAAATTTCTTTATTAACAACATCAGAAGATTCGCCTAAACCACAAAAAACTTCGCTAAACTCAAAGATAGGCGTTTGTAGCTCTGCAAAGCCAAAATTTTTGGCTTGTTGTTTGGCGATATCGATAATTTGATTAAAATGTAAAATATCTTGCGAGTGTAAATCTTTAGTGCCTCTTGGTGGTTGTGATAAGTTTTTTGTCATAAAGCATTAGCGATTAAATAGTTTTTTTCGTAGCCAATAATTTTGGCGATAGTTAAAGTGTTGGCAGGTAAATTTTGATTAATAATTTTTACTTCTAAAAAATTTTCTGTTCTGCCAAAATTATTTTTTTCAAGCAAAATAGGTACAGTTTGCCCAATTTGTAAAGCTAAAAATTTTTGCAATTGTAAAGCTGCGGTTTCTCTTAATATTTTTGCTCTTTCTTTGATAATTTTTCTAGTAATTTGAGGCATTTTAGCAGCAGGAGTGCCTTCTCTTGGTGAAAACGGAAAAATATGAGCAAAAATTAAATTTACTTGCGAAATTAAATTAAGCGAATTTGCAAATGCTTCTGGTGTTTCGGTAGGAAAACCAGCAATAATATCGGCTCCAAAGGTGATATTGGGGCGAATTTGCCTAGTTTTATGGCAAAAATCAATAATTTGTTGGCGATTGTGCCTTCTTTTCATTCTTTTTAAAATTAAATCATCGCCAGACTGCACACTTAAATGTAAATAAGGCATTAACCGAGGCTGATTTGCCAAAACTTCTAAAAAATCAGTGTTTAATTCGGCTAAATCAACCGAAGAAAGCCGAAGACGTGCAAGATCTGGTACTGTATTTAAAACTTTATCAATGAGTTTTGCTAAAGTGGTAGGAAGCGGTAAATCTTTGCCGTAATCAGAAATATCAACACCAGTAAACACAATTTCTTGATAGCCTTTTTGCACAAGTTCTTTAATGTTTTTGATAATTTCACCAACTCCAACCGACCTGCTATTTCCTCTGCCATAAGGAATGATGCAAAAAGTACAGCGATGATTACAGCCGTTTTGTATTTCTAAAAAAGAACGAGTTTGATTAAGCCCAAAAACCGCCAATTGTGGCGCGGTTTCTTTAACCGACATAATGTTATTAACCTTGATTTTTGGCAATAAATTTGGCTCAATTGTTGGTTTAGAGGCAAAAAAAAGTTTGTCGGCTTGCTGGTTTGGAATAAAAGAGATATCATTTTGTTGATTAGTAGTGCCTAAAACATAGCTTTCTGACTTGTTTTTTTCGGTATTGCCTAAAACCAAGCTTACTTCGGGCATTTTGGCATAAATGTGTGGATTAATTTGAGCGGCGCAACCAGTTACTATAATTTTTGCTTCAGGATGGTTTTTTTTAGCTTTTTTTATAGCAGATTTTAGCTCGGTTTCGGCATTAGAAGTAACTGCACAAGAATTAAAAACAATTAAATTTTGCTGAGCAGAATTGATAACTGCTTGTTTTATTGCCTCGCTTTCAAAACTATTTAGCCTGCAACCAAAAGTGATAACTTGATTATTGTTGGTTTCGTCGGAGGTCATTGGCTAAAATAATGTGATTAATAACTTTTTTTACTCCTTTAACCTTAGAAGCAATTTTTAGTACTAGTTTTTGCTCTTCGGAGCTGTAGGCAATGCCAATAATATAAACGGTTTTTTGCACAGTATTAACTGTAAAATTAAAACTCCTAATTCTTTTTGCTAAAAATAATTTAGTTTCAATTTCAGATGTTATAAGGCTATCGGCAAGTATTTGCATTGTGCTACCTGCGCCAATTTTACAAGTTTCACACACTACCAGCTCATCAATAACTTCAAGCACACCTTCTACTTGCCAAGCCAAATCTTGGGCGAGTTTAGCTTTTTGTGCACTATCAACAACACCAGTAAGCAAAACCCTGCCTTCGTAAACAGTGGTATCAACAAAATTATTTGGTATTTTTAGCTTATTGACAAGAAACTTTGAGGCTAAAACAGAGGAAATAACAAAATCAGATTTAGTTTGGGTAAAGGTTTTTTCTCGAGAGTGCAACACAGCGAAGCTACCACCACTAATTATTGCTGTTTCAACACAAGAAGTAAGTAAAAACAAAACTACAAAATAAATTTTTAACATAAAACAATAAAATTTGTGGCAAATAAAAAAGATTATAAAATTTTATTTTAGTATTTGCAAATTATTTTTTTTGTTTTAAAATTTTGCTAATCAAAAAGCATAAAAGTTTTTTGCGGGTGTAGCTCAGTGGTAGAGTACAACCTTGCCAAGGTTGGTGTCGAGGGTTCAAGTCCCTTCACCCGCTCCAATATTTATCTAGAGTCCGTAGCTCAGCTGGATAGAGCAACAGCCTTCTAAGCTGTGGGTCAGGCGTTCGAATCGCCTCGGACTCACCATAAAATCACATTTATGGTGAATATTTTTAAGTTATCGTTAGCGAGAACAGGGTCTTGCGTCATAATCAACTTCTTCTTCAGTAACACTTTCATGTGTAGTACCAGGAATAGTTTCAGGACTAGTACCAGGCTTAGGACTAGTACTAGGCTCAGGATGAGCCAACCAAGCACTAAATGGTTGTTGATGAGTTTGTCCTGAAGAACTGTTACCAGGATAATCACCGGTTTTACTATCAACACCGGTTTTACTATCGTCAACACTACTATTACCACGAGCAGAATTACTGTCAGAAACTATTGTAGTGACAATAGGTTGCGACGACCAAGCATCTATTGGTTTTGGTATTGCTCCGTCCTCAGGTTGCGCTCCGTCGCTAGATTCTGTACTAGTTTTTTTGTGGGGATGTTGTGAATCTTTATCAAAGGGTTTATAACTACTACTAGCAGAATTACCGCTACTACTAGCAGAATTACTGCCAGAAGGTTTTGCAATGTCACTAGGTTTTTGGTCGAAATCTGTGCCAATAGTTTGCAAAAAACAAGCTTTTTGGATTTCTCTTGTTGCTCCGTCCGTATTTGCTGGGCTGACTTGTCTACGCATAGCTTTTGATCCGCTCTCAGGTTTTCCTGCTACATGGAATGTTCTGTGCCTAGGTTCTCCTCCGCCCCCAAGTCCTCCTTCGGCTCCAGATCCTTTAGGTTTTCTTCTTTTCCTAGATCTTTCAAGTGTTTTGGCCACAGTTTCTTCTTCGGCATTAGGTCCTCCTTCGGCCTTAGGTTGTGTTTCGGGCTTAGGTTCTCCTCCGGCCCCAGGTTGTGTTTCGGGCTTAGGTTCTCCTCCGGCCCCAGGTTGTGTTTCGGGCTTAGGTTCTCCTCCGGCCCCAGGTTGTGTTTCGGGCTTAGGTTCTC
>CAMAWV010000010.1 GCA_945862075.1 Rickettsia typhi | reverse complement strand
TTTTAATAATGCATCTTCTGTTGGGTCGGTTGCTTTTAAATACATAAACGGCTCTGCATCTAAACCATTTATATCTTCTATTCTTACTGGTATTATTATGTGTTTATTATTCATTATTTTTGTTTTTTGATCGCTTATTATTTTTGTTTTTTGATCGCTTATTGTTGTTTTATGATCATTGATATAAACATTTTTACTCCAAGATAAAAATATTATATTAGTTGCAACAATAATAAAAATCAACTTAATTATTATGTATTTATCTTTGCTAATATTTGAAATAAGATTTTCGTTTTTTACTTTTTTAAAGTAGTAATATAAGTAAAAAGACAAAATTAGAATATATAAAAGATGATAATTCGATTCTATAAGAAATATTGTTAGCAAAAATCCTACTATGAAAACTATGAAAAATCCTATTATTATTAATTTATACAATATTTTTTCTGTTGTTAATATAGCATAAGATATAAATGTAAAAACACTTGCAATTATCTTGTTTTTTCTTGTTGTTTTTTTTTGTAAATGGTTCTTTAATTAAAAATACGAAGAAAAAAAATATCAACGATATTCTAATTATTCTTAGTGTCTTTAATTTTAAGAAAAAAATAATTGACAATACCAAAAGCAATACATTATAATTTATTTGGCATAAATCATGAAAAAATATTATTGTTATCAATAATTTATTATTAATTATCTCTGCGATCGAAATTTCTTTATTTTCAACGAAAGAAGCATAAAAATAACTTGATACAAGAAACAAATTTAAAAAGAAACTTAAAACTATTATATGGCTATTTTTTTCTTGTATATTTGAGAAAAGATAAAATAAAACAATCGCAACATAACTTGTTACAAAAAAATTTATTACAAAAATATCATGTGGATTTTTGGGTATATAATAGTGTGCAATAAAAGAAAAACCTAGTGTTACTAATATATTTATTAATAATGTATTTCTTGGCACAATTTTTTAATGATTATTTTTATTGTTTAGTTGAAATTATACTATGCTTTTTTAATTTTACAATTTATAATTTTAGGTAATCGCTTTTTATTTTTAAATTTTTTTCTCTATGTCTTTAAATTATAAACAAGCTGGTGTCGACATTGATGCAGGCAATCATTTAATAGAAAAAATTAAGCCTTTTGCTAAAGCAACAGCTAGAGTTGGTTCTAATCCAAATTTAGGTGGTTTTGGAGCTTTATTTGATTTAGCAAAATGTAATTTTCAAGATCCGGTTTTGGTTTCTTCTACCGATGGGGTTGGCACCAAGCTAAAAATTGCTATCGAAACCAATATGCATAGCACTATTGGCATAGATTTGGTGGCAATGTCGGTTAACGATTTAATTGTGCAAGGAGCGGAGCCGTTGTTTTTTCTCGATTATTTTGCTTGTGGCAAGCTAAATGTTGAAACCGCAACTCAAGTAATTGCTGGTATTTCTGATGGTTGCAAGCAAGCAAATTGTGCCTTGATTGGCGGTGAAACCGCCGAAATGCCCAGTATGTATCACGATCACGACTACGATTTAGCTGGTTTTGCAGTAGGCGCAGTTGAAAGAAGTAAAATTTTACCAACAATAACTCAAGTAGGCGATGTTTTGCTAGGCTTAGCATCAAGCGGCTTACATTCAAATGGTTATTCTTTAGCGCGCTATATTTTATCTCAAAATAACTTAAATTTTCAGAATATTATTTACAATAATCAAACTTTTGGCGAAGTTTTACTTACCCCAACTAAAATTTATGTAAAATCTTGCCTTTCCGCAATTAAAACTGGCAAAATAAAAGCTCTAGCACACATTACTGGTGGTGGTTTAACCGAAAATCTGCCTCGAGTATTAAGTCAAAATACCACTCCTAAAATAAATTATAATTCTTGGCAACAACCAGAAATTTTTAACATTTTACAAAAATTAGGTAAAGTTAACCATTCCGAAATGTTACGCACTTTCAATTGTGGTATTGGCATGGTTTTGGTGGTCAATAAAAACGATGCTCACGAAATTGCTTCTTTACTAACTTCTCAACAAGAACAAGTATTTTTTATAGGAGAATTGACATGATAAATCGCAATATTTCGGTTCATTTACAAAGCTATCCAAGGCTCGATTTTTTGCCAGATAATTTACAATTAATTGAACAGCTCGATATTGTGCAAAAAATCTGTTCTGCTGGTTTATCACTTCGTGAAAAGCATAATTTAAGAGTTAGATTACCCCTTTTAAGCCTCGAAATTATTGGTAACAACACAAATTGGCTTACTAATTTTAGCTACATGATTGCCGAAGAATTAAATATTAAAGAAGTGCTTTTAAGCAATAATATTAGTGAGATGGCCGATTTATTACTACAAATTAATTTTAAAAAAATTGGCAGTAAATATAACAACAAAGTAAAAGAAATTACTCTTGCCGCCAAAAATAATCAATGGCAAAAACAACAAGAAAATATCTCAATTGCCGATGTTATGCTAATGCCAGACGAATTCGAACTAAAACTCGTTGCCAAGCCTTACAATAAGCAAAACTACGATATTTTAGCTCTTGCTAGCAACGATTATTTAATTAAACTCAATATTGAACTTAATCAAAACCTTATCAACGAAGGTATTGCACGCGATATTATTCGTTGCATTCAACAAAATCGTAAAGAAGCTAATTTTTCTATCACCGATTATGTTAATTTAACTTTGGTAAGCAATAATCAACATTTAGTTGAAGTGGCAACTAGCTTTCAAAAGCATATTTCTAGCCAAGTTTTGGCACAAAATTTCGATATTATCAATTCTTCTGCTTCAAATTATGCAGAAAAAATATTTTTACACAACCTCGAAGAAGGAGAGCTTGGCATTATATTAAATTTATGAGTTCCTCTATTTTTCCTCGGCAATATTTACAATTGGCTTGGCAAGTTTTAGATTTTTGCCAAAAAAATAACTATAAAATCACCGTTGCCGAGTCTTGCACTGGCGGTCTACTTTCTGCCCTACTTACCGAAATTGCTGGCTCTTCTGCTGTTTTTGAAATGGGCTTTGTAAGTTATGCCAATAATTTTAAACAACAAATTTTGCAAGTTAATTCACAAATTTTAGCTCAAGAAGGAGCGGTAAGTTTTGCAGTAGCAAAAGAAATGGCTGAAAACAGCTTAAAAATTACTAAAGCTAATTTTTCGATCGCTATTAGTGGTATTGCTGGCGAAGATGCTATCTTTAAACTTCACAATACATCACCAAGCACATCTTCTTTTAAACCAAATGGTTTAGTTTATATTGCTGTGGCTAGCACCTTGGCAAATACCACGTTAAAAGAGTTTTATTTTGTTGGTAATCGAAACGAAATCAGATTATTAGCAATTAAAAATGCCCTAGAAATGATATTATGCCAATTTTCATTTTTAAATACATAAATAACTTTATATTTATATTTTGTATTTAGTTATTCAAAGATAGAAAATAGTATAAGTAAGGTTAAATAAAGCTTTATCTATTTCTCCTGTCCTCTTTTTATTATTCCAAAAGCAAAAACTGTTTGTCTTGGAATATTTCATAATATAACCACCTGTGATAACAACACTAATTTCTAACAATAGCAATTCTATTTGGTTATGAAGGAGTTTGATAGCGATAGTTGCATTTTAAATATTTATTTCAGCAATAACCGCGCAGTGATCGGAAGGTTTTTCAACAGCTCTAGTTTGGTTAATATGATGATAACTTGCCGTTAAAAAATCGGCAGTAAAAGAAGAGACTAAAATATAATCAATTCTAGCACCTAAATTTTTAGTAAAAGCAGCAGATTTATAATGCCACCAACTAAATTCTTGTTTATTTAGGTTTAAAGTGCGATATGCATCTATTAAAGGCAAGTTTAATAAAGATTGTAAAGCAAGTTTTTCGTGGGTCGAAAATAACAATTGCTCGGTTTGTGGATTATAAATATCAAGTGCAGTATGGGCGACATTAAAATCACCTGCTAAAATTTGTAATTCTTGATTATGCCGAATGTTTTGTTGCCAATGATTGTTTAAGCTTTGCAAAAATTCTAGTTTGTAGAGAAATTTGCTAGTATCACTGAAATGTTGGTTTGGCAATAAATTATCGCCACCATTTGGTACATAAACCGAAGCCACTCTAGCAACATAACTACCAATATTGATAAAAACTTCTAAATAACGAGCTTGCTGTTGGTTAAAATCACTAGGTAATTGCGAATTAGCAAGGGCTGGTAATTGTGTGCAGATTATTTCTTGTATTTTAAACTTCGATAAAATAGCTACTCCATTGTAGGTTTTTTGCCCATTTATGGCAATATTATAGCCCAAATCTTCAATTTCAGATGTTGGAAATGCTAAATTTTCGCATTTTAACTCTTGCAAACACACAATATGTGGTTGCTCGGTTTTAAGCCAAGAAAGTAAATTAACAATTCGAGCTTTAACTGAATTTACATTAAAAGTGGCGATTTTAATATGAATCATAATTTATTTAGTTTTATTTGCAAATGATGAAGCATATCGGTTGTGATTTTGGCTAAATCATATTGACATTGCCAACCCCATTGCTCTTTAGCTTGGCTATCATCTATTGATTGCGGCCAAGAATTAGCAATTTGTTGGCGAAAATCTGGCTGGTAATTGATGGTAAAATGCTTGAGATGTTTTTGAATTTCACAAGCAAGTTCGCCACAAGAAAAACTAATGCCTGCAAAATTAAAATTACTATGATTTTTTAGTTTAGAAAAATTGGCACAAGCAAGTTCAATAGTGCCACGAATAGCATCTGGCATATACATCATGGGTAAAATAGTGTTTTCTTGTAAAAAACATTGATAATTACCATTTTGAATTGCTGCATAAAAAATTTCTACAGCATAATCGGTTGTGCCACCTCCAGGTGGTGTTTTATAACTAATTAGCCCTGGATATCGTAGACCTCGAATATCAAGATTATACTTTGCCACATAATAATCGCACAACAACTCGCCACTTGCCTTGCTTAAACCATACATTGTTTTTGGCAAAATTATTGTTTCTTGTGGAGTATTTTGTTTGGGGGTTTCTGGGCCAAAAACCGCAATAGAACTTGGGCAAATAATTTGTTTAATGCCATTTTGACGACTAGCTTCAAGCACATAATAAAGCCCTAAAATATTTACATCAAAACAAAGTTGCGGATTTTTTTCGCCACTTGCCGATAAGATTGCTGCCAAATGATAAACTACTTCGATTTTATTTTTAGTAATAACTTCAACTAGCTGTTGTTTGTTGGTTACATCAAGGCTTACATAAGGAAAGTATTCTGGGGCAACATTTTGAGGCAATGGCAAATCGGAGTTTATCACATTATTTGAGCCATAGATTTGTTTTAAAGCCAAAGAAAGCTCCGAGCCAATTTGCCCTAAAGCACCTGTGATGAGAATTTTCATTAATTGATAACAAAAAATAAAGATTTAAGATATTCACTTTCTTTTAAAGCGGGATGCAAAGGGTGATCTAGCCCAGCAGTAAAACTAGCAATTAACCTACCTGTTTTATGGCTTTTTTGCAAAGCCATATTAACCGAGTTAATTAACTGCTCTTTACTAGCATGGTGAGAACAAGAAGCTAACATTAAAATGCCACCATTATTTAAAAGAGGAATTGCCATTTTTGCTAGTTTTTCGTAACCTCTCAACCCAGCAAACAAATGCTTTTTATTTTGAATGAAAGGCGGAGGATCAAGTAAAATAATATCAAATTTTTGCTCTGTAAATTGCGAACTAGATAATAAATCAAAAACCTGCCCTTGATAAAATTTTGCTTTTTCTTGATAATTATTACCTAATAATTTTTGACAATTTTGCTTTGCTAAATCAAGAGCATGCTTGGAACTATCAATAAAAATAACTTCAGAAGCACCGCCTGCAAAAGCATTAACCCCAAAACCACCTACAAAACAATAGGCATCGAGCACTTTTTGATTTTTTGAAATTTCGGCGACAAATTTTCGGCTTGGTTGCTGATCAAAAAACCAACCTGTTTTTTGAGAATTTACTAGATCAACGGTAAAAAATAAATTATTTTCTTGCACTTCAACTAACTGATTGGTTAATTTATCTGAAGAATCTTGGTTGTGCTGAACTTCTAAACCTTCTAAACTTCTGTTTTCTTGATTGTTTTTAAAAATTAAGTTGCAGTTAGCAAAAACAATTTGCATAGCTTCGGTAAAAATTGTTTGCAAATTTTGCATACCAGCGGTAGAAATTTGGCAAACAAAAATATTAGCAAATCTATCAACAATAAGCCCTGGCAAACCATCGGCTTCGGAGTGAATTAATCGATAATTTGGATGTTGATAAAATTTTTGCCTCAAAGATAGAGCTTGCTGAATTTTATTAACAAAAAAACTCACATCAATTTTTTGTGCAACATTTTTGCTTAAAATTCGAGCAGAAATAAGAGTTTTGTGGTTAAAATAACCCAAAGCAAAAGGCTTATTTGCCAAATTAATTTGCACTAAAGAGCCACAAGAAATTGTTTTAAGATCGGCAAAATTAGCAATTTCGTTTGAAAAAACCCAAGGACTACCAGTTTCTAAACGAAGGCTGTGTTCTTTTTTAATGTTAATTACTGGTAGGGGCATAGATTATAGTTGTAGTAAAAATGAATTTTTTCTTTTCAAGAAATTTTCAAATATTTGTGAATAATTCTCTGGTAAAGATTTAGTAAAACTTGGACGATTTAACAAATTATTAGCATATTGCAATAAATTATCGAGATTTTCAAATAAATTTAAGTTAAATTTTTCTGATAAAAACAATAAAGGTTGCATAGCCGAAGCCATAGTAATATCGAGAATTGAAAAAAAATCACCGTTAAAATAAGGTTGATATTTGAGTTGCTTAGCAAAAAGAGTAAGTTTATTTTTTAATTCTTGCTGTTTATCGGCAATGGTTTGAGCATTATCGGCAAAAACCAAGCCAAAAGTAAGAGAAAGTAAAGTGTTGCTAAATTCCATCCAACCCCTGTGCCAAGCTAAAACAAACTGATTTTTTGGATGCAAAATATTTTCGGTGTAGGTTGCCTCAAGGTATTCAAGAATTACTAACGATTCAAACAAGGGCTTATCATCAACCAGTAAAACTGGTATTTTACCTAATGGAGAAATATCGATAAACCAATTTGGTTTGTTGCCAAGATCGATGTGTTCTTTATGGTAAGAAATATTTTTTTCTAGTAATAAAGTTTCAACTCGATGACCATATGGCGAAAGAGCAGAGGTAAGTAACTTTAAATTGCTCATAAATTAATTCCCCTTAACAATGGTGCAGTCTCTAATAAATACAAACCATAAAAATCGAGAAACCTGCTTTTCAACCATAGAAATTTGATGTATATCGCCGTCTTTTCTAGCGGTTTCAATGCTATCATCGTAATTTTCAGCAACAAAAAGAGCTAAAGCAGGAAAGTAATTGTTGCAAGCTTTACCTTCTTTGGTTATTTCTGGAATTTTTTCGGTGGTGATATGGTGCTGTGTTAAAGATGTGCGATAACTATGGCAAGAAGATAATGCCAAAACAAGACCAGTAATAATAAAAAAATTTTTCATAGGTTAAAATAAAGTTTGAATTAATTAAAAAAACTCTACAATCAATTATTATTGCCAAAATTTATAATGCAACTTTTTTATTTATTTTTACCAAATTTACTAATAATCAAAATAGATTGTTAGTAAATTTGGTTATTATGCCAATTTAATGAATAAAACTAGGGTTGTTGGCCGCTACTACTAGCCGATGTTCTGCAATGCATGTGGGTGCTAGGTGAAGATGCACTTGCTACTACTTGAGAAGGTGTTAAGAATAATTCTTCCATTTGTGTTGATACCTCTTTTTCACCAAAAATATTTTTCATAGCTTCTAAGAAAAATTGATATTCATTTGAGTTTTCTGGTAGCGATTTTATATGATCTATTTGACGAGATACTGCTGCATGTATAGTAGCACCTGTAACAGTTCTTGAGCTTTGCTCCATGTCTTCTATAATACGATACACCGCATTTAAATCTGGCCCAATAAATGAAAGTTGGTTATATTCTATGCGAAAAGAATTGGCTAGGTCTTTTATTTCGTCTGATGTTAATTTTTTGTTTAATTCTCGTGCTTCGTTAAGTTCTGATTTTATCTTATTTATATTTTCGATAATCTGGCTTCCTTCTGCAGTAATCTCGATTCCTCGTCGTTGTCTTATTCGTTGTCTTATTCGTTGTCTTTCATTTTCTATAATAGGGTACAACTCAAAGCATCGATGTAAGAACATGCAACCAGCATGTAAGACCATGCAACCAACAGCAATGTAAAATATAGGATTTACAGGGGAACCAGAAGAAGATTCTCCTGTAATATTTGTAATGTTTCTCATAATTAATATTATTAAGTTAAAGATATTTTTTTAAAAAACATATCTTGTCAATTAATTTTTTATTTTACAAGCTTTATTATGAAATATTTTATAATAATAATAAAATAATAGCTATAAACATTTATAAACTATAAAGCATTGAAAAATTTATCTTGCTGATTATTAAGTAAATAGCTAATATTAACGGCTATTTTTTGAGCCAACACATTTACCAGAACTAGTTCTTGTGAGTTAAAATTACTTAACACAAAGCTAGCAACATCTTGCTGTTGCGGTTTTCCTATGCCTAAACGTAGTCGAAAATAATTATTAGCAAATAGTTGATCGATAGATTTTAAACCATTATGGCCTGCACTGCCACCGCCATTTTTATATTTTATTTTTCCTAAAAGTAAATCGAGATCATCGTGCATCACCAAAACATTTTCTGGTTTTATCTTATAAAAATTAGCAGTTGCCAAAACCGACTCTCCCGATAAATTCATATAAGTTTGGGGTTTGATGGCAATAATTTTATGTGTTAAAATATTACCACTAAAAAAATCTGCTTTAAATTTTATATTATTAGGTTGTAAATTATATTGTTGAATAATTTTATCGAGCACTAAAAAGCCATAATTATGCCGAGTAAAAGTATATTTATTGCCAAAGTTACCTAAACCAACTAATAAAAACATAAAAAAACAAGTTAAAATTGTTTTATTTTTTTTCTGGTAATTTAGCAAGTTTTTTAACTCTTATTGCTAATTCGGTGAATTTTTCTTTGAATTCGTGCTGTTTTGCTTGTTGATTTGCCAAAACTTGACCCTGCTGATTAATTTCTGCTACACTTAACTCAAAAACTGGCTTACTATACTGTTGAGAAATAAGAATTAACGAGTTAAAATCTGGAATTTCAATAAGATTATAAGGTTTATTATTTTCAATTACCTCTCGAAATTGGCTTTCGGCAATAACCATATTATATTTTTGCAAAGAATCTGCTAAAATATCTTTTGAAGCTTTTTGAATTTTATCGATCCAGTTTTGAGCTTCGCGCACTTTATCTTGGTTTTGGTTTTTATAAGGTCTATATTTTTGCAAAATAACTCCGAGCATTTTTGGATTTTCTAGCGGTAAGTAGTTAGGAACGGTAGGAACTCTAAATTGCTTAAAATCATCAGACCAAATAGGTAACTGACTAGCCAAGTATTCGATAGACTGATAGCAAAAAAAATCTGGGTAAGTTGGCACTATAAAATAATCACTACCCATTAAAATTGCCCTATTAAAAGCACCAAAGCTAGGACTCATATCTACTAGCACCACATCAAAATAATTTTCTCTAGCGGTTTTTCTGAGCATTTCATTAAATAAACCTACATATTTCATATTAGAAGCTTGATATCTATTATCAGAAACCATACCCATTGCACAAAATATATCCATTTCGGTGATGGCAATATTTCCAGCCGCTAATTTTAAATTTTTATGCAGGGTTTCGGTTGGTTTTACCGCCCTAAATGCTTGATTATCACTTGCTCCAAAAACATTTTTAATAGCATCGTAGATGTTGTCGTTGGCTTTTTTTTGATAAAATAAATCAAGATCTTGTTGACTATCTAAGCCCAAACAATAAGCTGTTAAATTGCATTGAGGATCGGCATCAACAAGCAAAACTTTTAACCCAAGCTCTGCCAAGCTCCAACCTAAATTAAAAGTTGTGGTTGTTTTGCTTACACCACCTTTATGATTAAACAAAGCAATTATTTTTGCCATAATTTATTTGATTATTATTTTGAAAAATATTACAATTTTGAAAAAATTATACTATCTTTACTACTTTGATGTCAAGTAGCAATTACCAAAAAAATAATTAAAATATGAAGAGAATCACTAAAAAAATTTTTTATTGTCAAAGGCTTTTTTATTGTTTTTTATTGCTTGTTTCTTGTATGGCAAAACCAAGTTTTATAGTTAGCAATAATCGTTATTTAGCAAAAATAGAAAATCAAGATCATCAATCTTGCCTTGATTTAAAAATTAATTTTAACAGCAATGCTAATCTAGAAAATCAACAATATTGGCAATGCAGGCTTGCTTTGTCAAAAGATAAGCTATTAAACAATCCAACAAATTCTAAAGAACAAAAGCACAACGAAAAAATCATTAATCTGCTAAATAAAATCAGCGAAAAATTAGCTAACAAACAACCAAGCCTGCTTGAAAGAGAAGTGGCAAAACTCGATGAAGCACATCATAGGCAATGTCAAAATATGGGTTATGAAAGCGAAACAGAAGATAAAAATAAAATCGATTTATATCTACAATGTAGGCAATCTTTAATTGATAATTACCTCAACGAACCCCCTTATGGCAACAATAATTACCTGCCTTATCAATATAAAAACTACGATTTAAATTATGTTTTAAGCAAAAGAATCAAAATCGCCAGTGAAAATAAACAAAAAATCACTCAAGAATATCCAAAATGCCAATCTTATGCTTTATATAGCCTCGAATTAAAAAAATGCATCGACTATCAAAAACAAGCAAGAGCTTGTTATCAAGAAAACTTAAGAAATATTATTCTAGAAGAAAGAGATGCAAAATTAATATGCCAACAACAAGCAAATATTAGGTTTGGCGATAATTTATTAATTTTAGAAAAATCTATCGATCATATCAAAGAAAAAAATTACAAATCCGATTTAGCTTATAAGTTTAATTTTGAATCGATGGGTTTAGATGAGCTTGATTTTATAAGCAAGCAAGAAAAAAAGAAACTACAGCAAGAAAAAGAGCAACAGCAAGAAAAAGAAAATAATTTTAACAACAACGATTTTTTATATAATCGCTACGAATTATCGCAAATTCATAAAAAATATGTGTTATCTTGTCATAAATTTGTTGATAATAAATTATTGCAAGATAAAAATAATCTTGATAAAAAATGTTTAGAACTAGAAAATTCTACTTTTTAATTTATGCCACATTCTTAACTTGATTTAATTAATTATAAAATCAATGACAAACTATTTAGAACAGCCCTCAACAAAAACCAGCACTAAATACCTAGATTGGCCAATTGAATTAATCAATCTTGCTAGAAAACAAGAGGCTTTACAAGCAATTAGTCAACAAACAGAAGCCTTAATAGAAGAGTTATTTTTTCACATCTATCGCTTTGAAGAACAAGAAATAACCAAAGGCAATATTACCCTCTTAACAGCAGCAGAACTAACCGAGGGTTATAATTTACATGAATCAGAAATTAGTTATTTTAATGTTCTAATCAAAATACTTAATAATCTTTTTTATTTTTCAAGAAATGGAGGCATTAAAAATCTTGATATAGCTTCACTGCCCGAAAATATACTCTTGGTAGCTAAAATTGCCACTGGCAGTGCCGAAAGCGATTTATTTGCTAATTTAGTGGCAATAGTAAACGAGGTCAATCGCTATTCAGTTATGCAACCAAAATCTTCTGTTATTAATCATCATATCGAAAAATTTATTACCGATGATACAAATATCTAACATTCAATTACAAGGAAAAGTTTTATTAGCACCAATGTCAGGAGTAACCGATTTACCCTTTCGCACATTGGTAAAAAGCTTTGGAGCAAGTTTAGTGATATCCGAAATGATCGCTTCCAAAGCAATGATTTTACAAACTAAAGAATCACTAAAAAAATGCCAAAAACAAGATGGCTTGTTTCCTATGTCGGTTCAGCTTGCAGGTTGCGATCCACAAGTAATGGCAGAAGCAGCAAAGCTTAACCAAGATCTTGGGGCAGATATCATCGATATTAATTTTGGTTGTCCAGTAAAAAAAGTAGTCAATAGTTTTGCAGGTAGTGCCTTAATGAAAGACGAAGAATTAGCAACACAAATAATGCAAGCAGTGGTTAAAGCGGTTTCTATTCCCGTTACCATGAAAATGCGCTTAGGCTGGAACAAAGAAAATCTTAATTCGCCATCTTTAGCAAAAAAAGCCGAAGATGTTGGTATTCAAATGCTTACTGTTCACGGTCGAACCAGATGCCAAATGTATAATGGTATTGCCAATTGGCAGGCAATCAGCTTGGTAAAGCAGGCGGTAAAAATACCAGTAATTGCCAACGGCGATATTAAAACCGCCGAAAATGCTAAACAAGCTCTTGCCCTTTCTGGTGCCGATGGCATAATGATTGGCAGAGGTTGTTATGGCAAACCTTGGTTAATTAATCAAATTGATCAGGCTTTGCATAATCTAGAAATATCAGCAACTCCTAGCATAGATAAACAAAAAAACATAGTTTTAAAGCATTTGCAAGATATGCTAAATCATTATGGCCCCGATACTGGCTTGGCTTTGGCAAAAAAACATCTTGGTTGGTATAGCTCTGGCCTCACCGATTCGGCTAATTTTCGAGCAAATATTAATCAGGTTGACACCAGCAAAAAAGATGCTCAACAAAAAATTATCGATTTAATTGAAAATTTTTATTGCAAATTTTAATTATCTATTTTATTATTTTTCTTACAAATTTTTTTTGCCTGATTTTATTGATTTATAGCACTTTAAATAAATAATTACATTTATTGAAAATGCTATATATTTTGTGTTTATTTTTGAAAATAGTATTTTTACAAAAACTATTGCATCATAAATTTGTTTAGGAGTGTAGCTCAATTGGTAGAGTAGCGGTCTCCAAAACCGTTGGTTGGGGGTTCGATTCCTCTCGCTCCTGCCATTTTCAAAATAAATTTCCTGAAAAAAATTAATAATTTCCTTGTCAAATACCTAACAAAGTAAAAAATTAAAAATTGTGATAAAATTTTATAAAAATACTCTTGCCGAAGCAAAAAAACTATCTTTTCCTAATTGGCAAGAAACCAAAATAACCACCACTATTATTGCTGTAATTATCGGTGTTTGTTCTTTATTTATTTTGTTTGTTGATTTTATTTTTTTAAAAATAGTCAATCTTGTTTTAGGTTTTTAAAACTCACTAATTTATTGTTTAATTATGACACAACAACAAAAATGGTACATTATCAATGTAACCCCAGGTCAAGAAAACAAAACTTCCCTCGAAATTAAATCTTTATTACAAAAAGGTGTTTTGCAAGATAACATCTCTGAAATTGTCGTGCCTACTAAATCGGTTACTAGAATAAGAAGAGGTCAAAAAGTTTTAGAAGCTCAAAAAATCTTTCCTGGTTATATTTTTATTTTAGCCGATTTATCTAAATTTATCTATGATACTCTCGTTAATTTACCAAAAGTTATTGGCATACTTGGTTCAAAAAACAATCCAAAACCAGTAACCGATCACGAAATGTTAGAAATTCTCAAATATAACACAAACCAAGAAAACACCATAGAAGATCACAAACACTTACAATTCCAAATTGGCGAAACTGTCAAAATCATTCAAGGTTCGTTTGATTCTTTTAGTGGCATCGTTGAAGAATTTGATCAAGAAAAACAAAAACTAAAAATCTCGGTATCTATTTTTGGTCGATCAACCATGGTCGATTTATCTATCGATCAAGTAGAAAAAATGGAGAATTAGTAAGCCTAAACTGTTGTAATTCTTCTATGGCACTATGCAAGAACAGATTCAAAATTACCTAGATTCACTTCGCATTAACGATTGCCTCAATCAAACCGAGCACACTGGTAGGGCTTTTTTACAAAATCTACTGCAAAGTGCTTGCCCGCAACACTTGCTTATCACCCACGAAGCCAAAAGAAATAAAGATGGTTTTGGAGCCCCCGATTTTAGCATCAGCCACCAAAAACAAGGCACCATCATTGGCTACCTTGAAAACAAAAAAATAGACGAAAACCTCACTAAAATCATCAATTCTCCCCAAATAGAAAAATATCAAAAATTAAGCGATAATTTAATCATCACCGATTATTTAAACTGGATTTGGCTTTATAAAAACAATCTGCAAGAATTTAGAATCTGCACTTCTCTTGAATTGCAAAACAAAAACTTTAAAATCTCTGCCCAAAAAGCCCAAGAATTTGCCGATTTTTTAGCCAAATTTTATAGCATTGCACCCCAGCAAATTGGCACCACCAAAGAACTTGCCCAAAAACTTGCAAGGCCCACCATTGAAATTAAAAATTTTCTAATTCTCCAAATTGAAGAGCAAACACAAAACCCCGATTTACAAGATAAAATCTACGGTATTTTTGATAGCTTTAAAACAGCTTGTTTTCAAGATATGAAGCCTACAGAATTTGCCGATTCGTTTGCTCAAATGTTTAGTTATGCAGTGTTTTTGGCTCGGCTAAACACCAACGAAATTTTTACTCTCTCAAACATCGATAATCATATTCCTAAAGCTTTTTCGTTGATTAAAAGTTTAAGCTCGTTTCTAGATTCTTTAAATGACGAAGCCTACACAAGCATCAAATGGGCAGTAGAAAATATTTTATCTGTTGCCAACAACATTTGCCTGCAAAGTGTGGTTGCCGATTTACAACAACATAATTTAAATCAAGAAAAAGATCCTTACATTTATTTTTATGAAGATTTTTTAAAAGAATACGATGCCAAAAACAAAGTTGATCGTGGTGTTTATTACACTCCGCCGGCAGTGGTTAAATTTATTGTTGAGGCGGTTTCGCAAATTTTACAAGACGATTTTAATTTAACAGGCGGGCTTGCCAACCAATCGGTAAAGTTGCTTGATTTTGCTTGTGGCACAGGCGGTTTTTTGTTTGAAGCCTACCAAAAAGTGCTTGCCAACACTATCAAAAACAGCCTCACTTCGCAAGAACTTATCGAAAATCATTTGCTAAAAAATTTTTATGGCTTCGAAATTATGGTTTCTTCCTACATTATTTCGCATTTAAAACTCAGCCAGTTTTTAAAAGAGCATGCCTACGATATCACCAGTAAACAAAATAAACGCATTGGGGTTTATCTTACCAACACTCTTGAAAATCAGCAAAATATTCAAGAAAATTTTTTTATTAAAGAGCTGGCTAACGAGGCCAAAAAAGCCAAAGAAATTAAAGAAGATACATCAATTATTGCCATCATCGGCAACCCGCCCTATAATGTTTCTTCGCAAAACTCGCTCAAACAAAACCCAAGTTTAGAAGATTTTCACAAAAATTATAAACCAACAGACGAACAAAAACTCAACATCGACGACGACTACATTAAATTTATTGCCTTTGCTCATCAAAAAATTGCTCTTGCCAAGCAAGGTGTGGTGGGGGTGGTGGTTAATAATTCGTTTTTAAAAGGCTTAACTCATCGCACAATGCGAAACTCGCTGATGGCAGATTTTAAAAAAATCTACATCATCGATCTGCACGGCAATGCTCGAATCAAAGAAACTTCGCCCACTGGAGGGCCCGACCAAAATGTGTTTAACATTATGCAAGGAGTGTGTATTTTGCTTTTGGTAAAAAACAGCCAAATTGCCCAAAAAGGGGTATTTTTGCTCGATTTATATGGCAAAAGAGCCGAAAAACTAGCAATTTTGCCACAAATTAGCCTAAAACAACTATCAAAACTTGAAATTGCTAGCTTTAACTTGGCTTTTCGTGGCACCAAATGGGGAAAATCTAGGTTTATTGACGATTTATCGTTTTTTTCTGCCACCACCAAGCAAGATGCTATGCTAGAATATGGCGATTTTTGGGGCATTACCGATATTTTTGTAGAATGCGGTAGCGGTGTTAAAACAGAAAGAGATGATATAACAATTAGTTTTAAAAAAGAAGATTGCCAAGCCGTTGTTGATGATTTTAAAAATCTTGCAGAACAACAAATAAGAAATAAATATTTATACAATAAAAAAACCAACAAATATCACGAAGATTCAAGAGATTGGCAAGTAATGAAGGCAAAAAAAGATATACAAAATAATTACAATAAAAATTTATATCAAAAAATTAATTACAGACCTTTTGATGAACGATATACATTTTATACAGGAACCGCCAAAGGCTTCTTAGGAACTCCTGGATTTAACATTATGCAACATATGTTAAATGGCGAAAATATTGGCTTGGTATTTTCTAGAAATTATTATGGGCAACAAGATTATGATTTTGCATTTATTTCAAATAATATTATTGATATTCATTTAATAGGTAGTCAGGCTTATCTCACCCCGCTTTATGTTTATAAAAGCCAAAAGCAACTCATTGAGCAAGAAATTTTGCTGTTAAAAAAAGATGCTTCGTTAAGCACTGTCGATAAAAAAAATAAAATTAGCAAACTGCAAGAAAAGTTAGCCACAGCAAGCGAAGAGCCACAAAAAATAGCCAACTTTTCATCACAATTTTTGGCAATGTTGCAAAGCCAATTTGTAGGGCAAAATATTATTCCGAAGCAGGTTTTGGCTTTTATTTATGCCCAAATGCATGCTACCAACTATCGCAACCAATTTTTGGAGTTGCTAAAAATAGATTTTCCGAGAGTTAATTTTGCTATTGATTTTAAGCAGTTTTTAGCTTTGGCAGAGCTTGGCTACGAGCTGATTTCTTGCCACTTAAACCCCCAAAATACAGTTTCTAAAGCAGGAGAAGCATTGTGTGACAGCGGTTTTACCAACATCAAACTAAAAAAGCCCAAATATTTACCAGCAGAGCAAAAACTTTATATTAGTGAAAATTGCTATTTTAACTCGGTTTCGCCTGCGGTTTATGGTTTTAAAATTGGCGGTTATGTGGTTTTAGATAAATATTTAAAAGATCGCCACCAACAAACCATCAATTTAGCAGAGGTTAAAGCCATCAGCAACATTATCAAAACCATCACCAAAACCATTGAACTAATCAAACAAATTGATGAAGCATATCTCAATGCCATCACCCTCCCCTAAAATTTTTGTTGATGGAAGGGTCGAAGGCAAATCCTCGATCTAAATTACCCTCCCCTAGAGGGAGGGTAAAATTTTCTGTAAGAAAATTTTGGGAGGGGTAATAAAACCTAGCAAAAAACTCAAATTTTAAAGTTGTTTTTAGATCTTTTCCCCCGCCCAAATTTGCTTCGCAAATTTACCATCTCTTTCAGGAAGGGTGATTTAGATTGAGTAATCCGATGTAATTTGGGATGCAAAAGTCGCATTTTAGCAAGAAAAATTTTTTTGATTTAAAGTTTTATTTATCTATGTCTTCGATATTATATATTGTTGCTTCTTGGATAAGATCTTTTATTTTAGTTCCGTTTATTTGTAATTGATAATATTTTTCTTCTTTATGCGCTTTAAAAACAATATTATCTTTTTTAAAAATATCGTTATATAGGTAAGCAGAGAATGTTTCCCCTGTTTTTAACCCGCTTACATCTACAACCTCTAAATTAAATCTTGTATATTCGTCTTCATAATCTAAACCATGAATTTTATATTTTCCATCTAATCTAACTGGTAATGCTTTTTCTTTTGTTTGTTTTGCTTTTTCTCTAATAATATCTTGCGAAATATATTTATCTTGATATGTAATTCCATCATTAAAATTAATAGAGTTTTTCATAATTTTATCTTTTAGAATGTCACTATCTTCTTTAATATATCTAGCCTCGGGAATTTTATTGGCTATTTTGTCGATAATATCTAGATATTTTTTATCGTGCTCTTTATCTATGTAATGATTGATAGTTTTAGATCCAAAATAACATAGGGCTAGAAAACAACCCAAAATTAATAAATGTTCACTTTCCAGTAAGACCTATGTTTTTATTTTCAAGCATATTATAAAAATAAATATTCGATAAATATCGCATCTAGTAAAATTGCTGGGTTGTTTGGATCTAATATTTTTACTTTTTTTATACTGCAATATTTTTCTAACTCCATTCTAGAATTCTTATCAAAAGAATAAAATTTTGATTCTAACATAATTGCTTTAATATAAGAACCGCTATTTTTAGTAGTTATGTAAGAAAAAACTTTACTTGGATGTTGAATTCCCCACATTCCTCGAACTATTAAATCTGTTATACCTAGAGGATCTACTTTTTTAACTTTGGCAATTTCATTGGTTTGAGTTAAATCAATTTCAATTTCTTCTATGCTTTTTGTAATTTGATTTTTTAATTTCGAATGCATCACCATTTTTAATAATTAAATCTGGCGTATTATTTTGATTTCCTAAGTAAGAAAAATATTCATTTTGTAAGTTTATTTTTTCAATATCATTAGAATTATAAGAATTGCATAAAGAATTTTTTATTAGATTTTCTAATGCTTCACCTTTATTGTTAATTCTGTTTTTATAATTCAAGCTTTTGTATTCTTCTAAATCGTTTATGTTATTTTTAATAATATTTACTATTGCTTTTAGTGTATTGGTTTTCATAAATATTTAGCGATTTGTTTTGCAATTCCATAGGCCAGATTAACAGGAACGGCATTTCCAACCATTTTATAGCCATCTAAAATATTTTGGTAAATAAATTTAAAATCATCTGGAAAGGTTTGTATTCTGGCGCATTCGCGCACCGATAATCGGCGATATAATTCTTCGCTTCCTTTTACAAAAATTCTTTTATTTTGCTCAACAAATTGCATTTTTGGAGCTTGCGGATGAAGCGGTGCATGCCTTCCGCCAGCTTGAATGGTAAAAGATGGCTCTTGCCAACTTCTTACTCTGTTTCTAGACATAAAAATAGTAGAAAAACCTGCGGTATAATATTCGTGGTTAAATTCGTTTTGATTATTATTTTGATAGGGCTGAACCGTGTTTTTTAAATCAAAAATTGCATCTTGTAGAGTTAAAAATTTGCCATTTGGTTCTGGAAAAACAAAATTATTATTGTTTAAAAAGCCAACAATAAAAACTCTATGTCTATCTTGTGGCACACAATAATTTTTGGCATTTAAAAGCTGATATTGCACCTGATAACCAAGTTCATTAAAGCTATTAATGATAGAATTAAAAGCCTCTTTATGCCTGCTATGCAATATGCCAGCAACATTTTCTGCCACAAAAAACAATGGTTTTTTATCTTTAATAATTCTGATATATTCAAAAAATAATTTACCTCTTGCATCGTTTATGCCTCTTAACGAACCTGCTTCGCTCCAGCTTTGGCAAGGCGGACCACCAATAACACCAATGCAATTTGGAATTTCTTGACTATCAATATTTCTAAGATCGCGTTTATCTAGTTTTACAGATGGAAAGTTATAAGAAAATGTTTGCCAAATTGTTTTATCATATTCATTAGCATAAACAATATTAAAGCCAGCTTTTTTAAAGCCTAAATCCATGCCGCCAGCACCAGAAAATAAACTGATTATTTTTTTCATAGATTAATAAAAAACTACAACAACTTACCAATTAAGCTACTTGGGCGTGCTTTAATTATTTTTACTGGCAAGATTTTATTAAAATAACTCTCGGGCTGTTGCTGGTTTTCAAGCTCAACTACCACCGATTGAAGCCATTCGCTTTTGCCCCAAATTTGGGTGTTAGGCTGTTGCTTTTGCGATTTAGGAGCGGTTTTTTCGAATAAAACATTCACAGTTTGATCTTGAAATTGCTGGTTAAATTCAAGCTGTTGCTCGTTTAGCAAAGTTTGTAAAATTTGCAATCTTTCTTCTTTTAACTCTTCTGGCACTTGATTTTGCAAATCACAAGCTGGAGTGCCTGGCCTTTTTGAATATTTAAACGAATAACATTGAGTAAATTTAACTTGTTTCACTAAATCGAGTGTTTGTAAAAAATCTTCTTGTGTTTCACCCGGAAACCCCACAATAAAATCAGAAGAAAGCCCAATTGTTGGGCAAGCTTTTTTGAGTTTTTCGATAATTTTGAAATAATCTTGCCGAGTATGTTTGCGATTCATCATTTTTAATACTGCATTTGAGCCAGACTGCACTGGCAAATGTAAAAACGGCATTAATTTAGCAATGCTACCGTGGGCATTTATAAGATCGTCTGCCATATCTTTGGGGTGCGAAGTAGTGTAGCGAATTCGTTGAACTCCGTTTATTTCAGATATTTGATGTATCAAAGAAGCCAATGAACAAGAACTGCCATCGGGGTTTAAGCCGTGATAGGCATTAACATTTTGCCCTAACAAATAAATTTCTTGGCTACCGCCCTCAACCAACTTTTTTACCTCATCAAGAACTTGATTTACCGATCGTGAATATTCAGCACCTCGAGTGTAAGGTACCACACAAAAAGTGCAAAACTTGTCGCAACCTTCTTGCACACTTATAAAAGCACTTGTTTGATTAGTTTTTTGAGAAAGTAAAATGAGAGAATCAAATTTTTGATTTGGTGCAAAATCTAGGTTTAGTTGTTTCTTTTTTTCTCTCTGTACTTTACCAACCAAATCGGGCAGAGTTTGATAGCTTTCTGGCCCCACCACAATATCAACAACTTGCGATCGTTTAAAAATTTCTTCGCCTTCGGCTTGTGCCACACAACCTGCCACCGCTACAATCATTTGAGAGCCTTGCTGTTGTTTTTGTTGCTTAAATGGCCGAAGCCTGCCGAGATCGGAAAACAGCTTTTCAGAAGCCTTTTCGCGTATATGGCAAGTGTTGATGATAACCATATCGGCATCTTGCGGAGTATCGGTAAGTTGATAGCCACAAGCTAGCATTAAATCTTGCATACGATCAGAATCGTAAACATTCATTTGACAACCGTAAGTTTTGATGTGTAATTTTTTTGACATTGTTTTAAGTATTGTTATCAAATAAATCTTCGTTATTTATAGGGCCGTGATATTTTAAAATATGGTATTCTTTAATGTTTTTATCATCTAAATAGCCATAGGTTTCGTCTTTTAAAATAACTTCGATATCTACATTATAAGTAAAGTTAAATGGGTTATCTTCTTGTTTTGTGATGGCATATTTTACTTTATCATTAGCAAAAGACAACACTTTTGGTTTGGTTGATATTTCTTTTATAACTCCCAAATTTCCTACATTAGAATTAGAAAAATTACTATTTCTTGCCTGATAAAGATTTAGTTCTACATTTTCTTTAATACAGCCATCGCCAACCTCTTGTAGATTTTTAATTTCTCGATCTATGCGGTTTTGAGCAGTAGAAGCATCTTTATGATCGTAAGTTTTATTGATAATTTGTTTGCCAAAAATAATGTTAAAATTAATTTTATTGCCAGAGCAATTTGCTGTTAATTCGAGTAGGCTTTTAAAATTTTTAAAATCAAAAATAGTGTATTTATAAGGTTTGTCTTTATTTTCTTCTATTAAATAATCTATGGTTGTGCAAACATAGTTTGTAAATTCAAAAATTGTTGGGTATATAGCAGGCAATAGCGGAGTGGCTTTTTCTATTAAATCGATTATTACACTACCATGAGATATTTTTTTAATCAAAAGTTTTTGATCTTGCCTATTTTTTTTATTATTTTTTGCATTTAAAAAACTATAATATTGATTATTTAAAGCCGACATTGCATTAGCAAATTCAAATAACTCAATATCTTGTCGATTATCTATGGTTATTGTTAACTTTAATTCTTTAGTCATCTTATAAAATTAAATAAAAAAATAAAACTAAACAAGGGGTTTTTGCCCCTTGTTAGCTATTTCTTCTTTTACGAAGTAGCAATTTTAGATTTTTTTTCTTTGGAATCTTCTGATTTTTTTAGCGATGGTAAAGAGTTTTTAACCCTTACCAACTCTTCTATTTCAAGGGAAATTGCAGGATTTTCTTTGAGGTAGTTTTTAACATTTTCTTTGCCCTGCCCTATTTTAGTGCCTTTAAAAGCATACCAAGAGCCAGATTTTTCGATAATTTCAAGCTTGGTGGCAATATCGATGATTTCGCCCATTCTTGAAACACCTTCGCCATAAATAATTTCGAACTCTGCAGTTTTAAAAGGAGGAGCAACTTTATTTTTTACAACTTTAACCTTAGTTTCGTTACCTAAAATTTCTTCTTGCTCTTTGATAGCATTGCCTCTACGAATATCAAGCCTTACCGAAGCATAAAATTTTAAAGCATTACCGCCAGTGGTAGTTTCGGGGTTGCCAAACATTACTCCAATTTTCATTCTAATTTGGTTAATAAAAATAACCGTAGAATTACTTTTTGAAACCGTAGAAGTAAGCTTTCGTAGAGCCTTGCTCATTAAACGAGCTTGCAAACCCATTTGGTTATCGGCCATACCACCTTCAAGCTCAACTTGCGGCACAAGGGCAGCCACAGAATCGATAATAATTAAATCGATAGCACCCGATCTAACTAAAGTATCAGTAATTTCAAGGGCCGCCTCGCCGTTATCTGGTTGCGAAATAATAAGATCATCTAGATTTATTTTAAGATTTTTAGCATAAGTAGGATCGAAAGCATGCTCGGCATCAACAAAAGCACAAGTTAAGCCCATTTTTTGGGCTTCGGCAATAGCATGTAAAGTGAGTGTTGTTTTACCAGAACTTTCTGGGCCGTAAATTTCAACAATTCTGCCACGCGGATAACCACCCACACCTAAAGCCAAATCTAGGCTTAAAGAACCAGTAGGAATTACTTCAATATCAAGCTCGGGGCGATCGCCATATTTCATGGCAGAGCCTTTGCCAAATTGTTTATCTATTTGTGATAAAGCCACTTCGAGGGCTTTTTTACGATCGAGGTTAGACATATGGTATTATAAATAATTGGTTTAGGTGATGTAAAAATAATACTATAAAAAATAGCACTAAAAATAACTTAAATAGTTAAGTTGCCATATATTTTACCAACTGCAACATCAAAAGGCAATAGTTATTTTCAAACATTTTGACAGTTTTATAATGTAATTAGTTTGAGAAATTTTCTTATATTTCTAACCAAGTAAAGATTGTTGACCATTCTGTTTTTAAAGCATCTGGCGACTTATTGATTATTTTTTGCATTTTACTAGCAAAATCTTGATCTTGTAAATTTTTTTCAAAAATAATTTTGTCAATTTTAATCTTATTAGTAATGAGTTTTATCATTTTTAAATCTTTTCTAATTTCGGCTATTTTTAGAGACTTATATTTTTTAACATCTTCGATATTTAAAATGCTATAATCTAGTAAATCTATAAAATTGTGATTTATAATATTGCCCAAACCAAGATCGGGATGCGGAAATTCATAGCATAACTGCCCCTCCATTCTTTGATTGATAAAGGGTTGTTTGTTATGAAAAAACTGTAAATTTTTAATTTGATATAACTTATTTTCTAAATCTATCATAATAATTAGAGTTATTCTATCGTTTTGACCTGCATCTTTATAAAGTTGATCTATATTGCCTTTTTTTATTGAAAAAATGCCTTTGGCTGCAGTTTTAAGTTCTATACAAAATTCTTGATCTTGATGATTTTTACAGATTAAATCGGGCTTGGTGGTTTTTTCACCTTCAATTGTGATTATTTTATTAACTTTATCATATAAAAATAAATGAGAAGAATCTCCGCCATATAAACTAACAAATTTAAAATAGTTGTTCTGTTGCAAAATATGTAAAAAGATTTTTTCTATAAACCAGCTCCAAATAATATTTCTGCCCCATTTTAAGTTGCCTCTACCCAGAGTTCCGCCCTTTATTTTGTAGTCTTGGATATAAAAAATATATTCTTGGTAAATATTTTCTATTTCTGAACTAATCTTTTCAAATATGGCTTGATCAATAAAATTAAAAATTCTTTGATATTCGAGTTTGATTTGATGAAAATCCATTTCGTCTAGTCTGTTCATTTTCTTGGCATGGTTGTTAGTAAATTTAGGCAAAATTTTGGTGGAAAAGATTCGCCAAGCACTTGACGAATTAGGTTATCGCTTGCCCAGTTAGGAATGTTCCAATCGTCGGGCAAGCCAGTGAGACGCAGTAACTCTAAAATAGTTAAAACTCTAGCATCGGAATATTGATTTTGGTTAATTTTTTTGCCTGGGTGCACATTGTTTTGCGAAGAAATAGCACCATTGCACATAGTTATGGTTGGTGCTGGCTTATGCCAATCGATGCGTTTATAGGTTGTGGCAAAACCTTTGATTTTTCTATTATTTTTTTGTGGAAAAAAAACCTCGTTATCTAGGGCGGTTTTGCCTGTTGGGGTATGCTGCATCCAGAGTATGTGTTGGGGGTTGTGAGTTTTGGCAAAATGATATTTGATGCCCGAATCTTGCCCGCTTTCAATACTTGGTAAATCGCCAATAGCATTAAGCACAGTAATTTTGGGTTTTTTTGCAGGAAAATGCCATAGTTAATGTTTAGAAATTAAAAAAATCGCTCTTTTTCGATATTGCGGAGTGTCATAATCGCTAGCATCAAGCACAGCATAATTAATAAAATATTGCAAAGGAACAAGTTGCTCTTTAATAAAATCAACAATTTTAATTGGTTTTTCTTGGTGTAAAATAGAAAAATTTAAAATATTTGCCACATTTTCGATAATGATATTTTCTGGCTTGGTTGCCTTAATAAAATCTATCACATTGATAATTAGTTTGTTTCTAGGGTCGTTTTGGTTCATTTTGCCAGCAATGCTCATGCCTTGGCAAGGCGGAGTGGCAAGCAAAAAACTACATTTTTCGCTGTGAAATTTAGCAACTAATTGTTGAAATATTTTTTCGTTGGTAATATCGCCACAGATCATTTGAGTGTTTTGGTGCAAATGCTGATAAAACTTTGCCCTTTCTGGCAGAAGTTCGTTGGCGGCAATGATACTAATATTTTGACTAGCTAAATAAGTTTCAGAAATTCCAACATTGGCAAATAGAGAAATGCCTTTAAGAGGTTTTGGAGGGGTTTTGGTGGCTAAATTTAAGTGGTGAAATAAATCTGTCATAAGTTTTGGTTGGGTTGTTGTTTTATTTGTGTGATTATTGCAAAATAATATTATGTAAAGAACTAAATAAATCTACACCCAAGGCCGATCGTATTCTGGAGATTCTTGCGAGAGAGGAGCCGAAGGGATATCGGCATAAACTTGGTTATGCATTTTTACCACTACTCTGCCAGTGTTAGTAACTTCGCCAATTACTGCAAAATCAAGTTGCCATTTATCAAAAATTGCTTTGGCAAAATTTTGTTGTTCGGGCTTGATAATCATTAGCATTCTTTCTTGGCTTTCAGAAAGCATAATTTCGTAGGGAGTCATGTTGGTTTCGCGTTGCGGAACTTTTTCGAGGTGCAATTCAATACCTGTGCCACCTTTACCAGACATTTCAAAAGAAGAAGAGGTGAGCCCCGCCGCCCCCATATCTTGTATTGACAAAATACAATCAGACTGCATTAACTCTAAACAAGCTTCGAGCAGTAATTTTTCAGTGAAAGGGTCGCCCACCTGCACTGTTGGCCTTTTATCTTCGTTGTTATCAGAAAATTCATCAGAGGCCATAACTGCACCATTGATGCCATCTCGACCAGTTTTTGAACCAACATAAACCACACTAGCCCCAACTTGCGAAGCGGCAGAATAAAAAATTTTATTAGCATCTGCCAAGCCAACAGTCATGGCATTAACAATAATATTGCCGTTATAACTAGCATCAAAAGTTATTTCACCGCCCACCGTAGGCACCCCTACACAATTACCATAAAACCCAATACCAGCAACCACTCCATTTACTAATTGCTTAGTTTTTGAGTGGTTAATATCGCCAAATCGTAAAGCATTTAAATTAGCAATTGGCCTTGCTCCCATAGTAAAAACATCACGCAAAATACCGCCAACACCAGTAGCTGCCCCTTGAAAAGGCTCAATAAAAGAAGGATGATTGTGGCTTTCCATTTTAAAAACTATTGCCTGCCCATCGCCAATATCAATAACACCTGCATTTTCACCAGGGCCACAAATAACCCAAGGAGCAGTTGTATGCATGGTTTTTAACCATTTTTTGGTTGATTTATAAGAGCAATGCTCCGACCACATAGCAGAGAAAATACCAAGCTCTGTTATGGTTGGCTCTCGATGTAAAATTTGCAAGATTTTTTCATATTCTTGCTCAGTTATGTTGTGATCTTTGATTAATTTAGCAGTGATAATTGGCATAAATTATTTTTTAGCTTTAGCTCTGGAGACTAAAGATTTTTTACCACCAGATTTTTGTTGAAATATTTTTAAAACTTTTTCTGCTTCTTCATAAGGAACAGCAAAAAATGAAAAACTATCCATAACTTTTACATCATCAATATTTTTTTTACTCACACCTGTGGTTTTTTCAAGAAAATCGAGTAATTTATGAGTATCAAGATTATCAACTTTACCTTTGGCAATAAATAAACGAGCCGTTCCTTTGCGATCAACATAACTTCTTTTTTCTTGCGAACCTAACGGACGATAGCCAGTAATACCGTGATCGTCGTAATAAAAATCTTTATTTTTTTTGTAAGATTCAAGATCATGAATTTCGTTATAGCTTTTTTCACTTAATTCATCTTTGAAAGCAAGTTTTAATAGAGCAGAAAATAAATTTTCGGTAAGCTCAAATTCTTTGAGTAAGTCTTTGGTGATGCTTGCTACATCAGATAAATCGTTATGAGAAATAATATCGACAATCGCAGATTTAATACGTTGTTTTTTACTATCAATTACCGCTAAAACATTTGGCACTTTTTGCTTAGTGATTTTAGTGTTAGCAACTCGTTGTAAAGAAGTTAATTTACGATACTCAGAAGGAGTAATTAAAGTGATAGCAGTGCCAGTTTTACCTGCCCTGCCCGTTCTACCAATACGATGCACATAGCTTTCTGGATCTTGCGGTAAAGAGTAATTGATAACATGGGTTAGATTATCAATATCTATGCCCCTAGCGGCCACATCGGTAGCAACTAACACGGTAATTTGTTTGTTGCGAAATTTTTGCAATACTTTTTCACGTTGACCTTGCGATAAATCGCCATGAATAGCCTCGGCTCTGCAACCACGATTGGCTAGTTTATGAGCAATTTCATCGGCATCGTTTTTGGTGCGACAAAAAACCAAGCCATAAAAACTTGCCTCAATATCAATAATTCGAAACAAAGCTTCAAATTTATCGGCTTGAGCAACTTCAAAATAAATTTGCTGAATATTATCACGGCTAATTTGCTCACTTGATACCGAGATTATTTCGGCATTTTTCATGTATTGTTTGGCAAGTCTTTCAATGTTTGTGGGCATTGTTGCCGAAAACAAAACAGTTCGGCGAGAAGATGGAGTAGATTTTAAAATTTCTTCGATATCATCAACAAAACCCATATTTAACATTTCATCGGCTTCATCTAGCACTAAATAAGAAATAGAATCGAGTTTTAAAGTTTTTCTATTGATATGATCAATAACTCTACCAGGAGTTCCAACAACAATATCAACACCTCGTTGAAGCCTAGAAATTTGCCTTTCAATTGGCTGACCACCATAAACAGCAATAATACCAGTTTTTTGATTTTCAGCAAAAGAACTTAATTCTTCGGTTACTTGAATTGCCAATTCTCGAGTAGGCACTAAAATAATAGCCTGCACTTTTTTGGATTGAGGTACAATATTTTCGATAATAGGAATACCAAAAGCGGCCGTTTTGCCTGTGCCAGTTTGGGCTTTGCCGATAAGATCTTGCTTATTTTGCAATAAAAACGGTATAGTTTTAGATTGTATTGCCGTTGGCTCTTCAAAGCCTTTTTTTTGTAAAGAATCAAGCATTGCTTCTGACAACCCTAATTCGCGGAATTTAGCTAGATTTGGCATAAAAAATAAAATAACAATTAAGGTTTTAAAAAATCAACAATCAAAATTATGTCACAATAAAAACTAGAAAGCAAGCACTAAAATTAAACAAAAATAAATAGTTAAAAATGTTATTAGGCATAATTTTTTTTGCGAAGCATTAACATCAAAAATATAAATTCCTTTTAAAAAATCATTATAGGACTGTTGCATCAGTAATTTGTTTTAATTTTTTGCTATAAATGGCAAATAAAGTAAAATATAATTAGTGACTCAACATTACCTTAAATATTTTTTACAGGATGTAAAGCTACCGAATTGGTTTGTTTTTCACGGTATTCTTGTAGTTTTTTAGCAAGTTTTTCATTTTGTAAAGCTAAAATAGCAATTGCTAACAAAGCAGAATTTTTTGCCCCAGCTTCACCAATTGCTAATGTGCCAACTGGAACTCCCGCAGGCATTTGCACAATAGAAAGCAACGAATCAAAACCAAACATATTCCGACTTGCCACTGGCACACCAAGCACTGGTAAGTCGGTAAGAGCAGAAGCCATTCCTGGTAAATGTGCAGCACCACCTGCCGCCGCAATAATAATTTGAAAGCCTTGCTGTTTAGCGATTTGACAAAATTCATAAAGTCTATGCGGAGTACGATGAGCAGAAATAATAAGAGTTTCAAAAGCTACATCAAAATGTTGCAAAACTTCTTCGGCATGATGCATAACAGCATAATCAGATTGGCTACCCATAATGATAGCTATTGATTTTTTATTCATAGTTTAAGATTTTCTATCGGCTATTTTTTGCTTAATTTTACCAATTACTTTTGCAGGATTTAAACCCTTCGGACAAGTTTGAGTGCAGTTCATGATGGTATGACAACGATACAGTTTAAAAGGATCTTCGAGATCATCTAATCTTTTTTCGGTAGCTTCATCACGAGAATCAAGAATCCATCGCCCAGCCTGCAAAAGTACAGCAGGACCAAGATATTTTTCGGAATTCCACCAATAACTAGGGCAAGAAGTAGAGCAACAAGCACATAAAATACATTCGTATAAACCATCTAACTGCTCTCTTTCTTCTGGTGATTGTAATCTTTCGGAGTTTAAGTTGCTAGGCTCTGGAGATTGCATCCAGGGTTCAATAGATTTATACTGCTCGTAAAAATGGCTTAAATCAGGAACTAAATCTTTGATAACAGGCATATGGGGTAGAGGATAAATTTTTACCACATCAGATTTACAATCAGAAATTGCCTTGGTGCAAGCAAGAGTGTTACTTCCGTCAATGTTCATAGCACAAGAACCGCAAATTCCTTCACGACAAGATTTACGAAAAGTTAAAGAAGAATCTTGCTCAGATTTTATTTTAATTAAAGCATCAAGCACCATTGGTCCACACTTATCGAGATCAATTTCAAAACGATCGATATATGGATTGCTGTATTGCGGATCTTCTGGATTATAACGATAAATTTCGAGTGTGCAAATATTTTTAGCATCTGCATTTGCCTTGTGGATTGTGCCTTTGGTTTTATCTATTTGAGAATTTTTTGGAAGAGTAAATTCGGCCATATATTTTTATGTTGATTAATAAACTCGTTTTTTAGGTGGAAAAGCAGAGACCTCGTTGGTGAGCGGTTTTAAAATAACCTCACGATAATCGGTTTTTAACGCACCAGCTTCATTGCACCACATAATGGTGTGTTTTAACCAATTGTCGTCGTCACGATCTTTAAAATCTTCTCGAGCATGAGCCCCCCGGCTTTCTTTACGATTTAAAGCAGAAGCGATAGTAACCAAAGCTTGAAATCTTAAATTATCAAGTTCTAAAGCCTCTATTAAATCAGAATTCCATACTAAACCTCTATCAGTAATTGCTAAAGAAGAAAAACTATGAAAAATTTCTTGCATTTTAGCATATCCTTCTTGTAACAAATCTTCAGTACGAAATACTGCTGCATGTTTTTGCATGCAATTTTGCATTGATAATCTGATTTTAGCAGTAGATAAATCACCTTTAGCATAGCGAATTTTATCGAGTCTAGCAATTGATTGCTCTCCTTCATTATTGATAAAATTTTCTTGTTTAGCATTTGGTTTAACAACTTCAGAGGCTCTAATAGCGGCCGCCCTGCCAAACACTACTAAATCAAGCAATGAATTAGAGCCAAGCCTGTTTGCCCCATGCACCGAAACACAGGCTGCTTCGCCAATTGCCATAAGACCTGGCACAACATTTGCCAAACCATTTTTAATATCAAGAACTTCACCTTTATAATTAGTAGGAATACCACCCATATTATAGTGAACAGTTGGCAATACTGGTATAGGTTGCTTGGTAACATCAACCCCTGCAAAAATTTTAGCAGTTTCAGAAATACCAGGCAATCTTTGATGCAAAACCGCAGGATCGAGATGATTTAAATGCAAAAAGATATGATCTTTGTTTTCACCCACACCTCTGCCCGCCATAATTTCCATGGTCATGGCCCTAGAAACTACATCACGACTAGCTAAATCTTTGGCAGATGGAGCATATCGCTCCATAAATCGTTCACCAGCAGAATTAACCAAGTAACCACCCTCACCTCTTGCTCCTTCAGTAATTAAACAACCAGAACCATAAATACCAGTTGGATGAAATTGCACAAACTCCATATCTTGTAAAGGCAAACCCGCCCTTAAAACCATAGCATTACCATCGCCAGTGCAGGTATGAGCCGAAGTAGCCGAAAAATAAGCTCTACCATAACCACCAGTTGCCAAAACTACTAATTGGGCTTTAAAACGATGAATAGTGCCATCAACCATAGAAATAGCAGTAACTCCTTGACAAACACCATTTTGTATAATCAAATCGAGAGCAAAATATTCGATAAAAAATTTAGCATTATGTTTTAAAGATTGCTGATAAAGAGTGTGTAAAATAGCATGCCCAGTACGATCGGCGGCGGCACAAGTGCGTTGCGCAGGACCACCTTCACCGTATTTAGTTGTCATGCCACCGAATGGTCTTTGATAAATTTTACCTTCTTTAGTTCGAGAAAACGGCACACCATAATGCTCAAGCTCAATAATGGCATCGGGGGCTTCTTTACACATATATTCGATAGCATCTTGATCGCCAAGCCAATCGGAGCCTTTAATGGTATCAAACATATGCCACCGCCAATCATCTTCACCCATATTACCTAGCGCCGCCGAAATACCACCTTGAGCGGCTACAGTATGAGAACGAGTAGGAAAAACTTTAGTAATGCAAGCAGTATTTAAGCCTTTTTGAGCCATGCCAAAAGTAGCTCTTAAGCCAGCACCACCAGCACCAACAACTAAAACATCGAATTGATGATCGATAACAGAATAATTAGCAATTTTTTTTTCAGACATAATTTAATTAGTGATATGAAGTTTTAAAATAGCCACACAAACAGCAAGAGCAGTAGTGATCGAAAC
>CAMAWV010000009.1 GCA_945862075.1 Rickettsia typhi | reverse complement strand
ACAACTTATTTTATTTATTTTTATGAATATTAGCCAAATTCCTGCCGTTTCTGGCAATAATTTTAATGTTATCATTGAGGTGCCAATGCACTCTAGCCCTGTAAAATACGAGCTTGATAAAGAAAGCGGTGCTTTATTTGTTGATCGCTTTTTAGCAACCCCTATGCATTATCCTTGTAATTACGGCTTTATTCCACACACTCTATCAGAAGATGGCGACCCTGTAGATGTTTTAGTGGTTTCTGATTTTGCTATTAATCCTTTGTCGGTTGTGGCGGTTAAGCCTATTGGGGTGCTTTTAATGGAAGACGAAAAAGGCCCCGATGAAAAAATCATTGCGGTTCCTGCTTTAAAATTAAATTCGGTTTTTGAAAATATCGATTCTCATCAACAATTACCTGCTTTACTTTTAAAACAAATTCAACATTTTTTTGAGCATTATAAAGATCTTGAAAAAAATAAATGGGTAAAAGTTGTTGGTTTTGAATCGGTAGAAATTGCTAAACAACTTATTCAAAAAGCAATTGAAAGAGTACAAAAATAAATTATGCCAGCCACCACGCTTTTATGTATTCTCGATGGTTTTGGAATAGGCAACAAACAAGCCAGCAATAATGCTATTGCTTTGGCAAATATGCCAAACTATCAACGAATTTTAAATAACTATCCGCACTCGCAACTATTAACTTCTGGTCTTGCTGTTGGTTTGCCAGAGGGGCAAATTGGCAACTCCGAAGTGGGGCATATTACCATTGGGGCTGGCAGAGTTATTTATCAAGATTTGCCAAAAATAAACTTAAGCATCAAAAACGGTTCTTTATCAAAAAATCCTAAACTCACAAAATTTTTAGAGCATTTAAAAAAACATAATTTGCCTTGCCATTTAATGGGGCTTTGCTCTGATGGCGGTGTGCATTCACATATTTCTCATTTGCAATATTTAGCCAAGGTGCTAAAAAGCCATAACATTGAGCTTTTTTTGCATTTATTTACCGATGGTCGAGATGTTGCCCAAAAAAGTATTTTGCAATATTTATCTGCTTTTGCTGATTATAATATTGCTACCATTTCTGGCCGGTATTATGCCATGGATCGCGATAATAAACTAGATCGCACTAATCTTGTTTGCAATGCTATTTTAAATGCCGCAGGGCCAAAATTTACTAGCCCAAACGAAGCAATAAATTATTATTATAATCAAAACATCACCGACGAATTTATTTTACCTAGTATTATTGGCAATTATCAGGGCATAAATGGCCAAGCCGGCTTAATTTTTGCTAATTTTAGAGCAGATAGAGCTAGGCAAATTTCTACTGCACTACAAAATAGTCAAAAATTTTCTACTGCTCTTGCCCTCACTCAATATTCGCAAGAGCTAAACAATTTTTATCAAGTTTTGTTTCCGCCCGAAGTTATAGTTAATTCTTTACCAGAAGTTCTTAGTAAAAATAATCTTACTCAATTAAGAATCGCCGAAACCGAAAAATATGCTCATGTTTCGTTCTTTTTTTCGTGCGGGCAAGAGCAAAAATTCAAGGGTGAAAACAGAATTCTTATTCCTTCTCCAGCAGTTGCCACTTACGATTTACAGCCCGAAATGTCGGCAAATATTGTGAGTGAAAAATTACTAGAAGCAATCAAAAGTCAAAAATATAACTTTATTGTGGTTAATTATGCTAATGCCGATATGGTTGGGCATTCTGGGCTTTTACAACCAGCAATTATGGCCTGCCAAACTCTTGACCAACAACTCGGTTTACTTGAATCTGCCATTTTAAAAATTGGCGGAAATATGCTTATCACCGCCGATCACGGCAATATTGAATGCATGTCTGATAGCCATAACCAACCTCATACAGCTCACACCACTAACCCTGTTCCTTTTATTTTAATTAATAAAAATGCACAACAATATTCATTAAAAAACGGATCATTACAAGATATTGCTCCTTCTATTTTACAATTATTCAATCTTGCCAAACCACTAGAAATGACAGGGGAAAGCTTAATTTTATTAACAAATGATTACTCCAAATAATATAATTCACAACAAGCCCAAAGAAGAAGGTTTTTTTAAAAGTTTATTCTTGGCAATTATTTTTGCTGTAATAATTCGTTCTTTCTTATATGAACCTTTTCATATTCCTTCTGGCTCAATGAAGCCAAATTTACTAGTTGGCGATTATATTTTTGTTAGTAAATATAGCTATGGCTACAGCCGATATTCTTTTCCTTTTGGTTTTCCTCTTTTTAAAGGGCGAATTTTCAACTATCTTTCTCAACCAAAAAGAGGCGATATTGCTGTTTTTCGTTTACCTACTAATCCAGAAATAAATTATGTAAAAAGAATTATTGGTTTGCCAAACGATAAAATACAAATCAAAGAAGGAATAATTTTTATTAATGAAATTCCTTTAAAACAAATACCAGATGGCACATACCGCGATTCACACAACAATAAAGAACTACAAAAATTTCAAGAAGAAATCAACCATAATCAATATATTGGCATTTTAAACCAAACAAAAACCGATCAAGACGACACTGGTGTTTATATAGTGCCAGAAAATCATTATTTTATGATGGGTGATAACCGTGACAACTCGCAAGATAGCAGATTTTTACAACATGTTGGCTATGTGCCAGCCGAAAATTTAGTAGGTAAAGTTTCGCTCATCTTTTTTTCGCTTGATCTTGATAATTTTAATTTTAGTAATATAAACAAAATAATTAGGTATAATCGACTGTTCTTAAAAACCAAATGAAAGAGCTTAGTAAAAAATTAAACTACCATTTTAACAATCAAAACTTACTTGATCTCGCCCTCACCCACCCCAGTTTTTCACAAACCAAAAACCATAACTACGAAAGACTTGAATTTTTTGGCGATAAAATTTTAGGAGTAATTATTGCCGATTTTTTATTAAACAACTTGCCATCAGCTTGTGAAGGAGAACTTTCTAAAAAACAAGCCTATTTAGTTTCTAGCGATGCCTTATTCATTGTTGCTAAAAATCTTGATTTGCCAAAAATTTTAAAAATTGGCAACGGTGAAAAAAAAATGGGCGGACAACACAATCAAAATAATTTATCTAGCACTGTTGAAGCAATTATTGCTGCAATTTATCTTGATTCTAATTTTTTACAAACTAAAAATATTGTACTAAATTTGTGGCAAAATTTATTATCTAACCAAAATTTATTTGATGACAACCAAGATTTTGTTTCAACAATGCAAGAATTTACTCAAAATTATAATAAATCTTTGCCAAATTATCAATTTAAGCAAATCAATTCTAGTCAACATCAACCAATATTTGAAGCCACTTTAAATATTAGCGGTCTTGATTGGCAATTTGTTGCATCTGGCAACTCTAAAAAAGAAGCCAGAAAAAATGTTGCTAAAAAAGCAATTGATTTTATTAAAAACAATACTAAATAAACTTTTATGATTAAAATTAATTATCATAATTTTCAAGACATCACTAATCAAAAAATTTATCAACAAGTAAATAAAGCAATTCAACAATTACAGCAAGAAATTACTCAAAATTTACTTCCTGCAATCAATATTGTTCAACAAAACAATGAAATAAACTTGGTACAATCAATTACAAGCAGTATTAATTTAGAAAAATATCAACAAATTTTAATTTTAGGAACTGGCGGTTCAAGCTTGGGCGGCAAAACATTTTCTGCTTTAAATCAACCAAACCAACTAATTTTTTTAGAATCAATCGATCCTGCAACTATAAACAAATGTTTTGCTAGTTTAAACCTAGAAAAAACATTAGTGTTAGTTATTAGTAAATCAGGTGAAACAACCGAAACAATCTGTCAAACTTTATTGCTAATTAAAAAATTTCAACAAGCTAATATTAAAAATTGGCAAGAGCAATTTTTATTTATCACCGAAAATCAGCCTAGTAGTCTCACTTATATCGCTAATTCTATTTATCAAAACTCAACACCAAAAATTTTTATCCATCATCCAAAAATTGGCGGAAGATATTCTTGTTTTTCTATAGTTGGCTTATTGCCCGCTTATTTGGCTGGCCTAGATATTACCAAAATTGTTGCAGGAGCAAAAGAATCTGTTAATGAGTTGTTGCTTAAAAAAAACACCGATCTACAATATTACTGCACTCAACAACTTATTTATTATCAACAAAATTATTGTCAAAATGTTTTAATACCTTATGCCGATCAACTTTGTTATTTTAATAATTGGTTCCGACAACTCTTTGCCGAGTCAATTGGTAAAAATGGTTTTGGCATTACCCCTATTAATTCTACTGGCACTATCGATCAACACAGTCAGCTACAACTTTACCTTGATGGTAAAAAAGATAAAACTTTCACTTTTATTTTAAATCAAAACCCCTGCAATTATAATTTGCATATCGATAATTTCGCCAATACCATTTTTAATAACAAAACTTTAAGCCAAATATTGCAAACCGAAGCTTTAAGCACTATTCAATTACTAACCGAACAAAAAGTTCCTATTCGAGTAATAAATTTACCTGAACTAAACGAACATTATTTGGCAAAACTAATGATGAATTCTTTTTTTGAAACCATTGTTTTAGCTTACAGCCAAAATCTTGATCCATTCAATCAACCAGCAGTAGAATTAAGAAAACAAATTGCTAAAAAAATGTTATGCCAAGAATCTTAAAAATCATTTTTACTAAATTTTCTTCTTCTATTGTCTTGCTTATAGCATCTCTATTAGCTTTGCTTTTAGCCTATATTTCGCAATATGTTTTTGGGCTACAACCCTGCATTTTGTGCCACTATCAAAGAATAGTTTTTTGGCTTCTTGCCCTAAATAGCTTGGTTTTTTTATGTTTAAAATCGGCTAAATTTCAAATAATTTGGCAGGCTTTAGCTATTATTTTATTGCTTATCAACATTGGTATTGCTGGTTTTCATAGCGGAGTAGAAAGAAAAATATTTTTTTTAGACAGTTGCACTACCCAAAATCCCGAACTTGAAAATATCACCGATCCCAGCTTGTTACTTTCTGCCCTACAACAAACCAATGCAGTGCGTTGCGATGAGCCACAATTTAAATTTCTTGGGCTTAGTATGGCCGATTATAATGTGTTTTATTGTTTATTTTTGCTATTGTATAGTTTTTTATCTTTCAAAAAAAATCTGTTCCAGCGTTAAATGCAATTACAATTGATAAGAATTTGGAGTTTTAAAATAAAGCAACAATTCTTTATTTAAATTGCTAAAATTTACCACATCTTTAATGCCATAGGCTTCTTGCAAGCAACTGATACTTTGTAAATAACTCGACAAATAATTACCCTGATAACAGGCAAATAAAAACAACCGTTTTGGTTGAAAAAAAGTAGAAATAATATTATGAAGCATAAAATTATTAAATAAAAATCCTTCACCTTTTTTTTCGTTAAAATCAAAAAATAACCCAAATTGGTAATCTATCGGAAATTGCTTTGTTTGATCACTAAAACCTTTCGCTACCAACCATAAATCGCCATTATAATTTGGAATTTGCTTTACACTATTCACAGAAGAACCAAATTTATTGTGTAAAATTATATTTAAACCATTATCAACACAACTAAACTCATAATAATTTTGGGCAGGTAAATTATTTTTAATAGTGGCATTTCGCAAATAATTATAAGCAGAATATTTTTTTATACTAATAATAACAGGAAAATTATCGCTCATTGTGTTGTTGTTTTGATTGACATCTTCTTTGCCATAAACTATTTGCTGAAGGATTTTGCAAATCACCAGATAATTCGCCAAGTCTAGCTAAACCTATAGCATTTTTTGTTGCTTTTGTACCAATTTCTAATCCTAATCTACCACTAACCGATTTTATGTTTTTTCTATTTTCTTCAGCATTTTGCTTTGCATCTTCTAATCTTTTTTCAACCTCTTGCAAACTAGGAGAAAGAGGTGAGGCAGGAGATCCAGAAGATGATGTAGGAGATAATTGTCTTGTGTGGCTTTCTGCTGGAGATGGCAGATGATACTCTCGCACATCATCAACTTCTTCAAAACTAACTTGTGGACTTTTTGGTGAGTCTATGGTTGCTGCTGGAGGTAGTGGTTCTTCATATTCTTGTATAGTTTCTAAGGCAGGTTGTAAATTAAAACCCGATCTTCTTCTCATATTTTTATCTCAAAAATTTAAAAACTATTATGCTATTTTGTTTTACCATAAAACAGCATAATAGTTTTTTTGTTGTTATTTTTTCTTACTAGAAGTTTCTTCACCAAGCACAATTGGCTCAACTGTTTGATTTAATAAATCAAGGAGTCGACTTAAAGTTTCTGGTGGTTCCATTTGAGCAGCATGAACTTTAACATTGTATTTAGCAGATGTATCACTACTTCTGGTGGTTTCACGATGGTTAGAAATACTACCGCTAAAATGAGCACTAATTTTAAACATTCCAAAACCAAAACTCACATCGCCTTCAATGGCAGCTTTAGAATCGGAAGCTTCGGTTTCAGTTAAGGCCGATTTAACTTCCATATTAAACTCAATATCAACAGTTTTTACTAAAAGTGCTGGAATTGGTACTAAACCAAGCAATGGAGCTCTGATTTTTGAACTAATCATGGAAGTTTGATTGGTTTTAGCATCAAAAACCGGACGATCAACTTGCATTTCCATTGTTTTTGGCACACTCATTCCGTCTTTATCTTTATCAAACATTGAGTTTAAGAATTGTAAAAAAGTGCCAACTAATGCTTGTTGCCCTTCGGCCGCCGCAATCAATGGATTGGCTATCAAATCTCTCATTGGGAGATTACGAAAATTATCGACAATATCAGCCATATAAGTTTATTTTTTAAATTGATTAAGCTTCTTATTTTTTTGATAAGAAGAAACAAAGCCAGATTTTGAGTCTGGCAATGAATTTTGAGAAATATCAACACCATTTATCTTGATTTTGATTTTGTTGTAATTGCTAACGTTTTGCATTAAGTGATTTTTTAAAAAAGAACTAGAATCAAAGCTTTTATTTTGGGTTTTTTTAGCAAAAAACTGCCAAAATTTTATAACTATTTTCCTAAAAATTTTTTTTAAAAACATGATTATTTTTTTTCAAAGTTATCTGCCAAAGAACCAATAGAATGAGCCATCATATCAATAATTCGAGCCATGCCTTCTGGCATTTGATGTTGTTTAGCAGAAAGTTTAATATGATATTTAGCCGAATTATCGGTAGAGCGATTGGTTTTGTTGCTAGAAGATAAATTACCATTAATTTGTAAAGTTTCTTCATTTAACCACTCTTGCAATTGCGGATTTAAATTATCTTTTTTATGTTTTTTGCTAGAACTATCTTGTTTTTCATCTTGCTGAGTTTGGTTTGACGAGGTAGAATGCACCTCCATACTAAATTCTATTTCAACATCATCAATTAAAAGCCCCGGGATTGGCACCAAACCTAAAATTGGAGCTTTAATTTTAGAAGCCACTTTTTGCAACTCGCCTTTGTTATCGGCAACCATACGGTTTAAGATAAAATCAAGTGTTTGTGGAGTACCATCTTCTCTTATTAGAGATTTAACAAAACTCACAATATCTTTACATATTCTAGCTTGAGCCTCACAAGAAGCAAGAAGAGGTGCCGAAATAAGATCGGCAATCGGGATGCCTTTAAAATTTTCTTCGAATTCCATAAAATTATTTAATTTGATTTAAAATATGCTCAGAAACTCTCACAATACCTTCTGGTGGATCGCTATCTTTAAACTCAATAGAAATTTTTACTGGTGTAGTTGAGGTAGCAAAGGTTGATTTTTTCATTTCAATATAAATTTGCGGGAATAATTCATTTTTAGTGAGTTGATAACCACTACCAATATTTTTTTCTGGATCTGAATGCTTTTTTTTATCTGTTTTATTTTCTGATGATTTTTGTAATTCTTGCAATTCTACCGCACTAATTCTGGCTTCAAAATCTAGCGATATTTTTTCTATTTTTAAAGAACGAATTGGCACTAAAGTAACAAGAGGAACATTGATAATTTCGGTGTTAGAACTGGTAGTGTTTCTTGCCGGAATTTCGATAGCAACAGTTTTGGCAGTAATATGACTCCCTGACTCGTCGATATCAAAATATTTTTTTAACATATTAGTGTGTTGCATTTCCACTTGTTGCATAGCAGCTGCAACTGCAGACTGAATGCCTGCCAATAAATCGGTAAGTTTGCTTTGAGACATATTATTTTTGATATAATTTTTTTCAAAATGAAACAATATTTAATTTTAAATGAGAAGCTTTTTTTATTAAATTATACTATCTTTTTTACAATGTCTTATTTTGAGAAATAGCAACACTTACCAAAATTTTCAAAAAACATTATAATTTTAATTATTTCTTGCAAAAAAACACTTGACATTTAAATTTAATTTTTTAATATGTAAATTATATTATTTTTTACAATATAATTATTAACTATAAAATCCGAATAAATATGCCAAATATCACATTATCAGTCGATCCGAACTTACCACTTAATACTATTGGAGGTGGCGCCCCAAAACAAGACGAACCTGGTTCATCCTCGCGTAGATCTTTGTCACTTCCTGTTGGAAGTGAAGCCAAAAAACAAGTCAAAAGTGCTGAATCTGGTTCAGACTTTAATCCTTGGTCATTCCTTGAGGACGGCCAAGAAAAAGACGGTGGAGACCCAAAACAAGACGAAGTTACCGAACTTGGTTTACCCTCGCGTCCTTTGCCACCTCTTATTGAAATTGACGACCCAGAAAAATCACACCTATCACTATCTGATAAAGGATCATCTCAAATTCCTAAACCTCAACTTCTTTCAACCTTACAAAAAGCATATCCTGCTAGTCCTGAAATAGAACACTTAGAACCACAAGAACAGCTATTTGATGATAAATTTCTTGATTTAATATCATATAGATTAAAAAATTGTTACAGAAAACAAGTAGAGCCAGAATCTAAATTAAATAAATCTCTACAACTTATTCACCAAAGCATTGAATCAAAAGAGACAAGCATCGTACCTGCACTAGTTCAAGCACACAATCTTGTTGCTCAATGCAATGAAGAAGAATTACGTAATACTCCAAATAGTATTATCAAAACAATAAAAGAAGGTAGTAATGAATATACTATCCCACTAAACCAAACACCATCCGAAGAAGAGCAAAACATCACAATAATAGATAAAGTAACAGGTTATCTGTACATGGCTACTTTCAAACAAGAGAATGGTTCTTATCAAATGCAGTGCTCGTATCATCCAGAATCACATGACAAATCAGAAGAACAATTATTTACAAAAATGTGTGAACTTGTAAAAGCAGAGGGACATACTGTGAATGTAACTATAAATAGCAAATCTATTGATGTATTTGGAGATACTAACTTAGCTACACTTAATAAAGAACTCCAACCAGGTCCAAATTGTTCTCCTACCGGTAGCGATGGAACACAAATCGAAGGCGGCGGCAGACCTAGTAGAAGAGGAGTAGCTTGATTGTTTTTTTCCGAAAGTGTGTGGATTTTCTTTCATATATCAACAATATATGAAAATCTTGGTGGTAATCTTGGCAGATTCCCCTTAAACATCTTGAATCAGCACCGCTAGTTCCCAAGAGCTAACCATAGTTTCTAATTCATATTGTTCGTCAAAGGCATTGCCAAAAATGGGACCGAAACCTTGGCTATTGTGCTTGGTAGCAGGTGATATAAAATATTTTTCTAGCCCGAAGTTTAAAGTAGAGATGATAAAATTTAACACCAAACTAGGAGATGCCGATGCCGAAGCCACTCTATATTCTAGTCTTTTAATGTTTTTGCCTCCGATATTTTCGGCTCTGGTAATTCGAATAGCACAACTACGATTATTATAACCAAAACTTAAATTTACTGGACTAGTATTTTTGTGTTGCAAGAATAAAGAACGATTAGCTTTTATGCAGTAACGCAGGTAATCAGAGGTAAATAAATTTAAAATAGCTAAATTTTCTTTGGTTTTTTCTAATAAAGCAACCGCCATTGGTATATAAAAACTCTCAATAAAATTTTCATTATTTTGTTGTTTTGGCAACCATGATAAACTAAATTGTAAAGCACTGCCGCAATCGTTTTTTAGAGGCTTGCCAGCAAAACTCACCCATAAATTATTTTGAGTAGCTAAACTATAAATATTTTTTTTGGTTTGTTCTATATTGTTAATTAAATCTAAAAAATTACTGGTGTGAATAAATACTATTTCTAACTGCCCTAAACCTTGCTCGGTTTTACAATTTGGTATATTTGCTAAAAAAATTTGCAACTGCTCTTGGCTAGCAGAAATTAGCGGAGAAAGACTAGAAAAAACATAAAATTCTAGTTCGGAGCCAATATAAAAATCGCTACAATATTTTTCTGATTTTTGTTGAAAAGTTTTAATATTTGCTTGCAAAATTTGCATTTATTGCTAAAATTGATGTTGTTAAATTTTTTAACCTCATTTTAACTAATAAAAAATAAAATGGAAATAATTCTTGCAAATCCAAGGGGTTTTTGTGCTGGGGTAACAAGAGCAATCCAAACCGTTGAGCAAGCCTTACAGCTTTATGGCAAGCCAGTTTATGTTCGACATGAAATTGTGCATAATAAATTTGTAGTAGAAAGTTTAAAAGCCAAAGGGGCAATTTTTGTGCAAGAAATTGCCGAAATACCACAAGGTGCCACCACTATTTTTTCGGCACATGGAGTTTCTGATGCAGTTGAAGAGCAGGCAAAAAATCACAACCTCGATGTAATAGATGCAACTTGCCCGCTGGTTAGCAAAGTGCATCGCGAAGCCAAGAAATATGCAGAAGATGATTTTGAGCTAATTTTAATTGGTCATAAAGGGCATCCAGAGGTAGAAGGTACCAAAGGAAAAGTTGGTAAAGAGGTAATTTTAGTTTCAAACGAAGAAGAGGCCAAAAATGTGCAGTTAAAAAATCAAAAAGTCGCTTATGTAACCCAAACAACTCTTAGTGTTGATGATACTAAAAAAATTGTTGAAATTTTAGAAAAAAGATTTCCGCAATTACAAAAAGGTTTAGCAACTAAAGATATCTGTTATGCCACTCAAAACAGGCAAGATGCAGTGCGACAACTTGCTACCAAGGTTGATGTATTAATTGTTTTAGGGGCAAAAAATTCTTCTAATTCTAACAGATTATACGATTTAGGCAAAGAGTGCGGTTTACCTTCATATTTAATTAACAATGCTTGCGATATTGAGGCAAGTTGGTTTTTTGGTATTAACAAAATTGGCATTACCGCCGGAGCCTCAGCACCAGAAATTTTAGTGCAAGAGGTGATTGATAAAATTAAACATATTTCTCAAACCCCAGTAACAGTATCAGAAATGCAAGGTATTAACGAAAATGTTTTTTTTGCTTTACCAAAAAAAGTAAGAAAATCTCATGACTAAACTTCAGCAAGTTTTTATTTTTGCCGCTGGTCGAGGCGAACGCATGATGCCTCTTACAGCAACTACTCCCAAGCCACTTATTGAAGTTAACAAAAAACCTTTACTTGAGTATATTTTAGATAATTTATCCAAATTGCCCTACTTAACAAAAATTATTGTTAATGGTTATTATTTAGCAGAGCAAATTGCAAATTATTTACAAAAAACACACAATCCAAAAATAATTTTTTCATTTGAGCCAGAAAAACTTGAAACTGGCGGAGGGCTTGTTTATGCTAAACAACATCTTAACTTTAACGAGCCATTACTCACTATAAATGCCGATACTATTTGGCAAGATCCACAAAACTTGCCAGATATCGAATATCTTTATCAAAAATGGCAACAAAACCAGTGTTTAATAATGTTGGGCTTAAAAAAGGTAACCGATTTTTACGGTTATAATGGTAATAGTTTTGGCGGTGGCGATTTTGAGATGATTAATCATCATCTTTATCGTTTTTTACAATCAATGCAATATGTTTTTGTAGGCTTGCAAATTATCGATCCAAAAATTTTGCTTAATGCACCTAGCAAGTGTTTTTCGATGTCGCATTTTTATAAATCTGCAACAGGTGAAAATGGTTTACTACATAATATCAAAGGCACCGAATTGTTAGGTAAATATTACCATTTTGGCACTGTTGAAAACTTGGCAATGGCTCAAAAATATTTTTAATATGATTAATTATCTGCTAAAATTTCAAAATTTTGATAAGAACTTTAAAATGTTTTTACCAATCTTTACTATACTTTTTTTGTTTTTTTGTATTTTAGCAAGTTTTTCTATTTATCGCTCGCCACTTGACTATCAACAAAGCAATGCGGTCAAAATTATGTATATTCATGTGCCTGCAGCTTGGCTTTCGTTATTAATTTATACTTTAATCTTTATTTTTAGCATTTTTTCTTTTATTTATAAAAATCCTTTCTTCTCAATTATTGCACGCAGTATTGCCAGTATTGGTTGCTCTTTTACTCTAATTACCTTGCTTACTGGGGCAATTTGGGGTAAACCTATCTGGGGCACTTGGTGGGCTTGGGATGCTCGACTTACTTCGGTTTTGTTCTTGTTTTTTTTATATCTTGGTTATATACTTATTTACGATAATTTGTGGCAAGAAAAAAATGGCGAAAAATTATCGGCAATAATTGCTATTATTGGCTTTATTAATGTGCCAATCATTAAATTTTCGGTAGAATACTGGAATTCACTACATCAGCCAGCAAGTATTTTACGCACTGGCGGTGTTGCTATTCATAACGATATGTTGTTGCCATTATTACTTACTTTTGCCACTTATTTTTGTTATTTTATTTTGCTTGGCTTAATAAACACTCATAATTTAATTCTTATCAAAAAACTTAACCATGACTTACATCGTTACCGATAATTGCATTCGTTGTAAATACACCGATTGTGTAGCAGTTTGCCCTGTTGACTGCTTTTATGAAGGAGAAAATATGTTAGTAATTGATCCTGATGCTTGCATTGATTGTGGGGTTTGTGTGCCAGAATGTCCTGCCGAAGCAATTGTTGCCGAGGCTCCTGAATTTATAGATTGGCTTGAACTTAATAAAAAATATGCTAAACAGTGGCCAAATATCACTCAAAAAAAACCAGCCCTACCTGAAGCGAAGCAGTTTGATGGAGTTAAAAATAAACTTGCTAAACATTTTAGCTCAAATTCTGCCACAAAAGAAAACAATTTTATTAATAAATTAAATCTCGATGATGTATAATTTACAACAAAATTTTTTAGCTTTCAAAAATTTAAAAAAACCTAAAGCAATTGTTTTTGATTGGGATAATACCTTGGTTGATACTTGGCCTATAATTCATATGGCAATTAATCAAACTATGCAAACTATGCAAAAACCACAACTTAGCTTAAACGAAGTGCGTAATAATGTGCATAAATCAATGAGAGAGTCTTTTCCAGATATTTTTGGCAATAATTGGCAAGAAGCTGGCGAAATTTATAAACAGTGCTATAAAAAAAATCATATTTCTGCTATTAATTTATTACCAAATTCCCTTAATTTAATACAAGAAATATATCAACAAAATATTGTGCAATTTTTGGTAAGCAACAAAATTGGAGCAACTTTACGCCTAGAAGCCAATAAACTTAACATCGAACAATATTTTTTTGCCATTGTAGGAGCAGGCGATGCTTACTACGATAAACCAGATCCTGCACCACTGCATTTAGCTTTACTTGGCTCTGATATTGAGCCAAGTAAAGATGAAATTTGGTTTGTAGGCGATACCATTGCCGATGTAGAATGCGCTTATAATGCTGGTTGCACTCCTATTGTTTATGGCCATAGCGATAACCAAATATCACAATCAATACCTTCGCAATTATTGCAAGAAGGCAAAAACAATCAAGGGCCAATACCAATTTATTTTAATCATCAAGAGTTGATAAATATTTTAAAAAACCATGCTTACCATTAAAAATTTAAGCATAACTTTTACTCAGCAACAGCAACAAAATAAAGTAGTTGAAAATTTTTCACTAAATCTAAATAAAAACGAAGTAATAGCTTTGCTTGGCGAAAGCGGTTGCGGTAAATCAAGCATTGGCTTGGCAATTATGGGTTTGTTACCTGCTAATGCTAGTTGCAGTGGCGAAATCATCTTTCAACAACAAAATTTATTACAACTCCCCAAAAATCAGTTGCCAAAAATACTAGGTAAAGATTTGGCGATGATTTTTCAAAATAGCTCGGCACTTAATCCTTTACACACCATAAACCAACAAATAATCGAAGCCATAACCATTCATCAGCCTAGTTTATCAAAAAAATTAGTTCAGCAAAAAGTTATTGAACTTTTAAAACTAGTTGAACTCAATAACTTTAATGATCGTTTAAAAAATTATCCACATCAGCTTTCAGGTGGCGAAAAACAACGAATATTAATTGCTATTGCTTTGGCAAATAATCCAAAACTGCTTATTGCCGACGAACCAACTTCATCTCTTGATTTAACAACTTGCCAAAAAATTTGGCAATTACTTGCTAAATTAAAAAAACAAACCTCAATTTTGCTAATTACTCATCAGCAACAGTTAATGAATAATGGAGAACATAAATTTCTTGATAAAGAAATAATTTTAAAACAAAATAATTTAAAAAACTGGCCAACTTTAACAGCTTTAACACAATCAGATTCGCCAATAGTTTTGCAAGCCAACAATATTAAGGTTTTGTTTGCTAAAAAAATTATTTTACAAAATGTAAATATTACCGTAAAACAAAAACAAAATATCGGTATTTTAGGAGCAAGCGGTAGCGGAAAATCTACTTTCGCTTTGGCAATTACTAATTTATTAGATTCTTCTGCTAAATTTTATGGACATATTAAGTTTTTTGAGAAATATAATTGGCAACAACATCCAAAATTATTACGAGCAAAAGTGCAGATTGTTTTTCAAGATCCATTTTCGGCACTAAATCCTCGATTTAACATTGAAACTAGCATTATTGAAGGGTTGAAAATACATAAAATGCTTAACAAACAAAAAAATATAGATGCATTATTTGATTGCCTACATTTGCCTGTTTCAATTAAAAAAATGTATCCTCATCAACTTTCTGGCGGACAAAAACAAAGAATTGCTGTGATGAGAGCTTTTATTTTGCAACCAGAGATTTTACTACTTGACGAACCAACATCTGCTCTTGATCATAATTCGCAGTGCGATTTCTTGCAATTATTACTAAATTATCAACAACAAAATAACATCACCTATATTACTATTTCACATAGCGAAGAAGTAATTAAAGCCATAAGCCATAAACAATATAATATAGAACTGTTGCATCGCTAATTTGTTTTAAACTAAAGATTAAAATCGATGAATACGAGGTTATTAATCTGGATATACACCATCTTCTTTACCAGATTGACCTGATGACGCCACTACTGGCACAACACTCTTATTTGGTTTTATTCTCATTAATCGCAGAACTTCATCTCTTAATTCTTCTGGTACATAGTTCAAAAAAGTTCTTTCTGGCAATTCTGATACTACATCTACAATAGACTGTGCATTGTTTAATTTGGCAAATAGTAAAGAAGGTATATTGTTATTTACCGCTTTCGCAACCACTGATACATCTCCTTTTAATGCATCACTTGCACAACTTAAAGCTCTAGCATCTTTTTCCACAGCCGCTAAAACTACTGCTTTATCGTCTTGCATTTGCTCGCTTGCATATTGTAAAGCCAGACCATTTTGCCTCACAGCCGCTAAAACTACTGCTTTATCGTCTTGCATTTGCTTACTTGCATATTGTAAAGTGAAACCATCTATTTGTACTACCTCTAAAACTAATGCTCTATCTTCTTTTGATTCATCTGTTACATATTGGAAAGCTTTATAATTTTGTCGGACCCCCGCTAAAACTACTTCTTTATATGTTGTAAAACTATTAGTATTGAGAAATATGTTATTATCATTTAATAGATCGATAAATGACTGTATTTTGTTTAATTCTTCTAATCGTTGTACTGGATCTCTCATATTTATTTACCTTTAATATTTTAATACTAAATTGATTAGAAACATAATGTGAATTCTAATAAATAGTATAAATGTTATTATAAAAATTTACTAATTGTGTTAAACATATTTTGTAAATATTTTGTAAATCTTAAATCTTTAAATTCTTTTGTCAAGAATATTTTTACTGCTCATGAAAAATTTTATAACTAGTATTAAATTTTTAGAGATTGTTGTATCGTTAAAAAGCTATGTAAAGATGAAAATTAGTGTAAATACTCCTGTTTTTGCGAATAATATAAAAAAGGGCTAGAAGATTTTTAACTTCTAGCCCTTAAATTAGCTTTTAAATTTATCAGAAAAAATTATTTTTTTAATTACCTTCTTTTTTATCTTTTATTTCTTGATATTCAGCATCAACCACTTTACTATCTTCGTTGTTTGACTGTGTATTTTGAGATTGCTCACTAGAATTATTAGGAGAGTTTTTATAAATTGCCTCACCTAGTTTTGATGAAGAATTCATTAAAGTTTCAATGCCTTTTTTGATATTTTCTGCTGTTTCTTGTTGATTTGTCAATAAATTTTTAATTTTTTGCAATTCTTGCTCTAAATTATTTTTAGTTGCTGCATCAACTTTTTCACCATGTTCTTTAAGAGATTTTTCGGTTTCATATACCAAAGAATCGGCTTGATTTCGAACTTCAATTAGTTCTTTTTTAGCTTTATCTGCAACAGCATTGTGTTCGGCATCTTGCATCATTTTTTGAATTTCAGCTTCTGATAAACCGCCAGAAGATTTTATACTAATTTGCTGTTCTTTGTTAGTTGCTTTATCTTTTGCAGAAACTTTTACTACACCATTAGCATCTATATCAAATGAAACTTCAATTTGTGGCAAGCCTCTTGGAGCAGGAGCTATACCTTCTAAATTAAATTCACCTAATAATTTATTATAAATAGCAATTTCTCTTTCGCCCTGAAAAACTTTAATAGTAACCGCAGTTTGGCTGTCGGTAGCTGTAGAAAATACTTGACTTTTATTGGTTGGAATAGTGGTATTTCGTTCAATAAGTTTTGTAAATACACCTCCAGAAGTTTCAATACCAAGTGAAAGTGGAGTAACATCTAGTAATAACACATCTTTTACATCGCCTTGCAAAACAGCGGCTTGAATAGCAGCGCCAATTGCTACAACTTCATCTGGGTTAACACTACGATTAGCTTCTTTGCCAAATAATTTTTTTACTGTTTCAATCACTTTTGGCATTCTAGTCATGCCACCAACTAAAATAACCTCATCAATTTGCGAAGCTTGTAAGCCAGCATCTTGTAAAGCATTTTGACAAGGTTTGATGGTTCTTTCGATTAAATCGTCAACTAATTGTTCTAGTTTAGATCTAGTGAGTTTGATGTTTAGGTGTTTGGGACCAGAAGAATCAGCCGTGATATAGGGTAGATTGATTTCGGTTTCGGTAGTAGAAGATAGTTCGATTTTTGCTTTTTCTGCTGATTCTTTTAATCTTTGTAAAGCAAGAGGATCTTTGCTTAAATCAATACCGTTATCTTTTTTAAATTGTTCTGCAATATATTCGAGAATTCTCATATCAAAATCTTCGCCACCTAAAAAAGTATCGCCGTTAGTTGATTTTACCTCAAAAACTCCATCGCCAATTTCAAGAATAGAAACATCAAAAGTACCGCCCCCTAGATCATAGACTGCAATTGTTTGCCCATTTTTCTTTTCAAAACCATAAGCAAGAGCTGCTGCGGTTGGTTCGTTAATGATTCTTAACACTTCAAGACCAGCAATTTTACCTGCATCTTTAGTGGCTTGTCTTTGAGAATCGTTAAAATAAGCAGGAACCGTGATTACTGCTTTTTCAACTTTTTCACCTAAATATTTTTCGGCGGTTTCTTTCATTTTAACTAAAATATCAGCAGCAATTTGGCTTGGAGAATATTTTGCACCTTCAATTTCAATCCAGGCATCACCATTAGAAGAGGGAGATATTTTATAAGGAACAAGAGCTTGATCTTTTGTGGTTGTAGGATCGTTGAATCTTCTTCCGATCAATCTTTTAGAGCCAAAAACTGTGTTTTTTGGGTTAGTAACAGCTTGTCTTTTTGCAGAAGCACCTACAACTTTTTCACCATTTTTTAAAAAACCAACAATAGAAGGTGTGGTTCTCGAGCCTTCAATGTTTTCAATTACTCTGATTGAGCCACTTTCCATAATTGCCACACAAGAATTTGTAGTGCCAAGATCGATACCTATAGCTTTTGACATAAATATTTAGTTAATTTAATTTTGATAATTTTTTAATGTGTACTTATTATAAAATAAAATCACATTTTCTTAACAAAAAACAAGATAGTAATTGATTATAAAATTTACAAGTGCAAAATATAAGAAAATGATGATTAACGAATTTTTATTTTGTCAATGAAAAAAAAAGCCTTTTCTCTTATTGAACTTTCTGTTGTAGTTATTATTATTGCTCTAATAATTGTAGCCATTACTCAATCTTCTAGGTTGGTTTCGCAAATGAGACTTACTACTGCTCGAAAACTCACCAATAATTCTGCCATTCCCGCTTTAAACAATATTATTGCTTGGTATGATGCTACTTCAATAGAGGCTTTTGATGTTAATCAAACTAATCACACCGATAAAATTAGTAAATGGATAGATAGCGAAATTCGAGTGCATGAAAGAATTGTTTTAGAACAAGTCACTTCTAATAATCAACCAATTTATCAGGCAAATTCTATTAATGGTCTGCCATCAATTTATTTTGATGGTAACGATTATTTAGAAGGAAATGAAAAACTAATTGAGGGCATTTTATCTTACTATTATGGTAGTTTTTTTATGGTCTTTGAAACAGATGATATAAATTTCAAGCAAACTATTTTTAGTCAAAATAATATAGGTAATGCAGATGGAATTGATATTGGTATTAGTTTTAACAATAACGGTGATTATGGTATTTGCTCTTCAGAAGTGAATTGTGCAAGTGGTAATAGCACCACTAGATCAAGCAATGCTATTGTGTCTCCTAAGAAAAAAAGTGTATTGTCAATAATTGTAAATAATGTCAATACTGTTAATATTTATCGAGATGCTGATTTAGTAAATACTACCAATAATTATAATCCGACTGGTGTTAATGTTGGTTTAAGTAAGATTATGATAGGGGCAAAACGAGATGATAGTAATAATGTGAGTAGTTACTTTAAAGGAAAAATTGCCGAGATCATAATTTTTAACCGTTCCTTACCTAACGAAGATCGTAGAGAAATAGAAAGATATTTAGGTAAAAAATGGAATATTAAAATTAGTAGCATCGATTGATAATGAGAATATTGCACTCTAAATAAAAAATTAAATTTCATTATAAAATTCAATAATTCTATAATTAGATATTGAAAATTATTTGTTATAAAGATATTGAAAATTATTTGTTATAAGTTTAACATTTTGGTAAATTTAATTTTATCAAATAAAAATGCTTCAAATAATAACTTATCAGGCAAAATATTTTTTTATTTTAGTGTGTTTTCTATTTTCTTGCACTCAAAAAATTGCTCCAATAGTTGATAGGAGTAAAATAAAATACACTAAATATAATATTTCAAACCAAAATAAATATAAAGATCTTCAAAATATTTCTACCATAAGCAATGAAATTAAGATTTTACCCAAAGAAACTCTATATAGTATCGCTAAAAAATACAATCTTTCTCTAAAAGAATTGATTGAATATAATAAACTGCAAGAACCATATCAATTAAAAGCTGGTGATGTTATTAAAATACCAGTAATGCAGTATCAAATTCAAAACAAAGATTCTCTAAAATCTATTGCTAAAAAACATCAATTATCATTTGAAGCAATAATAAAAGCGAATAATTTAAAACCTCCTTATCAAATAAAAGAAGGTGAAAAGCTTAATATTCCTTATTATTTAAAAGAGACTGCGGTTAAATCTCTTGATGAATCACCAAAAATACCTTCACAAAATAATCTTGAGATTCAAAAAAAATTAACAGATACTAGTCTTAATAGCAATCAACAAGAAAAGTTAAATATTTCGGCAACCAATAAAAAAATTACCGATGGTAAATTTCCTAAATTAACTCTAAATAAAGATTATGGTTTTATTTGGCCAGTAGAAACAGGCATTATAATATCGAGATTTGGCCCTAAAAATGCAGGTCTTTATAACGATGGCATTAACATTGAAACTGCAACTGATTCGTTGGTTATGGCAGTGGCTGATGGAGTTGTTGCTTATGTTGGTAATGAGCTAAAAGGCTATGGCAATTTGATTATCATTAAACATCAAGACAACTGGATTAGTGCTTATGCTCATCTTAAAAATTTTAGTGTTAAAAGAGGGCAAAAAGTTGCCCAAGGTCAACAAATTGGTAAAGTTGGTGAAGATAAAAAAAGCAATAAAACACAAATCTATTTTGGTTTGCGAAAAAATAAAACCGCAGTAAATCCAGAAAGCTATTTATGATTAGAAACTTTTTTTACTCAGTTTTTTTTCATTTTATATTGTGCCTGATTGCTTTATTTTTCTTTTGGCAACAAAAAAAAGAACAGAATAAAAAGCCAGAAATCATAACCAGTGTTGTTTTTATACAAACAAAAAACAATCAAATTAAACCAGTTATAAAAGATAAATCTTTACAGCTAGAGCCAGAGACAAAGCTAGAGCTAGAGCTAGAGCCAAAGCCAGAGCCAAAGCTAGAGCCAAAGCCAGAGCCAGAGCCAAAACCAAAGCCAGAGCCAGAGCCAAAACCAAAGCCAAAGCCGAAAATTGATAAAAATCTACCTAAATCAGAAACTAAAAAACCACTAGAAAAAATACCAGAAAAAGAGTTAGTGAAAACCCCAGAGAAAGAAATAACAAAACCACCAGAAGAAATAACTCCACCACCGGCAGTGAAAAAACCAGAAAACACCTCGCAAGATGTTGCTAAACTAGTAGAAAATGTTGGAGTAGTAAATTTACAAGTAACACAACAAGATATTGAAAAACAATTAAATTCAACTTTATCAAAACGCGAAACCTTTAATATTCAGGCACAATTTAGGGCTTGCTATAAAAGAGCATTGGCAGTTATGGTAGATAATGGTAAAAAACCAATTACTCCAATTGTTGTCAAAATAAACCTCAATTCCGAAGGTTACATTATTACCAATTTAGATAATATTATTGATAAAACTCAATATCATCAAAATGAAAATTATAAAAACAGCATTGATAGTATAAAAAAGATGATTGAATTTTGCAATCCTATCGTTAATCTTGCTAAAGAAAAATATTCTGTATGGCAAGAAATTGTTTTGCAACTAAATGAAAATAATAATTTATGAACAACACTTTACCCAGATGGAATTTATCCGATCTTTATTTATCTATTTCAGATCAACAAATTGAGCTAGATTTTTTAGAAATATCTTTGCAAGTCAAAAATTTACGAAACGAAGGTTATCAAAAAATAGCTTATTTAAGTCCAGAAAAATTAAATGAACTTTTAAAAAATTATCAAAATACTGTTGAGAAAATCAGTAAAATCAGCTGTTTTGCTTATTTGCAATATAGTTGTAATTTAAAAAATGAGCAAGTAATAAGTTTTTATCAAAATACTCAAGAAAAACTAGCGAATTTTTCACGAGATTTAGTTTTTATTATTAATGAAATTTCGCAACTCAGCCTTGAAATTTTACAAAATTTAGTTCAACACCCACAGCTTAACATGTTTAAAGTTTTGCTAAACGATATTATTTTTAACAAACCTTATTATTTAAACGAACAACTCGAAAAATTTAACATTGATAAAAATATTACAGGTAAGAATGCTTTTGTTAGATTATTTGATGAAACTATTAATAATTTACAATTTGATTACCAAGGGAAAAAATTAAATTCTAGTCAAATTTTTAATTTATTACAAAATTCCTGTCGCCAAACTAGAAAAGAAGCATCTCAAAGCATTGCGAAAGTTTTTGATGAAAATCATAAAATTTTTACTTTTATTACTAATATTTTAGCGAAAGATAAACAAGTTCAAGATTCTTGGCGAGGCTATAAAAATCCAGTTTCACAACGCAATATCGACGAATTTTTACCAGATGAAGTTGTTGATTTAATGTCTTCAACCATTAAAAAAAACTTACCTCAAACATCACATCGTTACTATAAATTAAAAGCCAAAATTTTAAATTTACCTAATTTAGAATTTTACGATCGAAATGCTCCATTGCCTTATCAAACACAACAAAAAATCAGTTGGCAAGAAGCAAAACACATTGTGTTAGATGCTTTTGGTGGTTTTTCTATACAAATTCAAGAGTTAGCGAACAGATTTTTTACTAATAACTGGATAGATGCCGATATTTATGATGGCAAAGAATCCGGAGCATTCTCGCATCCGTGCGTGCCAAGTTCGCATCCTTATATTTTGATGAACTATCAAGAAAATGCTCGAGATGTTGCTACATTAGCTCATGAACTAGGACATGGAGTCCATCAAATTTTAGCTGGAAAACAAGGTTATTTTTTGTCACAAACACCTCTTACCTTGGCAGAAACTGCTTCTATTTTTGCCGAAGAGTTAGTTTTTCAAAATATTTTACAAAAAACTACTGCTAAAAATGAAAAAATCTCTCTTATTGCCAATAAAATAGAAGATATTATTAACACTGCCATTCGGCAAATTGCCTTTTTTGAGTTTGAAAAAAAAGTGCATTATGGTAGAATAAATGGAGAACTTTCCTCTCAACAAATTTGTAATTTTTGGTTAGAAATTCAACAAGAAAGCCTAGGTGATGCTTTTAATTTTAGTGCAGATTATCAATATTTTTGGTGCTATGTTCCTCATTTTATTCACACTCCGTTTTATGTTTATTCTTATGCTTTTGGATATTGCCTGGTAAACTCACTTTATAATATATATCAAAAAAATACAATCGACAATTTTGTTAAAAAATACCTCACAATGTTAACCGCAGGTGGTTCAAAAAAACATAACGAATTATTAAGCGAATTTAATTTGTCAATGCATCAAGAAAGTTTTTGGCAACAAGGCCTCAATACACTTGTAAACTATATTGACATATTGGAAGATTTATTAGAATAACATGAAAATGTTATCATTATTTGGCACCATTTTTGATTAAATACTGCATGACTAAATCTTGTTTATACTTTTGGGCAATTGCTAGTGCGGTTAGACCATCATGATCGATAGCATTAATATCAACCCCAAAGCGAATTAATAAATCAACTATCGAAAGCGAGCCAACTCTAGCAGCTTGCATTAAATAAGTGCGGTTAAAAGCATCTTTATAAAATAAATCGGCTTTATTTTTTATAAGCATTTCAACCATAGCAAAATCGTTTAACTCAATAGCGATAGTTAGCGGATTATAACCAAGTTTATTTGGCATATTTGGATCGGCTCCTTTTGCCAAAGCCGAGGCTATCATTGGATAATAACCTGAAAGCATAGTGGCAGTAAGCACAGTATCGCCAGCATCGTTGCTGATATTTGGATTTTGCACATATTTAAAAATTTCGTTAAAAAAATTCACATCTTGCAATTTTATTGCTAAAAACATTACTTCAATATTTTCTTTTGGAGTAGTAACATAAGGAATATGCATATTATCTGGCGAGCGACTGCGGTTTAAAATTGGTATAGGCGGTAATTCTTCGGTGGCAAAAGTTTGTAAATTTTTTTTATGTGGCAAAATATTTTCGCTAAAATCGAGATCTTCATCTTCGTAATCGGTTTGATTTTCTTGTAATTTAGTTACATAAATTTTGCGAAGCTTTTCTAGTTCTTGTAAATCGGCTTTGCTTAAATCTGGTTTTGATTCTGGTTTTTCGGTGATTTCTTGTGATTTTTGAGAAAGTTTTTCGGTTTTAGCAAGATTTTTTTTCCCAACTAATTTTAAGTTTTTATCATTAGAAAAATTTGGAGTTAATTTTTTTGGCTCTTTTTTGATGGTATTTTTTGCTTGTGAAACTTTTTTATTTACTGATTTTTTTTTAGCATTGGTTTTGACAATTTCTGGCTTACTTTCAATATTATCAAGCCCAAGAGATTCTAGATCTTGTCCTAAAATTTCATTGTTGCGATTAATTTGTGCAAAAACAACAGAAGGCAAAAAATATAGCAAAAAAATCAAAAAAAAGATGATTTGTAAAAATTTTTTAATCGACAGGATCATAAATATTGTGATTTTTTTTATAAAAAGGATGGCAACGGCAAATTCTTTTTAAAGCCAAATAACTACCATAAATTAAGCCTTTTTTTTCAAGAGCAGAAATTGCATAACAAGAGCAGGTTGGTATAAAGCGACACTTGCCAAAACCAAAGCTAGCCGAAAAAATAGTTTGATAAATTTTTATAATAAAAATGATTAGTTTTTTCATAAATTTTTAGTTAAATTAAGCCATTGTTCTTCGTTTAGCAAAGTAATGTTTAATTCTTTTGCCTTAACAAGCTTGCTACCAGCATTTTGACCATAAACCACATAATTTGTTTTGCTAGAAACCGCTCCTAAAACTTTCATGCCTAAATTTTCGGCAATATTTTTAGCTTCTGCCCTAGTGGTAGCAAGCATTTCGCCTGTAAAAACAATAGTTTTACCAGTTAATTGATGATTATTTTGAGTTTGAAAACTATAATTAGCAATATCAAGTTGTGCAGCAAGAGTTAAAATATTGTTTTGATTTTGCTGCACAGAAAAATATTCAAAAATTGCCTCAGCCATTTTGTTGCCAATGCCATCAAGAGCAATAAAATTAACATAAGTTTCGGAATTTTGGCTAGTTTTAGTAAAAAAATCATAAAAATTGGTAAAAGATGTAAAATAACTTGCCAGCATTTTAGCGATAGTTTGCCCAATATGACGTATTCCTAGAGCATAAATAAATTTTTCTAAACTAATATTTTGACTTTGTTTAATGGCAAATAATAAATTTTCAACTGATTTTTTCTCCCAACCGGGCTGATTTTGCAAATATTGTTGATGATTTTTTAACAAAAAAATATCGGCAAAACTAACAATTAATTTTTCTTGCACTAAATATTTTATTCTTTTTTTACCTAAACCTACAATGTTTAAAGCATCTTTGCTTACAAAATGTTTAAGACTTTCAATAATTTGCTCAGGGCAAGATAAAGAATTTGGGCATCTTAAAATAGTGTCGGTTTTTTGAGTTATGCTACCACATGAAGGACAATTGACAGGTAAAATAAAAATTTCTTGATCGCTTTTGCAAGAAAAATCAACTTCGATAATTTGCGGTATAACATCGCCTGCCCTTTGTAACAGCACAACATCGCCTATGGCAATTTTTTTACGTTTTATTTCGTCTTGATTATGTAGGCTTGCCCGGCTTACCAAAACTCCACCAATATTGATTGGCTCTAAAACGGCAACAGGAGTAATTGCCCCAGTTCGACCAACTTGAGTGATAATATTTAAAATTTTTGTTTTGGCTTGTTGAGCCAAAAATTTGTGAGCCACCGCCCATCTTGGGCTATTGGCAATAAAACCTAGGCGATTTTGCAATGATAAATTATTAACTTTATAAACCATGCCATCGAGATCGTAGTTTAAATTATAGCGATTATTAGCTAAATGCTGGTAGTGAGCTATAATTTCGGCAATATTGCAACAAAGTTTTGAGTGAGTTTCAATAACAAAGCCAAAGCTATGCAGTTTTTGGTGTAGCTCTTGTTGAGTTTGGCAAATAAAATCGTCGGAATAAATTCCGACCGAATAAATAAAATATTGCAGGTTTCGACTAGCGGTTATGTTGGCATCGAGTTGTCGAATTGAGCCAGCTGCGGCATTACGAGGATTGGCAAAAATTTTACCCCCTAACTCTTCTTGCTTTTGATTAAGTTCTAAAAAATCGCTTTTACTCATATAAATTTCGCCACGCACTTCTAAAATATTTGGTGCATTACTGATTGTACTAGGAAAATTTTTTACCATTAGCATATTTTTAGTAATATCTTCGCCCTCTAAACCATCTCCTCTAGTGGCAACATATTGCAATTTGCCTTGTTTGTAATTTGCAGAAAAAGATAAACCATCAATTTTTGTTTCAGCCCAAAAAGCTAGCTCGTTGGTGTTAATTGCTAAAAAGCGGCCTATTTTTTCGATAAAATCAAGCACATCTTGCTCTGTAAAAGCATTTGCCAAAGAAAGCATTGGCTTGCTGTGTTTGATTTTGCCAAAAATACTTAAAGCAGGAGGAGCGATTGTTGTTTTTTGTGTTTCAAAATATTGTGGATATTGCTTTTGATACTCATTTAATTGTTGTTTAAGTTTATCGTAGTTGGCATCGGTGATAATAGGTGCATCTTGCTGATGGTAAGCGATATCGTGTTTATTAATTTCTTGCAGTAAAATATTGATTTGATGCAAAATATTGTTGGGCATTTTTTTTGGTTAATTTAAATTAATTGGTTGTCATCGATATTTTGAAAACTTTTTAATAAAAATCTTATTTTTTTCTTTTCTAAAAAGCAAGCATCAACACAACTAATTTTGATTGACTTATTATCATTGTTATCAATAATAACACCAGATAAAAAATGAAAACTTATCAATAAGGTAAAATCAATATTTTGGTTAATTTCTATTTGATGAGTGATTGGCTCTAATTTATGGGCTTGGCAAGCAATTTTGAGAAGCATTTTTAATGAGCTTAAGCAGTTTTGCCAATATAAATACCAAAAATGCCGATAAAAACCCAAGCTTAAATAAAGTTGATTTTGTGTATTATTTTTTTGCCAAAGCAAGGTAATTAAAAAACACAAAACAATGCCAAACAGCATAAAAATAAGCACTCCATTAGCATTTAGCTTGTGGTGGTAAAAATCGTTAAACAACCATAAACACCAAGCAAAAAGTAAAACAATAAATCGATTAATAAAATTAAGCATAACAAAAAAAATAATTAACATTTTAACTTTACCAAAAATAATTAAAAAAACAAATGAAAATACTAATTGTGCAAGCAAATTTTTATAAAAATATTTCTGCTTTACTTTTAAAAGGTGCCGAAAATTTTTTAAAACAAAATAATTATAGCTACGATATTATCACTGTGCCTGGTGCTCTTGAAATTGGGGCAGTAATTGCTCGGCTAAAAAATAAATATGCTGGTTTTGTGGCATTAGGTTGTGTGATACGTGGCGAAACCTCGCACTACGATATTGTTTGTAACCAGAGTTCTTATGGCTTAATGAAGCTTAGTATTGATTATGGTTTAGCAATTGGCAACGGCATTTTAACCGTTGAAAACGAAGAGCAGGCTCTTGTGAGGGCAGATCCTCTGCAATATAACAAGGGAAAACTCGCCGTAGAAGCTTGCTTGGCGGTAATAAATTGTCTGTAAAATTGATATGTCAGATTATTTTATACAAAACTCAAGTTTAAAAAGTTTTGCCAACTCTTTAAATAATTACTTATTGATTAATTTAGATTTAGAAAAAGAGCTAAACAAAAATAACATTGCCGAAAATAATGGTTGTGTAATTTTAACCATCGATAGCGAATTTGGCAATGGCAAAACTTTTTTTCTCAAAGCTTTTCAAACAGAATATGAAAAAAAATTTGATGCTATTCAAACAGAATATGCAAAAAAATTTGATGCTATAATTTATATTGACACTTGGGAGAAAGATTATTTAAATAATCCTGTGCTATCTATTGTCCGACAAGTTGTTTTGCATAATGTTTTTAAAAACTCACAAACAACAAAAAAAATTAAAAAAGGAGTTGTTAAATTTACTAAAAATCTTGCAAAAATAGTAGATTCTACACAAATTGCATCTAATGTTATATGGTGTGTTGAAAATTTTATGTTTCCAGAAAAAGAAGAAATAGCCGAGTTAAAAGATACTTTAAAAGAACTTATCGAAAAGAAAAAAATTTTATTTTTGATAGATGAGCTAGATAGATGCAGACCAACTTATGCTATTGATTTTTTAGAAACTATCAAACATCTTTTTAACCTAGAAAACACTGCTTTTGTTATTGCCATAAATCTTGTGCAACTTATACCAATCACATCTCATAATGCAACATTTATGCTTCATCTTTTCGATCTAAAATTTAAGTAAAAAACCTTTTGTATATCTTGATACATAAAAGGTTTTTTACTTAAATTTTATCTTCAAAAATATTTTGCTTAAATATTGTATTATGAGATGTGATTGGTATTAAATCTTCGGCAAAAGCACTTTTTGGGCAAGATCTTAATTTTAAAAATTATTATCGAAAATTTTCGCCTGTAATTTGGCAATTGCCAAGAACTGACAATTCTTTACAAAAGCAATATTCGGCAATTTTTAGCGCCTTTTGCCAAGCCTTAAAGCTAGAAGAAAATATCAAGACATTGTTAGATGAGTTTTATACTCATGATGGCAATAAAGATAAATCTTGGTACCATATAAACGACACAAAATTTTATTTGCAAACATTTTTAACACAAAACAAACCAAGCTTGCGTGAAATAAAAAGTGTGTTTCATTATTTTTTTGATGTGATAAAAAATTTAAACATAACAAAACTAACTAAAGAAGAAGATAAATTAGAAGACTAGCCTGCATAAAGCCATACAATTTCAATAAACGAAGTTAATGTTTATATTGCAGAAAGCTTACTGTTGTTTATGTTAACAACAATATTTTTAGCGATATATAAAAAAATAATCGGCAAAGAAGAATATTTTACAAAACACATTGAAGCTAGAATTCAACAAATATGTTTATTAACAAATACGAACTCTTTTGGAAAAATAATAATTGCTCTGTCAAATGATAAAAACGAATATACTCATTGTATTACATATAAATTTTCAAACTTTTCAAACTACTATCATCAATATTGTAGCGGCAATTGGAGGGACAATATAAACAAAACAATTATTTTTAACACGCTTAACAGCTTGATAGAATCTGGTTGTAGCAGTAATATTTAGTTTAATTTTTATAATAGCTAACTCCATCGTTAATTTTAGCTTCGGCAAAGCCTTTTTGGCGTAAAAAACAAGAGTCACAAGCTCCACAAGCATAAACTTTATCTTCAATAATAATCGGGTCGTAACACGAATGAGTAAGGCTAAAATCTAGCCCTAGTTTATTGGCAAGCAAAACAATTTCTGCCTTGTTTAAGTTTAATAAAGGGCTATGAATTTGTATTTTTTTACCATAAACTACACTATTTACAGTTGCTAAATTTGCCATATTACTAAATGCTTCAATAAATTCTGGGCGACAATCGGGGTATCCGCTATAATCAAGGGCATTGGCTCCAAAAAATATATCTTCACAACTTATGCTTTCGGCATAAGCAAGAGCATAAGATAAAAAAATGGTATTGCGTGCCGGCACATAAGTAATTGGCACTTGCTGTGGGTTATGGCTATTTTTAGGAACGGCAATATCGCTGGTGAGAGCCGATCCGCCAAAAATAGTGAGATCGGTTTTGGCAATTTTATGCTCGGTTAATTGATATTTTTTGGCGATTTTTTTTGCCGATTCTAGCTCATAAATATGTCTTTGCTGATAAGAAAAACTCAAGGCATAAACTGCAAAATTTTGCTTTAAAGCAAGCAAGCAAACCGTTGCCGAATCTAAACCGCCACTTAATAAAATCACTGCTTTTTTTTGCATAACTATAAACTTTGTAAAACACTTTTTGATTCTTCTATCATAAGCTCGGTGCTAGTTGGCTGCGAAACATCTTCTTGCACTTGGCTTGCTAGCATATATTGATTATCTTGTAAAAATTTTTCGGTAAGCTGTCTTAATCGTTCTGGCCTAGTTAAATATACCCATTCAATTTCAAGCAAACGAATTTGATCTTGATATTCGGCTATTTCATTTTTGCCAAATGCAATTTGTTCTTGTAAATTATCATATTTAAATTGCATATAAAATGCCAAACAAACACTAAATGCAACAGCAAGAAATAAGCCACCATGAAACAAATGTAGACGATGCCTAGGTTGTAAATTACTCATATTTTCTCTCCCCAACGTAATTTTGCCGATCTCGATCTGGGGTTGGCGGTAAGCTCTGTTTGTGTAGGTATGATAGGTAATTTTTTTGGTACTATAAATTCATGAACTTCGGCAATATTTTTTTGCGGTTGATAGCGAGAAATTGTAGTTTTTTTGCCACTATGTTGATTAAAAAAATCTTTAATAATTTTATCTTCAAGCGAATGAAAAGAAACCACCACTAACTTGGCTTTTGGTTGCAAAATTTGTAAAGCAGAATTTAAAACGATAGTTAACTCTTCTAACTCTTTATTTACTTCAATTCTTATTGCTTGAAATGTTTTGGTAGCAGGATCGGTTTTGTAATTTTTAGCATAAAAAGAACGTACTAAATTTGCTAAATCTATACAACTTTCAATTGGCTTTTGCACTCGGGAAACAACAATTTTTTTAGCAATCGCATAAGCTTTTGGCTCATCGCCAAAATTAGCAATAACTTCGGCTAATTGTTTTTGGCTGTAATTATTTATTACCTCATAAGCAGAAATTTTTTGAGATCTATCCATACGCATATCGAGTTTTGCTTCTGAATCAAACGAAAAACCTCTTTCGTGGTAGTTAAGTTGCATTGAAGAAACACCAATATCTAAAACCATACCGTCAACTTTAGCAATATTTAGCTCGGCCAAAGCTTGCTGTATTTGTGAAAAAGCAATATTGATAAAACGAAAATTATCACCAAAATGTTGCTTTAAATTATCGGCAAAAACACTTACCGAAGAATCACGATCACAAGCTATTACTTGGCAATTTGCTGATTTTAACAGAGCACAAGAATAACCGCCGGCGCCAAAAGTACAATCAAGATAAATTTTTTGATTTTTAGGTTGCAAAACACTAAGCACTTCGTTAAGTAACACTGGCTGATGAAACTTAGTATTATCAAGCATAAGTTAGGTTAATTTTAATAAATTTCTTTTAATTCTCGCCTCATTCTTGGCTTTTTCCATATGCAGGGCAAATTTTTCTGGTTGCCAAATTTCAAATGTAGCACCTTTACCTACAAAAACTGCCGAATTTCCTGGGTTTATTTCAGCTTTATTTAACAATGTTTCAGGTAAAATTATTCTGCCTTCACCATCGATAGAAAGTTGAATAGAGCCACCTAAAATAGAAGTAGCAAAAACATCTCTTTCTTCACAAAAAGGATCAAGCTTATCGATAGCAGTAGAGATTTGTTGGATTCTAGATAAATCGCAACCTTCTATGCAATTGTTGATAAAAGATTCATAAACTACTATTACCGAAGAATTTTCGCTTAAAGCAGAGCGAAAATAAGCAGGCAGAGATATTCTGCCTTTGCTATCTATTTTATTGGTAAAGTTAGAAATGAATAAAGCCACAAAAATAATTAAGAAATATTTTGGAAAAAAATGGAATTTTTTAGTAAATTTATGGAATTTTTTTTAACAGTCAAGTTTTTTTTTCAAAAAATATTTTTAAAAAAAAAGCTTGCCTTGTTGTTTAGGCTTATTTTACTTATCAAAAACATCAAAAAAAAAGATAAGTTCTTGATAATGCTATGTCGAATATGGTTTTTTATGATAAAAGCAATTGATTTTAAGAGAGCAAAAACTGTCAAGACAAATATTTAACAAGATAGAAAATTTTTTTCTTTACTAGCAAAGAAAAATTGACGAAAATGTATATCCTAAATAACAAAATATAACAAAACCAATGATTACTAATATTGAGCCTAAATTAGCTTTTAATACTCTTACCACTAATAAAAACAGCTTTTTAATAGATGTTCGAACCCAAGAAGAATTTGATTGGGTTGGTAATATTTGCGACAACTCTTTTTGTAACCAACAAATTTTACTTACCTGGAAAAATGTTGCTAATCTTGCCGAGCCTTCACAATTTAGTAGTGTTTTAAGCGAAATAATTTTTAATAAGTCTAGCTTGCTGTTGAACGATAAAAAAGAGGCTATGCAACATCTACAACTTTATTTTATTTGTCGTTCTGGTGGTCGATCTGGTTTATCTGCAACTCACTTAACAAACTTAGGATGGCAACAATGTTTTAATATTTTAAATGGTTTTGAAGGCGATTTAAATAATCAATATCACAGGGCAACATTAAACGGCTGGAAAGTTAATAATTTGCCATGGAGACAATCTTAAAAATGCCAGAAGCTCAAGTTCAAAAACATTCTAATAATCAACATCATTTAAATGCTTTTTTGCAATGTTGCCAAAATATTGTTTCTACTGAAGATTTTAAAAAATGGTTTAGCAATCTTAAATTAGTTTCTCTTGATCAACATCAAATTACTCTCGAAGCTAATTCAAAATTCATTCGAGATTGGTTAAATCGCGAATTTTTTAGCAAAAATACCTTTCTAAAATCTTTACAACAATCTTATTTACAACTTAAAAAAATAACCGCTGTTTATTTAGTAAAACCAGAAACTAACACCAACGAAATTAGTGCCAATGATAAAATCATTAATCTTTCGCTTCATAATAATGTTTTTGCTTATGGCACCGATTTAAACAACAAATTTACTTTTGATAATTTTATTGCCACAAAATATAATAAAATTGCCCTTTCTATGGCAAAAATTGTGTCTAAAATACAAGACGCCCCAGATTTTTTAACCGATAAAATACCGCTTTTTATTCATGGCGGAGTTGGTTTAGGTAAAACGCATCTAGCCCAAGCTATTGCTTGGCAATTAAAAAATCACAATACTAAACAAAAAGTTGTTTATCTTTCAGCAGAAAAATTTATGTTTCATTTTGTGCAATCAGTACGCAACAATGATACTATGGCTTTTAAAGAAAAAATGCGATCTATCGATGTTTTAATAGTTGACGATGTGCAGTTTATTTCTGGTAAAGATGGTACTCAACAAGAATTTATGAATTGTTTTAATGCTTTAGTTTCTGAAAATAAACAAGTGGTCTTGGTATGCGATCGTTGCCCTTCTGGCCTTGATAATATCGATGAAAAATTAAAATCACGAATTTCTGGCGGTATGATTGTGCAACTACAACAGCCCGATTTTTCTGATCGTTTTGCCATTATTCAACATAAAATACAACAGTTTGATTTGCAACTTAATATTGAGATGATTAATTTTATTGCTCATAATATTAAACAATCAGTGCGAGATTTAGAGGGGGCATTAAAAAAAATTGTTAGTGAAAAATTATTTGGCAATAACGATTTATCAATGCTTCACATACAAAATTTACTTGCCAGCTATATTAACAGCTCTAGCACTACCGAAATTTCGTGCCAAAAAATACAACAATTAGTTGCCGATTATTATCAAGTAAAACAACAAGATTTAGTTTCAACCAGCAAATTAAAGCACTTTGTTAAACCCAGACAAATTGCTATGTATCTTTGCAAGCAATACACTAATTTAAGTTTACAAAAAATTAGCCACGATTTTGCCAAAAAAAACCATGCAACAGTTTTGCATGCTGTTAAAACTATTGAGCTTTTACAGGGTTCTTGCCAAAAAACGAAAAACGAAATATTATTTTTGCAAAGCAAAATATAAATATCAATTAAAAAGAGATAAAGATTTTCTCTTGGAAGCGATTCAAGTAAATCATGAAATTTTGAAATATGTTAAACAATACTACAAACAAAATTATAATTTTTTCATGAGCATAATTTATGCAAGGCTCTAGATAATTTTAGAGAGGATTTTCTCTAATTATTTTCAACAAAATTTTATATAAATTTTGTTTTCTGTTATTAAATCTAAATTCACTTTCTTTTAAATGCAAGATAAACTTTTCATCGGTTAATCCATTAAATTTTGCCAATAAATTTTGCCAATCTTCTTTTGCAATAGCTCCAAAAAGATTCTATGCCATTGACATGATTTTTGCCATAGATAATATTTTAGCGAATTCATTTTTTGCCAAAAGATTTTATTTAAAACTCTATGATGAGTATAGCCATTTAATATTAAACCATCATAAGCTAGCTTAATGCTTTGGC
>CAMAWV010000008.1 GCA_945862075.1 Rickettsia typhi | reverse complement strand
GTTTCTGATTTCTTTACTTTTAATCATGCTTCCTTCTGGATAAATTATCCAATCAGAATAATTATTTACTAAATCATTAACAATAATAGTATCGCGATTAGGATCTTTTATCGAAATAGCCCCAATAGAATTTAAAAATCTACCAAAATTACCCACAAATATTTTATCATCGGCTAAACATTTTACTTTACGATCAGCATATTTATAAAGCAAATATGGTAAAAAAAAAGTTTCACTTCGAGTAAAGTGATTAGCTACAAACATGATAGGCTGGTCTTTTGGAACTTTGTTTAGATTATACAAGTTAAACCTAGTACCTAGTAACTTTTCTAAAAAACCTAAAGCTAGAGCTGTATAACCAAAAGATTTATGTTTCATAAGATTTTTACTAAACGAAATAAGAAGGAAAAACTTGTTGATTTAAGTATTGTAAATCTTTGACAAGTATAGATTGATTATCGCAAACAAAATTATCAGCAATCACCTTGCCTAGTAAAGTTAAATTAAGATTTTGTTTTTTTGCTTGTTGCAAAATTATTTCGGCAAACTCATTTTGGCAAGTAAAAATGTAACGAGATTGATCTTCGCCAAACAAAATATTTTCTAGATTATCTTTATAAAAAACATTTTCAAAATTTAAATTACAACCCAATTTTGGTGAACACATTTCAAACAAAGCCACCAACAAACCGCCACAAGAAACATCGTGGCAAGAACTTAATAAACCTTCAGAAATAAGATTGCGAATAAATAGACCATGCTGCTTTTCAATTAGCAAATCAACCACTGGCGGATTTTCGCCTTTTTGTTTTAATATTTCGCGTTGATATAAAGAGCAATCGATATAGCCATTATTATTACCTAAAACATAAATAAGATGATTTTCTTGTGAAAATTTAGCATAACAACTTAGAGTATAATCGGCAAGCAAACCAACTCCGCCAATTGCAGGAGTAGGTTGAATTGCTTTGCCATTAGTTTCGTTGTAAAGTGAAACATTACCAGAAACCACAGGATAATCTAGTTCTTTGCATGCTGTATTAATGCCTTGTATGGCTTTAACTATTTGACCCATAATTTCTGGTTTTTGTGGATTACCAAAATTAAGGCAATTTGTAATAGCCAAGGGCTTTGCACCAGTTGCTGAAATATTACGATAAGTTTCGGCAACAGCTTGAATTGCTCCAAGATATGGATTTGCTTCGACATATCTAGGAGTACAATCGGTAGTGATGGCAATAGCTTTTTTACTATTTGGAATTCTTACCACAGAAGCATCGCCAGCAATTGCTATGGTATTGTTTTGTACTTGCGAATCGTATTGACTAGAAACCCAAGTTTTACTTGCTAGATCTGGAACTTGCAAAAGATTTTGCAAAATTGTTAATATTTGATTCGACATATATTATTTAATAAGTTTATTTAAAATCACTGATGATTGTAAAATAGAATTATTTAAATCAAGATTATAAGAATTATGATTTAACTTCGAAACATCAACTAAAACATCGTTAATTTTTTTCTCAAAATCTGTAGAAATCTGAATATGTCGAATTTCAGATAACACTTCAATTTCACTTAGATTGTTAATTTCTTGTAATAAAATATTAGATCGACAAGATATTTCGTTGGGTTTAGCAAGATAAGGATGTTGCTCATACATTAACTGTATCGCCTCTTGCTGATTAGTAAAATCAAGAGTAGTACCCGATATTTTAGCAACATCGTTGAAAATTTTAATATCATCATACACATTTGATAAAGATTCAACTATTGGTTTAGAAGATTGTACTCTACCCTCAATATTAGTGTATAATGCTGATTTTTCGCTATAAGCAGAAGTTGGAATAATTAAATCGGCAATTTCTGCAGAATAACTACCATTTGAACCAAGATAGATTTTATAAGGATTTTTAAAATTAGTAGTACTAACTAATTTTGATAAATTTTTATTATCGACATTATTTAATAAAATTAATGAACTATTCTGCAAAATATTTTTGGTTGTTTCGGTAGCAAAACCAAGCTCTAATCCATTAATAAAACCAGTAGAATGAGCAACAAAATTAAAACCATTATACTCAGTGGTAACCACTTGATATTTTTTAGCAATATATTTTAAAATTTTAATTAAAGTTAAAGCATGAGGATTTTTCACTAAATCGGTGCCAAAAATAATAATTGGTTTTTTTGCTTGTTGTAATATAGTAGAAAATTGATGAGAGCCATCAAGAATAGACATTAATACAGAAAAATGATTACCTAATTCTTGAACTTGATAATTTAAATTATAAGCAAAACCAATATTCGCAATATTTTGTGGTTTTTTAGCAAACGCAGATCGTAATCGAACATTTAACAATGGGGCATCTTGACGAATATTAACACCAACCAACAAACAAGCATCGGCGTTTTCAATATTAGCAATTTGAGTGTTTAAAAAGTAATGAGCATTTATATTTTCAGAAGTGCTTGGCTCAATATTTTCACCCTCTAATCGACAATCAAAATTTCGGACTAAATTTTTTGTAAGAAAATGTTTAAAAGCAAATATTTCATTTAGTGACAGAGTATTACCAACTAAAGCTCCGACTTGAGAAGAATTAGTTTTGGTAATTTTTTTAGCAAATTCATAGCAAGCTTCTTGGTAACTTATAGGTATTAGTTTATTTGAATTAATACGAATATAGCATTGATTTAATCTTTGGTATTTTAAACCATCATAAGAAAAACGAGTTTTATCAGATATCCATTCTTGGTTAATTTCTTCGTTATAAGAAGGAAGTATTCTCATAATTTCTAAGCCTCGAGAATCAACCCTAATATTACTACCAAAAGCATCCATTACATCGATAGTTTCGGTTTTTTTAAGTTCCCAACTTCGAGCTTGAAAAGCATAAGGCTTAGAAGTTAAAGCACCTACTGGGCAAAGATCGATCACATTGCCAGAAAGTTCGGAGGTAATATTTTGTTGCAAGTAAGTGGTTATTTCTGTGCCTTCGCCACGATTAACACTTCCCATTTCGGCAGAGCCAACAATTTCTTCAAAGAATCTTACACATCTAGTGCAGTGAATACAACGTGTCATTTGAGTTTTAATAAGATGCCCCAAGTTTTTCTCTGGAACCGATCTTTTACACTCATGAAAATCGCTAACATTTTTCCCATATTGATAGGCTTGATCTTGTAAATCACACTCACCACCTTGATCGCAAATTGGACAATCAAGAGGATGATTAATAAGCAAAAACTCCATCACCCCTTCTCGAGCTTTTTTGACCATTTCACTTTCGGTAAAGATTTGCATATTATCGGCAACTGGCATGGCACAAGATGCAACAGGTTTAGGGGGGCCACCAACTACTTCAACTAAACACATTCTGCAATGACCAGCAATTGCTAGTTTTTCGTGATAACAAAATCTGGGAATCTCAATGCCAGCAAGCTCACAAGCTTGTATGATGGTAATGCCATTTGGCACTTCTAAAATTTTACCATTAATAGAAATATTTGCCACAATAATCTGAAATTAGTTTATACCAATTCTTGCTAAAAATAAAGCAAGAATTGGTATAATATTAAAATAATAATAATTAAAATCAATTAGTTATTATAATACATTTCAAATTCAACAGGGTGAGGCATTTGCTCACATCTTTCGGCTTCTTTGAGTTTAAGCTCAATATAAGCATCAATTTGTGAGGTAGTAAATACATCGCCAGCTAACAAAAATGCACGATCTTTATCAAGAGCAGCAAGAGCTTCTCTTAAAGAGCTTGCTACTGTTGGAATTTCTAACAACTCTTGCTTGCTACAATGGTATAAATCTTGGTTTTTTGGCTCTCCTGGATGAATTTTATTTTTAATACCATCTAAACCAGCCATTAGCAAGGCAGAGCAAGTTAAATAAGGGTTAGAAGCAGGATCTGGAAACCTAGCTTCTATTCTTTGAGCTTTTTCATTGACTACATGCGGAATTCGAATAGATGCAGAGCGATTTTTTGCAGAATAGGCCAATAAAACAGGGGCTTCGTAGCCAGGAACTAATCTTTTGTAAGAGTTGGTGGTGGAATTTGAAAAAGCATTAATAGCTTTAGCATGTTTAATGATGCCTCCAATATAGTAAAGAGCTAATTCTGATAAGCCTGCATATTCTTTTCCTACAAATAAATTTTCATTTTTTTGCCAAATAGATTGATGCACATGCATACCAGAGCCATTGTCACCAAAAATTGGTTTTGGCATAAAAGTGGCAGTTTTTCCATAAGCATGACAAACATTGTGCACCACATATTTAAACTTTTGAATATTATCTGCGGTTCCTACTAAAGTGCTATACTTAAAGCCAATTTCGAACTGTGAAGTAGCTACTTCGTGATGATGAAGTAAGGGATGCAAATTAACACTTCTCATATTTTCAACAATTTCTGAACGCAGATCTTGACCTGTATCGATAGGAGTTGGAGCAAAATAAGCGCCCTTGGTTTGAACTCTTCTCGCTAAATTACCACCATCGAGATTTTTTGCAGTGTTGTGAGGCGCTTCTTCGGAATCTATTTTGTAAAAGTTACCATAATTTGTTGTTTCAAATCGAACATCGTCAAACACAAAAAACTCTGGCTCAGGACCAAAATAAGCAACATCGCCAACACCACTTTTTTTAAGATATTCTTCAGCTTTTTTGGCAGTAAATCGAGGATCGCGATCGTAACCAGTATTAGTAGCAGGATCTATGGTATCGCAAGTAATTACCATAGTAGAGGCATTATTAAAAGGATCAACAAAAACAGTGCTTAAATCTGGTATTAATAACATATCAGATTCATTGATTTCTTTCCAAGCGGCAATAGAAGAGCCATCAAAAGCAATACCTTTAATTAATTCTTCTTCACTAACCATATCGGCACAATGAGTAATATGAAGCCATTGACCGCTATAATCGGTAAAACGAAAATCAACAAACTTGATTTCTTGTTCTTTGATAGTTTTTAAAATATTCTCAACGATATTTGTTTTAGACATAAAAATATATTTTTTTGTTTAAAGAAATTAATATTTAAAAAATATTAATAAGCTATGAATAATAAATTAATGATTTTTTGATAAGAATTTGTTTAAAAAATAATTTTATCATAGATGGGATTATATTTTTAACATTTTTAAACATTAATGTCAAAGTTTTTTTTGAATATTTTTTATGATTTAAAAATCAACCGCTAAAAAATAAAGACCATAAGCTGGAGCTGTTGGACCCGCTTTACTTCGATTTTGGCTGTGTAAAATTTGCAAAACATCTGTTGGTTGAAACTTACTCAAACCAACATAAACCAAGGTGCCAACAATGTTTCGAACCATATGATGTAAAAAAGATTTTGCCACTACATTTATTTTTAAAATATCAATTAATAAACCATTATTATTAAAATCATAAGTAGAATTTGGCAAGATAAAATCAATAGCATCTAAACTTCTTATCGGCGATTTTGCTTGACATTCGCCATCGCGAAAAGCCGAAAAATTATGACATCCTATCAAAAACTCACTTGCTTTTTTCATGGCCAAAATATCAAGAGGTTTGGCAATGTGCCAAGCTAAATTTTTTAGTAACGGTGAAGGAACTTTTCTGTTATAAATAAGATATTGATAAGTTCGTTTTTTTGCCGAAAATCTAGCATGAAAATTTTCATCAACCAAGCAAGCAGAAATCACCCTAATATCTTCTACTTGCAAATAGCGGTTTAAACCCAAAACTACTTGATGATTTTGCAAAAATTTTGTTGTATCAAAATGAAATACCTGTCCTAACGCATGCACTCCTGCATCGGTTCGCCCTGCTACCGCTAAATCAAATAAATTATAGTTGGTAAGCTTTTTTAAAGCTGTAACTATTGCCTGTTCAATAGTTGGTAAAGCAGGTTTTTGTTGAATTTGCAAGCCATAATAATTAGTACCATTATATTCAACAATAATTTTATAACGATAAAATTGCATAAATCTTTAAGAAATATTACCCCCTAATAAATGACAAATTGCCAAGGTAAGATCGGCTCTGTTTAAAGTGTAAAAATGAAATTCATTAATGCCGTAATTATGCAAAATTCGACACAACTCGGTAGCAACCACCGCAGCAATAAGTTGCCTAGTTTCTTTATGATTATCTAGGTTGTTAAATAACTCAAACATCCAACTAGGAATAGCTATATCACACATTTTAGCAAAATGTTGCACTTGAGCAAAATTACTTACTGGCAAAATTCCTGGAATAATTGGCACAAAAATTTTGTTTTTATGACAAAGATCAACAAATCTTAAAAACTCTTCAGCTTCAAAAAAAAACTGAGTAATAATTCTATTTGCTCCAGCATCAACTTTTTGTTTTAAATAATAAATATCTTCCTCTAAAGATGAAGCTTGCGGGTGCTTTTGCGGATAACCTGCTACTGAAATATCAAAATTAATGTTATATTTAGTTAAATCTTTAATGCCTGCAACTAAATCGCTAGCATATTTATAACCATCTTGATGCAACTGATAATTTGGGCTAGAAGCTGGCATATCACCTCTTAAAGCCACAATATGTCTAACTCCAATTTGCCAATAATTATATAAAATTTCGGCGATTTCTTGTTTTGAAGCAGCAACACAAGTAAGATGCGAAGCTGGTTTTAGAGTGGTTTGAGTGAGAATTTTTTGGATAGTTTGATGAGTTCTTTCACGTGTAGAACCGCCCGCTCCATAAGTTACAGAAACAAAACTAGGGTTGAGATGTTGTAAATTATTGATTGATTGCCATAATTTTTGCTCCATCTCTTCATTTTTGGGCGGAAAAAATTCAAATGAAAATTTAACATTGTTTCGTTTAGCAATAAAATTTGCCAAACTATGATTAATCAAAGCCATAAGAAAATGAAAATTATGAAACTGCTGCATCAGTTTCATTGTAAATATTATAAAATAAAATGTTGTATCTTCAATTATTTTCAATGCAACATTCTTTTAATTATTATTTATAAAATTTTAATAGCAAGATAATGAGAAATTAATATTAGCACCAAGATACACAATTCTCGACAGCTTGTTAAACAAACACCTAAGCCACTATCATTACCATTTTTCAAAATAGATCTAAAAAATTAAAAATACAAGAATTTTTTTTGTTGCTTTACAAAATATTTTTAATACAATTAAACGCTTTTTAAAATTAATTACCAAAAAAAATTATGAATCATAAATTACATGAAGCCACAAAAATTGTGCATGCAGGCAGACATCCAAAAGAGCAAGGCTGGATGGTTAATCCACCAATTTATCAAAGCTCCACTATTGTTTTTCCTACTTTAAAAGATTTACTTTATGCAGAAAGAGGCTATTCTAATAACGATTTAGTGCAACCTTACGAGCTAAAATACGGTAGATATGGCACCCAAACCAATTTTGCCCTCGAGCAAGCAATTGCCGAACTAGAAGGTGGTTACAACACTTTTGTTACTTCTTCTGGAGCGGCAGCCATCAATACTGCTCTCATCGCTTTTTTAAAACAAGGCGATCATATGCTGATGGTTGATAGTGTTTATTCGCCAACTAGAGGTTTTGCCGATAAATTTTTAAAAAAACTCGGCATCCAAACCACTTATTTCGATCCATACATAGGCTCTAATATTTCTAGCCTAATCCAAGAAAATACCAAAGTTATTTTTTTAGAAAGTCCAGGCTCTCAAACTTTTGAAATATCCGATATTTCGGCAATCTGCCAAGTTGCCAAGCAACATCAAATAATAACCATTCTCGATAACTCTTGGGCTAGTGGTATTTATTTTAAACCTTTTGATCATGGTATTGATGTTTCAGTGATGGCACTTACCAAATATATCAATGGTCATTCCGATATAATGATGGGCTCTATAACTGTACAAGAAAAACATTTTCGCATAATGTATGAAGCATTTCGATATATGGCAACAACCGCAGCTCCTTATTGTTCTTATATGGTGCAAAGAGGTTTACGAACTGCTAAACTAAGAATCGATCATTGTTTTAAATCGGCTTTAGATGTTGCAAATTGGCTTAACAAAAAACCAGAAGTAGAAAAAGTTCTTTACCCTGCCCTACCAAGCGATTCTAATTACACTCTTTGGAAACGAGATTTTACTGGGGCTGCTGGGCTATTTTCAATTGTGCTTGATAAAAAATATTCGAACGAATCATTAGCCAGAATGGTTGATAAGCTACAATTTTTTAGCATGGGTTATTCTTGGGGTGGCTATGAATCTTTAATTTTGCCGTTCGATGCCACTTCAATACGTACCGTTACTAATTTTGCTTATCCAGATAAAACTTGCTTACGCATCAATATTGGTCTTGAAGCAGTGGAAGATTTAAAAGAAGATCTTGAGTTAGGTTTCAAAAGATTAAAAAAATAAAATGCTAAACTCTTTGCCAAAAGTTTTAGGAATCTATAAACAATCCGCTAAAATCAATAATTGGTTTGGCTTACCTGCTATTGCCGATATTTTATTTAAACCTTCCGATATTTTTGATTTGCAAAATTTTTTAAGTAAAATTGATAGCCAAATTCCATTATACATTATTGGAGCTGGCTCAAATATCATCATTACTCAACCTAATATTTTTGGAATAGTTATTAAACTTGGCAAAGAATTTAATAATATCAACCATCAGCAAAATTTACTTACAGTTGGTGGAGCTAATTTATGTGCTAATATTGCTATGTATTGTCAACAACACAATTTAGGTGGGCTAGAATTTTTAAGCACTATACCAGGATCAATTGGCGGAGCAATCGCTATGAATGCTGGTTGTTATGGTGGCGAAATTTCACAATTTTTACTAGAAGCAACCGCTCTTGATTATCAAGGCAATCTACATAAATTAACCAACCAAGATTTTGGCTTTGTTTATCGCGGCAATAGTTTAACTCAAAAATATATTTTTGTTGAAGCAGTTTTTGCCTGCCAGCCAAGTAATAAAAAAGAAATATCTCAAAACATTAACAATTTTTTACAACAACGCGAACAAACACAACCAATTAGAGCCAAAACTGGTGGTAGCACTTTTAAAAATCCAGTAAATAATCAAAATTATAAAGCTTGGCAACTAATTGATGCAGTAGGTTTAAGAGGGTTTTTTATTGGCGATGCCTGTTTTTCAAGCAAGCATTGTAATTTTTTAATCAACACTAAGCAAGCAACAGCTCAAAATCTGCTTGATTTAGGTAAGCTAGCTCAAGAAAAAGTTTTGCAAAAATTTAATATTTCGCTCCAATGGGAAATCAAATTAATCAAATAAATTCTCAACTTAATATTTACATAAAATGCCAAATCAAACTAATCAAATAAATTCTCAAAACATCTCTCAATTAAAATTTAACTCACAAGGCTTAATTCCAACAATTGTGCAAAACGAATCTAACCAAGAAGTAGTAATGTTTGCCTGGATGTCGCAAGAAAGCTTGATTCAAACACTAAATACTGGGCTTGCCACCTATTTTTCTCGCTCAAGGCAAAACTTGTGGGTAAAAGGCGATACTTCTGGTTGTTATCAAAATATAGTTTCTGTTACTGCCGATTGCGATTTTGATTGTCTGCTTTTAATTGTAAAACAACAAGGTCCTGCTTGTCACACCGGAAAAAACAGTTGTTTTTTTAATAAGTTGCTTTAAAATTATCAAAACTACCAAAAAACATCAAAAAAATATGCCTATCAATAATTTCTATCATAAATTTGCCAGTCAAGTTAAACGAAACCAAGTTTCAAGCCTATTTAAAACCGTTCTACAAGATGAAAAAAGTTTTTTACTTACCATTTTAGTTTATGCTATTTTTATTGGCTTGTTAAGTTTGGCGGTGCCAATTTCGGTTCAGCTTTTAATTAATTCTGTTGCTTTTACCGCTCTTTTACAACCAATTTTCGTTTTAGGTTTTATTTTATTTTTAGTAGTAACTTTTTCTTCTGTATTAAATGCCTTGCAATTTTATATCACCGAAATTTTTCAAAGAAGGTTTTTTGCTCGATTTTCTTCTGAAATTGTTACAAAATTAGTTAATGTTAATCACCAAGATTTTGAAAAATCTAATCAAACCGAGTTTATTAATCGATTTTTTGATGTTTTTAATGTGCAAAAAATTGTTCCAAAAATTTTTACCAAAACTTTTGCTAATATTTTACAATCTATCATTGGTTTAATTTTAGTAGCATTTTATCATTGGGTGCTATTGTTATTTGCTTTGTTAGTGCTTTTTGCGACTTTTTTTATTTGGCAACTTTTTTCTAAAAATTGCTTTATTGCCAAATTTGCCACCAGCAAAAAAAAATATGATATGGCTTCTTGGTTTGAAGATATCGCTAGAAACCATTTATTATTTAAATCAGATAATGCCAAAGAATATGCTTTAAACAAAACCGAAAACATCACCAAACAATATTTACAAGAAAGAAAAAAATATTTTCATTATTTATTTTTTCAGGTTATTCTTACCTTAATTCTCTATACTTTTGCAACTTCTGCTTTACTTATTGTTGGTGGTTATTTAGTGTTAAAAGGGCAACTTTCTTTAGGGCAGTTAGTGGCTTCTGAGTTAGTTATTTCAGCAGTTCTTTACAATATTTCACAACTTGGTAGCGATCTTGAATCTGTCTACGAATTAGCTTCTGCTTGCGAAAAACTTGCACAAATACATCATTTGCCAAAAGAAATTTTAGGCAATAAATGTCTTGAAAATAAGCCAATTAACATTGATTTTAACAATGTTGTCGATAATTATTTTCAAAGAAAATTTTTATTTAATGTTAATTTTGAGGCTGGCAAAAATTATTTAATTTCTGCCGAAAATCTCTCAATTCACAAACTACTCATCGAGTTAATCGCAGGCTTACGAAAACCACTTTACGGCTCACTTGAATTTAACCAACAAAACATATCCGATCTTAACTTTAATAAACTACGCAATCAAATTGCTATCATCGACAATCAAAGCTTTATCGATGGCACAATTTATGAATATCTTACTTTTAATCAGGCAATCATTAACAATAAAAAAGTTCACGAAGTGCTTGACATTACTCAACTAAAAAATGTATTAAAAAGATTCGATAGCGATTTATCTCTACCTATTTTACCTTCGGGCTGGCCATTATCAGAATCTGAAAAAATCTTACTAAAAGTTGCCAAGGTTTTAATTGATGAGCCAAAAATTATTATTATCACCGAAGTTCTAGATATGCTTAACCTAAAAATACGCAATAATATTTTAAACTTTCTGACTAAAAATCATCAAGCAACTATTTTATATTTTTCTAATCGCCGAGATCATATGGTGGGTTTTGATAGCTATTTGTTCTTTTCTATGGAAAAAGTTTTTGTTTTTGATAACATAAACGATCTAAATAATTTTGAAGAACAATATGAATAAACCAGAGCTTATTTTTCAACAAATTAAACTTCCCAAGCCAATTTTGGCCTTAAAAAAAATTTTGGTAGTGTTTTTTTTATTTTTCTTTATAGTTCTCACTTTTTTACCTTGGCAGCAAAATGTTAAAGGCTTGGGCTATGTTATTGCTGCCAATCCTAACAGTCGCACTCAAAACCTCGATGCTACAGTTAATGGTCGAATCAGTGAGTGGTTTGTTAAAGATGGTGATAAAGTAAAACAGGGCGATAAAATTGTTGAAATCATCGATAACGATCCACTCATTATAGATAAATTAAAAGCCGACAAAAACATCAAAGAGCGAAAATACGAATTAGCCAAAATAGCTTCTGAAACTTCTAAACTAAACTACAGCAGGCAACAACAGCTTTTTGCTCAAGGTTTGGCTTCGAAAAAAAATTACGAAGATGCTAAAATAGAATATAAAAAACTTCTCACCGCCACCGAAAATGCCTCGGCAGAAGTGTTAGAAGCTTCAATTAGCCTAGCTCGACAAGAAAGCCAGCTTATAGTTGCTCCAAGCGACGGCACTATTTTAAAAGTTTTGGCAGGCAACAACTCTACCACAGTAAAAGCAGGCGATAAAATTGCCACCTTTGCCCCAAAACTACAAGAAATGGCAGTGGAGCTTTATGTTGATGGCAACGATATTCCACTTATTTGGCAAGATCGTAAAGTTCGTTTGCAATTTGAAGGCTGGCCAGCAATGCAATTTTCTGGTTGGCCCACTTTATCGGTTGGCACTTTTGCTGGCATTGTTTCGGCAGTTGATGCTTCTGTTTCTGATAATGGTAAATTTCGGGTAATTGTGGTGGCAGAAAGTGGTCATCAATGGCCAGATCCACATTTTTTAAAGCACGGAGCCAAAGTTTATGGCTGGATTTTGCTTAATAAAGTTACCATTGGCTATGAAATTTGGAGGCAAATAAATGGCTTTCCTGCCGATTTTGATTTAAACATTGCCAATAAAATCAAAAACCCATAAAAATCATTTATGAATGAAAGAAAAACCGAAAATATTGTCAAAAATAAAAGTAAAATATTAAATAAATATACCGATTATGCAGTTGACGGAGCGAAATTATATGCAGATTATCTTTCAAAAGAGCTTGATGTTCTTTTTATCGGTGTTAGTGAGCAAAATGAAAAAGAATTAAAAGTTTCGCATTATTTTCAATTAAAAGGCGAAAGCGAAATACAGCCAGCATTTGATAACGAAATTTTAGATTTTAATTCTTATGTTGAAACATATAAACAAGTAAGGTTTAGAGCTAATTATAAAGAGCTTTTTAAATATATTAAAGCACTTAATGAAAAATTACACCAAAAAAAATCCCAGAAGACAAAAGAGCAATTTTGTTTATCGTAATGTTTTTTTGTTATTAATATAAAAAGATCTATGCTTAAAAAATTTTTAAAAACCATTTATTTACTAGCGATATTAATTTTTTTTATAACTCATTCAACACTCGCTAGCCCGCCAATTTCACCAGAAGTTGTGGTTGATTCTGCTTTAAAACATTATCCAAAAATACTTGCCTACTACGAAAAAGTTGCTGAAAGCGAGGGAGAAATTTTACAAAGTGAGGGTTTATTTGATATCAGGCTCAAGCAACAGTATCAAGACACCACCAAGGGTTTTTATGATGGCAAAACTTTTGATGTTTTTCTTGAAAAACAAAATGCTTTTTTAGGTAGCAAGGTTTATGCTGGCTATCGCAAATCTTATGGCAATTTTCCTAATTATGATGGCAAGTTGCATACCAATAACAACGGCGAATATCGTTTTGGAGCTTCTGTTTCTCTGTTGCAAAATAATATGTTCGATAAAAACCGTCTAGCAGTTGCCAATGCTATATTAAACAACCAAGAAAGCAAACTGCAACTAGCCAAAATGCAAGCTGAAATTAGCAAAGATGCCAAGCAAGCTTACTGGAAGTGGTTTTTGTATGGTAAAATTTATATTATTTACCAAGATTTATACCAACTAGCCTTAGAAAGAGATAAACAACTACAAATTCGCTTACAAAAAGGCGATGTTGCCAATATTATTGTTATTGAAAACAAAAGAAATATTCTAAACCGCAAAAATGCAATGCTTGAAGCCAAGCAAGATTTTTTAAATTCTTGTTTTTATTTGTCTCTGTTTTATCGACAAGAAAATGGTAAGCCACAAGAAATCACCGAAAAAATTCTACCTATCGATTCTCTACCCATCAAACTTAATCACATTACCGAAAAAAATTTACAACAAGATATCAAACAAGCAAGCCAATTTCGCCCAGAAATACAAATTTTAAAAACCAAACAAAATAAAGAGCAAAATTATTTAAAACAAGCCAACAATTTACTGCAACCAACCCTTGATCTTGGCTTTGAAACTTCTAAAGATTTAGGTAAAGGCTCTGTAACCAGAAAAGAAACTGTCAATAACGTTAAACTTAACTTTGATTTACCACTGCAATTAAGCGATGCCAGAGGACAACTAGCAAAAGCCGAAGCTAACATCAAATATTTAAATTACGAACAACAACTTTTAGTCGAAAAAATTCAAGTAGAAATCAAACAAATCGGCAGTTATCTTAATATTTTAGCCGAAATTTATCATAATGCCGAAGATGAATTTAAACTTTCTCAAAAACTTGCTTCTGCTGAAAAAGAAAGATTTAAACAAGGAGGTAGCGACTTTTTCTTAATAAATTTAAGAGAGCAAGAATTAGCTAGGGCCAATATTAGCAAAATACAAGCCATCGAAAAATATTATCACACTATGGCAGAATATAGCTTTGCTATTAATATTGCAATATAAAAATCTTATCGGCTTAATCTTTAATTAACATGTATGAAAAAATTTATACAAGTAGCACCAATCGGCTAAACAACATCTGATAAACTACCAATATCAAAATTAACAATACCAGCTTTTTCCATTTCTTACCACATCAACTCTTTATTTCTTATAATAAAACCAAAAAAATTGTGTAGATTTCTATCCCAAAAAAAACCACTCACTATCATCAAGCCACAAGGAATATTTGGTAAATTTGCTCTTAATTATTTATTCACCAATTTAAAACACATTGCATCTATAAAAAAGCACAAAAAGATATTTTAAATTTTTCGGTTCTTTATCTTTCTCTGTTAATCCAAGTGTACTCAAAATATTTCGTAGTTTTTTTGGATGTTTCATTTTTTTGTGAAATATTATAGCAACTTGTACTAAAAGTAAAATTTAGTATTATTTTTTTTGCTTCAAGATGTATTTTTGATCTAAAGTTAATTCACGAATCGCATCCAGTATATCTTCTTGATCAGATTTTGTAATATTAAGAGAAGCTGATGATGCTGTATCTATTATAGAGCTATATAAATAATTTATATAAAAACTTTTTAAACTATCTACATCTATTTCTGTTAGTTCTTGCTTGATTGTATTGATGTCAGTTTTTTGTAGTATGCTTTTTGGTAAATATATCTTAATTCTTTTAAGTAATGCCTTTTGTTCTGTTTCTAATAATCCTTTAAAATCAACATTTTCTTTTAATTGTTGCAAGGCTATCTTAAAAACTTCTAAATTTTCTTCATCTAATACTCTAAAAATAAGACTCTTATTTTCATCTATCAATAGCTTCTTAAAACTATCAAAGAAAAAAACAACAGATTGTGTCTCTTGTGGAAAAAATTGCAAACCTTCTTCTTGCAGATTCTTATTAGAAAAAAACAACCTAATGCGATCACGAATTGATCTACTCCAACTTTTCAATTTTGAGTTATAGCAGCCAGAAATATTAAATTGTAATGTAATCATAAATAAATATTTATAAATTCTAATAAAAATACAATATACAATTAAGTATTTAGAAATCAAGATTTATTTTAAACTATTTTTTATTTAAGATCCAAACAATTTTATATCATTTTTCATCTTTAAATATATAAAGGTAAACTTAATAAATATAAAGTTATTTTGGCTATCTATGGAGATTTATTAATCTCTACCGAACATGCAACATAAGGTATTTGTTCGCTGAAATAATTTGATCTTCTCATATAATTTATCAATTTTATTCTTTATATCAAAACTTCTGCCTTTAATTTTTTAAACAAGTTAAATCTTTGATTTTTATTATTATTTCTTTTGATTCTGCCAATACTGTTTGATCGGCAGATGTAGATTTCTCATCCAAAAAATCACAATTGTCGTTATTAAAAATTAGGTTGATTACTTTTTTATCAGATTTTTCTATATAATTCCCCAAAAAATTACCGCCCAAGCTAAAACCAAACAAATTTCCAGACAAAAACGGACAAACATAAGCGGTAAATTGATCCTAAAAAAAATCCACCAAAAATTTTATTACTAACAGCTATAGAACAAGCTAACGAAGTGCATACTTTTGTCTTGATTACAGTCGCTATCTAGTGCATTTCTAAATTCATTACCAACTAAACTATATTTTTATACAAATAATTAAGATAATTGCAACCATCAAAAGTTCATATAAATCTCCAGAACTTTCTCTTAGTTTTGTTTTTAATAAAAGAGAACTATTATTTAATATATCTTCAATAGGGAGTTGTTGCGAATTACTGGGTTTCATATATTTTTGCTTTTTTATAAAATTAAAATAAATTTGATATTCAACCATGTAAAATTTTTATAAAAAGTCAAGACAAGTGATGCGATTTCGCAAATATTTAGCAAAATATAAAGACTGATGATATTCTTGGCTAGATATTGGTAAATCTTGCTCTTGATGTTTGATATGAAAGTGAGTAAAAATTTGGCTAATTTTAGCAGGGGAAAAATGAATTTTGGCGAGTTGTTTTTTTATGCTATTAATTTTTTTTGACGATAATTTTTTTGGATGCTCTAAAATTTTAGTTTTAGCAGTAAATTCGTGCAGGCAAGCTTGATAAACATTTTCAGAAAAATAATTGAGTACAGATTTCTGCCAATTGTTTTGCAAAATTTTATTAAGCCAAGAAAAATCATTTTGTGTAATTTTATCAAGTAAATTTTCTTGCACTTTAGCGGTAATAAAAGTGGTAAAAGCAATTAACTCGCCGTGAAGAATAAATCGAAATTTTTTACCATACTTGGTGGTAAGGCAGTGCGCTAATAAATGTTCTGATTGGCTTGCAGGATAAGAGCCAGAAGCAAGGGTCATTCCTTTTCCAGAAATTAATAAAATTTGCATTAGTAATTTTAATAATTTAGGATTATTTAGTTGGTATTGTTGATAATTTTGGCAAAATTCTTGCATCAATTTTTGAAGCATCAAAAAAGGTTTTGCTAAAAAAGGTGTGCCAAAAATTTGGTTGGCAAGCCACCAATCAAACCAACAATTATAAAAACACATTGCATCACCAATTCCTGCTTTAATTAATTTTTCTGGGGCAGATTGTAAAATGTTGGTGTTTGCTATCAAAACTAATGGAAGAGTGGCTAAAATAGTTGTTTTATGTTGTTTAATGGTAATAGAGGCATTTTGAGATAAATAACCATTCATTGAAGGAGCAGAAGCAATAATAATATATGGTTTTTGCTGTTGATATGAGGTAAGCTTGCATAAATCATTTATGGTGCCACTGCCTAATGCTACAATATTTTTATATGGAGCTACTGCTTTTTTAATTTGTTGTAAATATTTTTCGTTTGCTTGCGGTTTATTCAGTAAAAAAACTTCAGCAAAATTATTAATAAAACTAGGTGATAAAGTTTTTTGGCAATTTTGCCAAATTTTTTTGTCGGATATTAAAATGGTTTTTTGTGGTAAAAAATTATATTTTGTAAATAATTTAACCCAATTTTGACAATTATAATAAATTTTTACCAAATTTTTCTTAGACAATTTTAGTTAAGTTTTTTTAATTTTGTATTTTTGTAATAAATAATTTTCAACTTGCACTCTTTCTCTTTCTGATATTTTACGGTTAAAAACTATGATTTCAGATATTTTTCCTTTAAAATATGTGTTTGCCGTTGCTGATATTGTTGTTACAGGTGGGGAGCCAGATGTTGCACTAGAAATAGCTGCTCCTACAGATATTGGCGCAGAAAGGTTATTTGAAAATGAAGTTGGAGTGTTATTGGTTATGGTTTGTCTTGCAGAATTGATATACAGTTGTGCAGAATTATTTTCTCGAATAAAAGAAATGATTTGCGATGAAGAAGTAGGCAAGGTAGTAGTTGCAGTAGTTTGCGATGTTGTACTTGCAAAATCGATTCTACTATCATAAGAAAAATTAGGATCTGTGCCACTTCTTGTGTTATAAATTGAAAATAAATTAGAAAGATGATGAAATAAAACAGCTCGAGCCGATTGTGGCCGTTCATACTGCTGAACGATAAAAAAAGAAACTTCACTTGGGCTAAACAAATTATGCATATCGACATTAAATATGGTGTTAGCTACATTGGTTGTTTGCGGTTGCGGTATGCTAGAAATTAAATAATCTGCACCATCAAAATACAAAGAAGGCAAACCTCCAATACCATCTATCACATAGATAGGCATTGTTGCTATAGTATGAGAAGTATTAATGCTTAGAGCAACTTTTCTTGATGTATCTGATCCTAAAGATTTTTGAGGATTAATATCTTGCCAAGCACAAATTACATTGTTACCTAGTAAATCTTGGTAGTTTACATATTTTTCTAAGCATCTATCGGCCACTTCGGTAGTTATTAAAGATTTTTCGGCATTAACATCGAGCCATAGAGTTAAATCGGGTATTTTATTAACAGGAGAAGTTCTAGTAAGATTTTGAGCCGATCTTATTTTTGCATCTAAGATAAGATCTTGCCCAACCAAGATACCAGAAATTAAAATACCAATAATGAGTAAAACTATAGAAATTTCTATTAAAGAAAAACCTTTTTTAAAATTTATATTTTCCATAAAATTATATTATTTTTTACCTAAAAAGGCTTTACCATTAACTACTTTACTTGAGCTTAAAATAAAGGTTTGATTTGGCTGTAAAGTAAAATCTATTTCAACCTGATTATTATTATTTATTTTGGGAGCTAAGCTTTCAGATCGCAAACCAGATAAGATTTTCCATTTACTAACACTTAACTTCCAGATTATATTAACTTTATCTCTTTCAACCGATTTAAAATAAAGCTCGTTTTCTACTTTATTACTTTTAGCGGTATACTTTTTATCGTTAACCCATAAAGACCAAGAATCGTTGCCAAAATATAAAATAGAAGATAAGAAAATATAAGCTTTTACATTTTCTTGCTCCATTTTTTTTACCTCTTCGATAGTTGATTTTTCTGGAGTTTCTTCTTCGCCTTCTAGTTCAAATATTTGATTATTTTGAAAAGCTTCAATTGCTTTATCAATGTTAGAAGAATCAGTTTCGCTAAACATTAACGATTGTATTTTAGTGCCAGAAAATAAATCTTCAATAGATTTTTTTATAGAAGAAGCAGAAATAGGTGTTTTACTAGTTGGTATTTCTGGTTTTTTCTTTTCTCGACTAGCTTGGTTAGTTGTTTCAATTATTTGACTAGTTTGGCTTGCCATGTTTTCTTGTGTATGGGCTTGAAAAGAAAAAGTAATAATTAAAAATAGAGATAATAATTTAAAATAAAACATTTTTATGGATTTTCTGAGTTTTTGGTATTGTTATTTATAAGATTTTCACTTGCTGTTTCTTTAGATTTATTTTCTTTAAAAACATACCAAGCAAATTCTATTTTACCAGAAATATGTCCTTGATTTTTACCAGTGCTAATTTCTTTCAAATCTTTGATTTCATATTTTTTTTCACGTTTTATTTCAAAATTTTTAAGAATAACATAACCGTGCAAACTTTTATAAAATTCTTCGGCAAATTGAATTGCCTTAACATCGTTGTAAGATAAAAAAGTAAGCTCTCCTTCGGTATATAAAATATCGAGTGTTTCATTTTTAAAAACATTATTTGGTAAGCTTTCTGGAACATTCATTTTTAATTTAGAATCGTTGATAAAATATTTTTGAGCAAGGTTGGTGCGAATTTTTTCGACTTCTTCATTTTTAATACCTGTGTTTAGCTTTTTTTTGGAACTAATTTTTTTCCAAATTTCTTTATATTTTTTATTTTCTTGAGATTTGCCTTCTATTTCGGATATTTTTGACTTTATATTAGAAATGTCATCGGTAAGTTTTAGTTTTTCTGATTGAAAATTGGTATTAAAGTAATTATAAAAAAAAGCAACAGAAAAAATAGAAATAATCATAAAAACAGCGATAATAATATTGATTTTAATTTTTTGTTTTAGATTAATTATTTTCATTTTCGTTAACTTGATTTTTATCTGGGTTAGGAGTTTTTGCTATTTCGTTGGTAATTCGTTTTTCTAATAAAGTAAATTCAATTGGCTGTTCATAAAACTTGGCATTAAAATCGATGTTACGGTTAATTTCGGTGTATTTTACATCAAAGTTAACGAGAGTTGATTTTAATTTTTTATTAATAAAATTATCAAATTCAATAAATAAATCGTCGATACTACCACTGCGATTAAATAAAATGCCATTGAAAATCATTTCTTTTTTAGTTCCTTTACTTGGCGATTTGGTTATGAAATCGGTAATTTTATATTTAAAGTTAGTAATTTCTACCATATCTCGAGCAAAAGCTAGTTTAGCATAAGTTTCGGCAAAATTTGGTTGAAAATCGCCCAAAACTTCTTCTACTCTACCAATATCACCAATTCTTTCGATACTGATATCTTCTTGTTCGTCTTCAAGAGATGCTCCTTCAATAGCAACTTTTCTTGCCAAGCTTAACGATTTAGAAAGATTAATTTTTTCGCTTTCTGCTGTTTCTATATCAGATACCACACTTTTATTTGCAATAAATAAAAATAATAACCCAAAAAATAAAATTGTTAGCATTGTAATATTAGAAATTAACATCGATTTAAATTGCAAATAAGAAGTTTCAAGTTCTTTTATTTTATGGGTAGTAAATTTTAAAATAGATTTTTCTTTTAAAAATGCTATAATAATTAGCAAATCAAGACTAATGTCAGAATTTATTTTAACATTTTTTGCTCCGATCATTTCTTTTGCTTGCTCTGGAGTATGGTTTATTTGTTGAATTTCTTGATTACCAATATCGGTAATTCTTTGAAAAGCACTTTCAGGAAAAATATTAATAATTTGAAATTTATCGATAGTTAATTCAATAAACATTCTTTTTAAATATTCAAATGTACTGTAAATATCTTGAATATATTTTTCGGCAAAGTTTTCGTCGGCAATATTATAATTAACAACCCTTGTAAACACAATATTTTCGCCAGAAAAAACAATTTGCCTAGCACCGCCAACATCTGTTTGAATAACTAAACAATGAATATCGGTGTTAATAATTTTTTGTAGGTGCGGATCAGTGATGTTGTTTTTATTTTTTTCTACTTCTTTAATTTTATAAAGATTTTGATAAAAATTATAACTTTCGATTGGCAACATATAAACACCAATCAATCGATTAGGCAGTTCATAAATAAAATTTAACCAATCAGTAATGAGTTGTGATTTAGAAGAGCTAATAAATAAGCAATCTAGCTTGCCTGTGGTATTTTTATTAAAATTTAAAGTGAGTTTTATATTTTCAGATTTGGTTTTTTTAAGAATAATGTAGTTTTTCAGAGCTTCTTTATCGCCATCGCCAGCTAAATCGCGTTTAATAATTTTTTCGAGATCAGATTTTTTAATTGAAGGATAGGTTTTTTTTTTGTAGGTTTGATCAATTGTATCAAGTAAAATATAAATTTTTTGTGATTTATGTTTTTTAAAAAAATCAATCAAATCAGATCTATTGTTTTCGTTTAGCGATTCTATAAATTTTTGCTCAATACCTTTATCATGGCTGTTGGCAATAATAATGCCGTTGTTACCTATCAGAATGACAATAGCTTTTTGTAGAAACATTACAATAAATTAAAGTTAGATTTTTAATTATTTTAAGATAAAATAAAATGATGGTTTTTTTAAAACAAAATTGCAAGTTAATTTGTTAAATATAAAGTTAATTTTATGATAATTGGCACAGGAATAGACATTATAAAAAATTCTCGCATTGGAAAATTGCTTGAAATATTTGGTTGGCGTTTATTAAATAGAGTTCTTTCTAACCAAGAAATAATCGTTTTATCAAAAAAATTTGATATAAATAATTTATCTCAACCAAAATTAATTAACTATGTAGCTAAAAGATTTGCTGGTAAAGAAGCTTTTGCTAAAGCTTCTGGTTTTGGTATTGGTGGCATTTTCAGTTTTATTGATATTGAAATTACAAACGATAATTTTGGTAAGCCTCATATTTTTCTTGATAAAAGCAAACAAAACCTATTTACTAATAAATTTGGCTTAACTAATATTCATCTTAGTTTAAGCGACGAAAAAGAATATTCGATTGCTATGGTTATTATTGAAAAAATATGAAGAAAAAAATTTTAGTAATTGGTTCTGGTGCTTGGGGAACCGCTTTAGCAAATCATTTAGCAGGTAACGATTACAGTGTTTTTTTATACACTAAAAATTTAGCAACTTTGCAAGAAATTAACCAACAAAAAACAAATTTTCAAAAATTACCTAATATAATTTTACATTCTAATTTATTAGCTATCAATAATTATAACCAAAATGCCGATATAGTTTTTATTGTAGTGCCAAGCGCTAGTTGTTTTGAGGTTTTTAAGCAAATTTCTACAATTAATTTTTCCTCTAACACTATTTTCGTGCTTTGTTCAAAGGGTTTCGGAATGCAAAATCAACAAATAAAATTGTTAAGCGATATTTTTTTAGAAATTACTCATTATCAAAATTTTGCTGTTTTATCTGGACCTAACTTTGCCTTAGAGGTCGCTAAAAAACAACCAACCATCACTACTATTGCCAGCAAAAATCAAAATATCGCCAACGAAATTATGTTTTGCCTCAATAATTCTTATTTTTTTTCTCAATATTCTTCCAATGTTTTAGCTACAGAACTTTCTGGTATTTTTAAAAATATTATGGCGATTGGTTGTGGTTTTTTAGATGCTCTTGATTTTGGCTATAATGCCAAATCTGCCTTGGTTTGTCGAGGAATCGTCGAAATAGAAATGTTATGCAGTTTTTTTAAAACAGAGTCAAATCTTAACACTCCCGCTGGTTTTGGCGATATTTTTCTTACCTGCTCCTCTTTATTATCTCGCAACTATCGTTTTGGTTTTGCTTTAGGTACACAACAAGATATTAATCAAAACATCATCTACGAAGGTGCCATTGCTTGCAATTTACTTGCAGATTTTGCCATAAAAAAACAAATATCACTAGACTTATGCAAAGTTATTGCTAAAATTATTAATAATAATAAAAAAAATGATGATCTCATTTTCAAACAACTCAATTCTGCTATTTTACAATAAAAATTATGGTTCATAAATCTGAAAACTCTATTCTTATTCTCGATTTTGGTAGTCAGGTAACTCAACTTATCGCTAGAAGAATACGCGAAATAGGCATTTTTTGTTTAGTCGAAAACTTTAATATTTCTTTGGAACAAATACAAAAAATCAATCCAAGAGCAATTATTTTTTCTGGTGGCCCTGCTTCGGTCTACGAAAATTCTGCCCCCACTATTAATAAACAAATTTTTGAGTTAAACATTCCTATTCTAGGCATTTGTTATGGTCAGCAATTAATTTGTCATTTACTAGGTGGCTCTGTGTTGCCAAGCAATAAACGTGAATTTGGCAAGGCGAATTTGCAATTTCAACCTACATCTCCTTTATTTGCTAATTTTGTTAATAATCAAGTTTGGATGAGTCATGGTGATAGCATAACAAAAATTCCTGCTAATTTTTCGGTTATAGCCTCTACTGATTCTGCCCCTTTCGCAGGAATTACTTATCCTGAAAAAAATATTTATGGTTTGCAATTTCATCCAGAAGTTGCTCATTCTCTTGACGGCTTGGTGTTGCTAAAAAACTTTGTCTTAAATATTGCTGGTTGTCAACCAAACTGGACCATGAAAAACTTTAAAATACAACAAATAGAAACAATTAAAAAACAAGTTGGTGATGATCAAGTTTTATGTGGTTTAAGTGGCGGAGTTGATTCTGCTGTGGTGGCGGCACTTATTCATCAAGCAATTGGCAAACAACTAACCTGCATTTTTGTTGATCACGGTTTGCTTCGTCAAAATGAAGCTCAAAATGTTGCAACAATTTTTCGTCATCATTGTAATTTTAATTTAATAACGGTTGATGCTTCGGCTTTATTTTTATCAAAACTTAAAAATGTCTCCGATCCTGAAAAAAAACGAAAAATTATCGGCAAAACTTTTATTGAAGTATTTAATGCCGAAGCAAGCAAAATCGCTAATGCTAAATTTTTAGCTCAAGGCACACTTTACCCAGATGTTATCGAATCTTCTCATCCCAACAGCGGTGTTAGTCAAACGATTAAATCACATCACAATGTTGGTGGTTTGCCAAAAAAAATGAAACTGAAACTTTTAGAGCCAGTAAGAATGCTTTTTAAAGACGAGGTTAGACTTCTTGGTTATGAACTTGGCTTGCCTAACGAAATTGTAGCCAGACATCCTTTTCCTGGTCCAGGTTTAGCAATTCGTATCATTGGCAACATTACTTGTGAAAAAATTGCTATTTTACAGCAGGCCGATGCTATTTATTTACAAGAAATTCGTCAAAAAGGTTTATACGATAAAATATGGCAAGCATTTGCAGTATTGTTACCAGTAAAAACCGTAGGAGTAATGGGCGACGCTCGAACTTACGAAAATGTTTTAGCTTTAAGAGCTGTTACTTCAATCGATGGCATGACGGCCGATATTTATCATTTCTCTAGCGAGTTTTTAAGCGAAGTTTCTAAAAGAATTATCAATGAAGTTAAGGGCATAAATAGAGTAGTCTACGATTTTACTTCTAAGCCACCAGGAACCATTGAATGGGAGTAATTATAATGTTTTGGAGGTTTTTTTTATATATAACGGTTTTATTTTTTGCAGTTTTAATTAATATTGCCAAGGCTGAAACACAATTTCTAGAATGGCAAGAAAATTCTAGTGTGAGCCAAACTCAAAGAACTTCGAATTATAAATTATTATTTAAAATAATCGATCTTCCTACTAATTATTTTACTTCCTCTTTTATCATCACCATCAGTCCTAGTGCCGATTATAAACTCGATATTTATAACATATTAGTTGATGGTAAAATTGCTAAATACAGTTATCAAAACAATGTTTTAGAAATTTTTTTTCCACAAGGTAAAAAAAATAACGAACAGGTTTTGATTCAATATAGTGCAAAACATCAATATTTAAAATTCAATAAATACCTGCATCAAAACCAAATTTATATTCCACATTTCGCTTCTGGAGCGAAAGCTAAAGTGGCAATAAATTTTGCCCCTGATTTTCGTTTAATTTCTATGCATAATAATGCCATACTTAATGAAAATCAATTAATTTATCAAGTTATCGTACCAGAAGAAGGGATACAAGAAATTTTAAAATTTACCAATAAAAAAGTTGCTTGGGATGTTTCTATTTCAAATACAATAAACACTGATAATGCCACAGGTTCTTTAAAAGTTATTGTGCCTTATGTTTTTTATGGCGGAGCTCAAGAAGTGCAAGATCAAATAATTTCTGCTAATTTATTGCCAGAAACTCATCTTACCACCAAAGAAAATAATATTTTTGATTTTGCTTTAAAAAATTTCATAACAAATATAACAATCACCAATAAAGCAAATATAATTACTGGCGAAAATTATTCTTTAAAACCAATTTTTGAGATGCAAGAATATCTCAATAATCAACCAGAAGAAATTGCTTTACTCTTGCCAATTATTGAAAAAATCAAAATCGATCCGAAATATCAAAATCTACCTTTATATGCTAAAATTGGCAAATTTGTGCATTCATATTTGCAATACGATGCTAGTTATTTTGGTAAATTACTTACCGTGCCACAAATTTTATCTACTAAAAAAGGGGTTTGTGCAGAATTTGCCACTCTTTATAATGCCTTGGCAAGAGCAGCTGGCATACCTTCGGCCGTAGTTTATGGTTATGCTTATGGCGAATATAATAAATTTGAAAGCCATGCTTGGAATATGGTTTATGCTAATAACACTTGGTTTTATGTCGATCCAACCTGGAATTTATTAAATGGGGCAGTTTCTTCTTCGCATATTTACGTACAAGATAACAGAAATGATGATATTAAAATAGAATATAAAGGTTTTGATAGCCCACAATTTATGTTCGATAAAAAATTCAACATCAAAGAAATTTATGCCTTCAACTAATCAATTGTTTCAACTACACTCAAAATATGCACCATCTGGCGATCAACCAAAAGCAATAACCAGTTTAGTTAATGGATTAAAACAAAAAAAACAAGATCAAATTTTACTTGGCATTACCGGCTCTGGTAAAACTTTCACAATGGCAAATATTATCTCACAAATGCAGAGGCCAGCACTTATTATGGCTCACAATAAAACTTTAGCAGCTCAACTTTATGCCGAAATGTGTGAATTTTTTCCAGAAAGCGAAATTGGTTATTTTGTATCTTTTTATGATTATTATCAGCCCGAAGCCTACATTGCCAAAACCGATACCTTTATCGAAAAAGATAGCACCATTAACGAGCAAATTGATAGATTAAGACACAATGCTACTCGAGCTTTATTTGAAAGAAGAGATGCTATTGTTATTGCTTCAGTTTCTTGTATTTATGGCATTGGCTCTCCAGAATATTACGGCAAAATGACTCTATCTTTATCTTTAGGGCAACAAATTAACCGACAAAAAATTTTAGCTAATTTAATTGATCTACAATATCAGCGAAATGATATTGATTTCGATAGATGTACTTTTCGAGTAAAAGGTGATAGCATCGATATTTTTCCTGCCCATATGCAAGATAAGGCTTGGCGAGTTTGTATGTTTGACAACGAAATAGACGGTATTTATGAGTTTGATCCACTCACTGCTGAAGTTATTAAAAAAATGCCAAACATTGTTATTTATCCAGCTTCGCACTACGCTACACCAGCCGAAGTTTTACAACAAGCTATCGCAAAAATTAAAATCGATCTCAATGTCAGATTATTAGAGTTAGAGCAGCAAAATAAATTAGTAGAAATGCAAAGACTACAACAACGAACTAACTACGATCTTGAATTAATGGTTACCTTGGGCAGTTGCAAGGGTATCGAAAATTACTCGCGTTATCTTACTAAAAGACCTGCTGGCTTCTCTCCGCCCACTCTTTTTGAATATTTACCAAGCGATGCCTTGCTTTTTGTTGATGAAAGCCATGTTACCGTGCCACAAATTGATGGCATGGCAAAAGGCGACAATGCTAGAAAATCTGCTTTGGTTGAACATGGTTTTCGCTTACCAAGTGCCCTAGATAACCGCCCATTAAAGTTTTTTGAGTGGGAAAATCTCAGACCGCAAACTATTTTTGTTTCAGCCACTCCTGGTAAATACGAATTAGCAAAAACTAACAACGAGGTAATTGAGCAAATCATTCGACCAACAGGCTTACTTGATCCTGTATGTGAAATTCGCCCTGCCAAAACTCAAGTCGCAAATTTACTTCCCGAAATACAAATGATAAAAAATGCAGGTTTTCGCACTTTAGCAACTACTCTTACCAAAAAAATGGCAGAAGATCTTACTAGTTATTTAAACGAACATAATATCAATGTGGTTTATATGCATTCCGATGTTGATACTCTCGACAGAATTGCCATTATCCAAGATTTACGTTTAGGTAAATATGATTGCTTGGTGGGGGTAAATTTATTAAGAGAAGGTTTAGACATTCCAGAGTGTGCTTTGGTAGCGATTCTCGATGCCGATAAAGAGGGTTTTTTAAGAAACGAAACTTCTTTAATTCAAACTATTGGCAGAGCCGCTAGAAATTCCGAAGGAAGAGTAATTTTATATGCCGATAAAATAACAGAATCTATCAAAAAAGCAATAAGCAAAACCAACCAGCGCCGAAATCTACAAATGCAACATAATTTAGCTAACAATATTAATCCAACCACTACTTATAAAACAATTAGCTCTGTTTTTGACAGTCTCTATAATAAAAAATCCGAAACTAAAAAACCTCCAATTAACTTACAAAATATTGAAAAAACCATTGCTAAATTAAGAGAACAGATGCATAAATCGGCAAAAGATCTTGATTTTGAAAAAGCCCTCGAATTAAGAGATGAAATCAAAAAGCTTGAAACTATGATAATTTTATGAGAAAAGTTTTTTTTAAAAACTCACTAATTGTCATTTATATTTTATTTTCTACCGCTGTTTTACCTCTAGTTTTTTTACTAATTATTTATCGTCTACTAAAAAAAAAAGAACTACCACAAAGATGGCAAGAAAAATTTGCTGTTATTAACAATAATTTTCAGCGAAATTTTCAACAAAATTCGCAAAAATCTACATTAATTTGGCTTCATGCGGTAAGTATAGGCGAAATAAATTCAGCTTTTTGGTTAACAGAACAACTTTTAAAAAAATCGCCGTGCCATATTTTACTTACCTCTACTACCACTACTTCTGCTCAAATTATTGCCGATAAAATTACTCAAAATAAACTTTTTAATGAGCGAGTTTTTCATCAGTTTTTACCTTTTGATAGTTATTTTATTGTAAAAAAATTTTTACAATTTTGGCAACCAAAAATGGCTATTTTTATTGAGTCAGAAATTTGGCCAAATATTTTATGGCAACTTAAAGCAAAAAAAGTGCCAACTTTTTTAGTAAATGCCAAAATATCCCCAAAAACTTATAATTTTTGGCAGTTTTTACAAAGAAATGGTCTCAATATTTTTGTTAATTTTACCGCAATTTTTGCCCAAAGCAAAAATTCTTACGAGTTGTTGCAAAAACTATTTTTAAATAACTCTAATCTTTATTATTATGGCAATTTAAAATGTTTAGTTTTTCCAATATTTTTCGATACTTCTGATTTATTGTTTTTACAACAAAATATTGGTGAAAGAAAATGCTTGATTGCCTCCAACACTCATAAAACAGAAGAAGAAATGATTATTCAAATTCATCAAAATATGGTGCAAAAATTTAGCGATTTACTTACTATTATTATCATACGTCATCCGCAACGAAAACAAGAAGTGTTAAATTTAATAAATAATAACCAAATTGTTGCGGTTCGCTCTTTAAAGCAAAAAATTAATAAGCAAACTCAATTTTACTTGGTTGATACAATTGGTGAAGTGCAGTTGTTTTATAATTATTTTGCCAATCATTTTGTATTTATGGGTGGTTCATTTGCTTTAGTAGGCGGACATAATCCTTGCGAAGCTATTTTGCATAATTGTGCAGTCCTTAGTGGTAAAAATGTGGCAAATAACCAACAAATTTATCATGAATTAACTCAAAATGATGCTTGTTTTTTAGTAGAAAATCAAAACCAATTACAACAAAAAGTGCAGTATTTACTAGAAAATAACAACATTTGCAAAACAAAAGCTACAAAAGCAAAAGAATGGCTACACACTCAAAATCAACAACAAAAAATAATCGAAATTCTTTTACAAGAGTTAAAAGGTTATTAATTTAGTTTTTCTTTGCGATAAAGTAATAAAATTCCAAGAGAAATAAAAATTAAATTAATCAACCAAGTTGCCGAAAAAACAGAAATTAAATTCGCAGAACCAAGGGATTTAGCAATATTATCTATAATATAAACAAATAAACCAAATAAAATTCCTGCAAATATTTTTAAAATTACTTGACGATTACGAATATGGTTGATTCCAAAATAAGCAGAAATTAAAACCATAGCTAAAAAATTAAAAGGTAAAGCTAGAATTCCATGAAAATGCACAACAAATTTTTGCGCATCTAGCCCAACTGTATTAATATTTTCAATGGTTTTTGGCAAAGTCCAAATAGAAAAAGATTGCAGTTTAGCAAAATTAGCAATAATTTGTTGTTGCAATAAATCATGATTAAGGTTAGTGGCGATTTTTAACTGCTCTATTTTAAGATTAAAATCTGTGGAATTATTAATAATACAAATATTTAAATAAAGCAAGTTTCTTTGCATTGTAGCATATTTGCAATTAATTTTTTGATAAAAATTTTGCTGTTCATCAAAAAACCATAAATCAACATCAGCAAAAACATTGTTGGCTTTATTATATCTTCCTAAACCAATAATAAAGGTATGACTTGTTTTTTCTAGGTAATTTTGTTTTAACCATAAAATATTAGAACCATAAGAAAAATTTTGTGACAATACTTGATTATATTGCTTTTCAAGCGCTAAGGTAAAGTGATTGGCTTTTTCTATCGTATACTGCACAACCGTAATCCAAAAAATACCCAAAATAAAAGATGTAAGCAATATTGACCAGCACATTTGCCATAAAGAATAACCACTATTACCTATAATGGTAATTTCGCTATTTTTTGCCAAACTATAAAAAGCGGTAATGCAAGCAATCAAAACTAACGAAGAAACCAAAGTAGATACCTGTTCTAAAATTGGCAGAATAGAAAAAAGTAAAATCAAAGAAAAATCAAGATGCTTATTATCGTTTCTATTAATGTTTTCAAGGAGGTTTATAATAAAAAATAGTAATGTAAAAGCTAAAAATACTTTAAAAAAATTCCATAAAAATTTTTTTACCAAATATTTTTTAATGATGTTTTTTGGCATTGTATAAAATAAAAAGTGGAACAATAATAAACATTAAACAATTCACATAATTTAAAAAAATATAATTAGAATTATTTTGCGATATTGATGTAATAATAATATTAACAAGAAAAAACCCCAAAGAGCAGCTTAACAAATAAGCGATATTTTTAATATTTTTATTTCTAATAGAATAATTTTTCAATAAAAAAATTCCAGCTAATAAACTAAAAACAAAAGGAGTGCTTGGAAAAATAAGTCTTTGATGAAGTTCGGCATCGAGTCTTAAAAGATAATCTGAAGATAAATTAGGCTCTGGATATAAAAGCTCATGGAAATATCGCTCATTAGCTTTAAAGATTATAAAAGATTCTTTATTGTTTTCATTTTCATTAAGATTAAATAAATATTGTTGAAAATATAATATTTCCGTTTTCTCGTTATTATAATTAAATTTTTGTAAAGTTCCGTTATTAAGAATCAACTTTAAAGAATTGTGGTCGGTATTTAATTTGGCATTTTGAGCGGTAATAGCAGTAGAATACTCGGCATTACTTTTATCATAAATAAATAAACCAAATAAATTATCTTGTTCTCGTTTCTGAACATAAATAGTGGTATTTTTTATGTTTTCAAAAATACCAGATTTTAATACAATATTACTGTAATTGTCTTGTAAATTATTACGCAATAATTTTAATTGCCGATTAGCATAAGGCATAAAATAAAAAGCAATACTATAAGACATGATTGAAATCAATAAACCTAATAAAATAATAGGTTTAGCTAGATTGAAATTAGAAATAGAACAAGATTTTAAAACAGTTATTTCGGAATTTTGTTGTAAATTATTAATAGCCAAAATATTAGCAATTAGCAATGAGAAAGGTAAAATATATGATAAAATCCATGGGGAAATCAAGAGAAATAATTTTAAAAATTGCTTTAATGAAATACCATTTTGAGTAACTAAACTTAAAAATGAAATAGCTTTACTAAACCATACCAAACAAATTAATATAGTAACTATAAATAAAAAATACTGTAAATTTTGCCTTAATAAATATTTTTGATAAATCATATTTGATGCTTTTTTTTAGGGAAATCACCATTTTTTACTGCTAAAGCAAAATTTTTTACCGCCAGATCAATGTGATGTGCCAAATTAGTAAATTGTTCTACAAAAAGTGGTATAAAATCAGTATTTAAACCAAGTAAATCATCGCTTACTAAAATTTGTCCGTCACAATGAATTGATGCTCCAATGCCAATAGTTGGTATGGTAAGTGCTTGGGTTATTTTTTCAGCCAAAATCGCTGGTACAGCTTCAATTACCACACTAAAAACTCCAGCTTGTTGTAATTTTAAAGCTGTTTGATAAATTTGCTCTGCTTCATCTTGTTTTTTACCGAAGTAACGATATTTACCTATTTTACGAACTTGCTGAGGTAATAAGCCAATGTGAGCCATAACTGGTATATTATTTTGACACAAAAATGCTACAGTTTCTATCATTTGTAAATTAGTTTCTAATTTTATAGCATCGCAACCAGTTTGTTGCAAAACTTTTTTTGCCGAAGTTAAAGCTTGTTCTTTTGAGGTTTCATAAGATCCAAAAGGCAAATCAACCACTACCAAGGCCGATTTGCAAGCCTTTACCACTGCTTTGCCATGATTTATCATTATTTCTAAAGTAGCTTCTAGAGTATCTTTTTCGCCGTATATTGTCATGGCTAAAGAATCGCCGACTAAAATAATATCGCAATGTTTGTCGAGTATTTTAGCCATAGGATAAGTATAAGCTGTAAGACAAACAAGTTTTTGTTGTTTTCTTTTTTTTAAAATTAATTGCGATAATTTATTCATATATTATGGTTTCGTTTCAATAAGAAGTGATTTGTTGTTGGTATTTAAAAGATTTAGTCTATTTTGTTGTTTTTGTTTTTCTTCTAATTGCTGATTAAATTTTTGCTCTAAAAGCTCTTTGTTAATTTTTTCTAGGCCTAAATATTGCCTTACCTGGTTTGAGTTGCTTATATAAACAGGATCTTTTATTAAGCCAGCAATATTAGTTACAATATTTATTGGTATGTTTTTTTGATTATTTTCTGCTAAAAAAATACTGTTTAATGATGCATTTATATTATTTTGATTGGTATTAATTTTTCCAGAAAAAACTGAATTTAAGCCATTTTGTTGTAGTTTAAAAGAAAACTTACCATTATCACCGTCGGTAATAGAAATAAAGCCAGACGCTTGTTTATATTTGGTAAAAAATTGCTTGTTTTCTAAGATTTGTTCAGGATTTTTGACAGAACTTTTTTTACTTGCTATGCTATTTATAAGATCCATTAAACCATAACCAGCAATCTGTGGAGAATTAGCATTAACAGCAATTTGCAGATTAGTATTTTTAAATACTTCTTGTTTGTTATTGGCAACACTAACAATATTACCTTCAATATTACTAATACCAGAAATATTGTTGACTTGAAAATAATTTTTCATAATCGAATCTAGGTAGCAAGATTTACAAGAAAATACACCAGAAATAATCTTGTTGAGTTTTAAATTTATACTACCTTTAAATTCAAAATTACCTTGATGCAAATTAGTATTTAGATTGGTAAAAATAATTTGACCATCTTGCATAGTTGCTTTTGCATTTACATTAGTTAATGTATCTCGATAAAATTGCAGATTTTTTAAGTTAATATCGAGCTTGCCATCAAATCCTTCTAGTGAGGCAAGTTTATAAAAATTATCTAAAAAATCATAACTTAGGTTTTGTGGATTATTTTTATGATCAACATTATTAACAGACATTTTTTCACCAGAAATTTTAAGTGTAATATTTGGTTTATCTTGTATTAAGTTAATAGCAAATTCGGTATTAAAATTATTGTCATCGCTATCAAAATTGGTATCTTGCAATTTTAAAGAACCTTTATTTAGATGAAAATTCAAAATTTGATTATTAAATTTTTGATCACGATAAATTAGCTCGTCGAATTGTAATTTAACATAGTAATCGCCATAAATTTTATTAAGCCAAAGAGTTTTATCAAACATTTTACCAAAATTAAAATAAATATTTTCTTTTGGCACAGAAAGATATTTAGCAATATCGAGTTTAGAAAAATTTATTTGAGCTTTAAAAAGCTGATTTCTATCACTGCCAATCGCTTTAATATTGCTGTAAATTTCAGATTCTCCGTGATTTAAAAGTAAATAAAAACGATTAAACATTTTATAGCTTGGAGTAAAAATAATATCGGAGCTAAATTTATAAGGTAAATTATCTTCAATATTTATATTAGGAAAATCTAATTGAATATTTTTTAAACCCTTACTAATAGAAGGGCCATTACCACTAAGTTTACCAATAAATTTTGGATAAGATTCACTATTATCAACAACTCCTGCTATATAAAAATGATTATTATCAATACTAAATTTAATAGGCGAAATAATAGCATTACCATTTGATGCTAAACTATAAAATTCAAAATCTTTAATAGAAGATTCGGTTAGTTTAATATTTTCAATGGTAATTTCGGTAGAAATATCAAATTTATTACTTTTTTTGATATAATTGTTTAATAGAGCCTCTTTATTTTCTAGATTGAGAGTGTTATTATTTTCATTTAATAAAATAACATCGAGATCTTCGCTATCGTGTAGATTATTAAATTGAACTGCATTATTTAATATTTCACCTTCTACTATTTTTTCTTCACTCTGTTCTTTTGATAACACAAACTCGTTGAGATCAAGATCGTTTAAATTAATTTTAAGATCTAAAAAAGAAATTTTTTCATCAATACCAATGATTATTTCACCATTTCCAGAAGTTGCTAAAGAATCTATTTTAATATTCTTGGCAACAATTTCATCGCCATTATTTTCTAGTTTGGTTTCAAATTTAATTGATTTGCTATTGTTTTTTAAATTGGGAGCTAAAATATCATTATTGCCAAAAATTAATTGATAAAAATTTTTAAAATTAACTATTTCAGCAGTTAAATTTCCTTTAAATTTACCTAATATTTTATGAAAAATAGGTTTTTTATGATCTGTTTCGAAAAAAATGCCATTAATACTCAAATTAAAAGCATCGGAATTAATTTTTAATTGAGATTTTTTTTTAGCATTAAAAAACAAATCTAGCTTAAAATCATAATAGGTTTTATTGCTACTTAAATTACCGATAAGATTTAATTTTTTTTGAGAAACATTTAAGTTACAGTTAATATTTTCTAAATCTTGCTCTACACCAAATTTATTATATTGTAAAAAATGCGAATTAATAACTTTAATGTTTTGAATTTGTAAATCATTGGTAGTAATTTTATCGATATTAAAAAATTTAGCAGTAAAAGATTTTGCATTTGGTTTAGGAAGAGTTATATCAATAAATTCTTGATGAATTTTTTTTAATTCAGTATTTTCTATAGCAAGAGAACTGTCGTTATTTTCTAATAAGGCATTTTCTAAAACAATTTTGCTTATGCTTTTTTTATTAACATTAAACGATAGAGTAATTTTTTCGGCATATAAATTATAGATATCTTCAGCATGATGATAGTTTTCAATAAAAACATCTGATAAAACAATTTTTGGCACAGGGATTATTTGCACTTTAACATTACCTTTTATAATAAAATTCGCATTTATTATTTTAGAAAAATGAGTGCCAATTTTATTTTGTAAGTAAGTATTATCAAAAAACCAAGAAGAAATAAATATAAAAAAAATAATAAGCAGAACTATTGATAAAGCAAAAAGCATTTTTAAATGCTTAATTTTATAGGTAAAAATTTTATTATTTTTTAATATAATAAAAAAATTATTAGTTGTTTGCTTTACTTTTGATATCAGGTGTCGATATTGCATTTACTTGACTTAATTCTTTAATTAAATATTGATGATTAATATATAATTTGCTTTTGATTTGATAATTATAATAAAATAAAGTGGATAAAAATAAAATAATAAAAATTAAAGAGCTATTTATAATCACTTCTTTATTCGGATTAAGATCTTTATACTCGCCAATATTAACTAAAATATGCTTTTTATTATCAATATTAGGGC
>CAMAWV010000007.1 GCA_945862075.1 Rickettsia typhi | reverse complement strand
ACTCTTGGATTCATATTATTATTTTAATTGTTCTATTTTTAATATTTACCGACCTTCAATGGCAAGTTGTAGATCTGATGAAATATCTTGATTTTTGCCATATTTTATCATGGCAACTTCTTTTAGATTTATTTTAAATTTATCTATTTCAACTTCTATAGTCTTATTATTTCGAATTGCTTGCATTAATTCTGTTTTCATTTTATTGATAGAAAGAGTTTTTAATAGTAAAGTAGAATATTTTTCAAACTTTTTTAATACTTCTTTTTCTAAAGTATTTCTAGGCACATTGGCTGTCAAATTAATTTTATTAATATTATTAGCATCACCTTCTGCATAAAAAATCATGGTAGTATAATTTTCTTGATCTATCTTTATTTTAGCAGATGCTAAACAATTATAATTATCTGAATTATTAAACAATCCATTAGATTCTGTATGAGAAAGGTATCCTTGTGTAACAAAACCTTCTTCTTTAAGAATTGAGCAAATTTGGTTTGGATCACCTGGTATTTTAGCAAAAGCCAAATTATAAGGTAATAAAAAAAATGATATAGTGATTATAATTTTTATCAAAGTAAAAAATAGGTGTTTGATTTTTCTTTGTATTAAATTTGTTTTTATACTATTGTGCATAAATTTTATTTTATTATAATTGTTAGTTAATTTTTATTGATTGCTCATAAAGAGTATCTGGGCAGAAATCTTGACCACTAGGCCAAGCAATCGAGCCCATAAAAACCCGAACTTTTTTAAAAAACTCGTAATTTTTTAATTTTGTAAAAATACCTTTATTGAGATAAAAACTAATATCAAAAACTCTTATTTCGTTGTTATTAAAAACAAGTTCTAATTGGTAGTTTTGCAGTGCTTTTACCTTTATAACTCTTGGATTCATATTTTAATTTGTTTAAATAAATTATTCAAATAAACTTTTTTGATTATCTTCTTCTGGTTTAATAATTTCGCCATTAACTTTTTTGATATTATACTTTTCGCTTTTTGGAATAATTTCTAGCCTTTCAGTTAAATCGTATTCAACCTCTAGCTCGCAATTTATTTTACCTCCAGCCAAAATAACAATTTGCCTGTTTCTAACCTTTTCTAAAAACAATTCATCTTCAATTTTGGCTTCGATGTTTTTATTAAAAATAAATTGCCATTTTGAATCTCCTAAAAGATCGGGTTTTTTAACCAAAAGATCTACTAAAATAGGCTTTTGTTTGACTGTTTTAACTATTGGATTTTCATCAACAAGCGGTTGTTTCATATTTTCAAAAGAATTTTCATTAATAATAATTTCAGCATTAGAAGTTTTAATAATATAATTAGATCTGTTATCTTCACTTAAATTTGTAAATTGATTAATTATTAAACTATCAATTTTATTATTTTGAAAATAAATATCTCCACTTTTTTTTGAGAACTTTTTAATTTCATTTTCTTGATTTTGAATTGCCGTTTCTGTTTGGTTGCTTTCAATTTTTTTAGCTTTTTTACCTTTTAAATGCTCTTTAATTAAAAAGAAACTTAACCATACTTCCAATATATCTTTTGCAATAGAAGGTATTTTTAAGAGATCATTTTTATGTCTTATAATCACATCAATAATTGTTTCAAAAGAACCAGCTTGATTAGCTTTAATTTCAAGCTTGATAAAGCAAGTTGGATCATTAGCAAAAGCACTTTCTTTTAATAACTCAATTGTGCTATCAATTGTTTGGCTAAAAGTTTCGGCATCAATTGAATTTTTGCCACCAAAACTAATTATAACACTGTCCTTACTTTCTATAAAATTTTCATTCATATATTGGGGTTTTTTATGGAAATTTTTAATATTCTATTTTATTTTCTTATTATTTAAAATTAAATCATAAAGAAACTCTGGAGCAAGATCTAAATCGTCGCCCCAAACTAAAGTATGATTTTTGATAATAAAGTTTTTAAATTGCTGTTTGTCTTGCAACCTTTTAAAAACAGAAAAATTGTTGTTAAAAATAAAATTTTTTAAATCTACAATGCCTTTTGACTGATCGTCAAAGACTAAAAAAATTTTATAATCTGCTTCATATTTTGCCTGCTCTATATTGTATTTGTGCATATCTATGAAATTAATGGTTGAATTTTTTTTGGAGATTTTAAATCTATAATCGCCCGCCAATTATCAAGTAACTCTTCTTTATGAATCATTAACCACTCAACGACAAAACCAAATATTCTAGGCAGCAAATTACCATTGATTATTTTTAAATCTTTGATATTTATACTGGCTTCATAATTTTCATATTTCACATAAAAATGTGGCGGATTATGATCTTTAAAATACATATAAATGATAATTTCTAAAAAACGACTAATTTTTGGCATATTTAAAAAGGTATTTCATCATCAGCATTATCAACAAAATTTTTATTATTATTTTGTTCAGTGCCTAGTTTTTTAATCTCGAATTGCATATTTTTAATCTTTTCTTCTTGATTTTTATTTTTTATGTTCGTTATATCGTCTTGTAAAATGGTTATTTGAATCAGCGTACATAACAAATTTAAAGATGTGTCAAGATAATAATTTTTAATAAATTCTTGAGCTTCTTTAATTCTATTATGAGCAGCATTATTACCGTTTTCTCTAAAAAGATGCAAGATTTTTTTAATGTCTGATGATTTAGATTCTAATATTTTATATTTTTTTGGTATTTGGCCTATAAAATCATTTATTTTTTGCTCGTTATTTTTTCCTGTTATTTCCATATTTGTTAGCCACATTTCCACAACAGATCTTATCATGATTACGGTTGCAAGTTTATTACCTGATTGAATACAATTAAAACATTCATCAAGCAAAATTTTTAGATCAGAAAATTTTTTTTTGTTAAACACTTCTAAACATTCATTTTTATCTTCAAAAAAATCAATTATATTTTTTTGGCAAAAAATATAATTATATAGATTTTCTATAGAATCATCTGATGCTTTATAAATAGAATCTTTAATATCAATTTCATCATAATTCCCATTCCAAACAGAAAAATTAATCTTATAATCTTGCAAAAAAAGACATTGCTTTGATGATTCTTGTTCTTGCAAATACTTAATAATCGATTCAATTTTTTCAATCTTGCCGTTTGTATCTTTTGTTCTATTTTTTAGATTTATAACACGACCATATGATTCTGGAATCTTAACCATCAAACCAACCTCATTAAATTGTTGGCGATGTTGCTGTAAGACTCTTTGATGCTGTTAAGCGAAATGGCATATTGCCCGTTTTCTTTACTAACATCAACGGCGGTTTTGGAATCTTTATATTTGTTGCAAAGCTCTTGGTTTAAATGCACCACAGGAACCCCGGCTTTTTTGGCGATAGAGCGAAGTTGTGGAGTAAAATCACAGCATTTTTGAATAATAAAAGGCATTGAATTGCTAAATATTTTTAAAAATTCTTCTTGCGAAACCGCCATATTTCGAGCCATTGCAAACTGCTGAAATTTTTTTACACTACTATTAACTTCGAGCATCCATTTTTCTGCCGATTTAGAAAAAGAAGTTTCTTCGCTAATGCTTTTAAAGTTGAATCTTTTTGCCATTTGCACCACCAAACCTAAAAATTTTGGCTGAAAACTCAAGCCCCGAAAGCTTTGTGTTGTTTGATAATCACCAAGCAACTTAACCCAATTTTGAAAAATCGAGCTTAAATTATCTATTGCTTGCAACGAAAAAAAAGTTGGCGAAACAGGAGCAATAAAATAATCGCTAAGCATCATAATTAAAGCATTGATAACACTGGTAGCGCTAGGTGAAGTATCGATTAAAATAAAATCGTAATGAGTTTTTTGCTTGGTGATTGATTTTTCAAAGCGATGTGGAATATCATTAGTGAATTCATTTTTATTTTTTATAACGCTAAATAAATCGGCCTCGATATTTGCTAAATTTATAGAGCCAGAAATTAATTCGAGGCAACCTTTAGCATTAATTTTTGATTTAGTTTGATATATTTTTTTAGCACATTTTAAGCCTTTTAACTCGATATCAATATATTCGGCAAACGAAATATATTTTTCGATATTTTGACTCCATTTTGATTCTTGAGAAGTAGAATAATCAACCGAAGTAGAAAGCCCGTAAATTGACGAAGTTAAATTCATTTGCGGATCGGCATCGATAAGCAAAACCTTACAACCTTTATCGGCAAGCATAAAACCTAAATTATGCACCAAAGTTGTTTTACCAACTCCGCCTTTATGATTAAAGAAAGTAATGATTTTACCCATATTTTTGCCAAAATTTTATTGTAAAATTTTTTGTAATTGTGTTGCTAAAAATTTAATATCGTTATCAGAGGTAAGTTCGGTAAAGGCAAGAATCATTTTGTTGCCTTCGGTGTAGCCACCAATAATATTTTGAGCCAAAAGTTTTTGATTAACTTCGCCTGCATCTTGCGAAAACTCAATGGTAAATTCGTTAAAAAAGTTTTGATTTAAAATTTTTAAACCAAAAACCTTGCTAAGCTCATCAAAAGCCAAGCAAGCCTTGCTATGATTAAGCAGGGCAAGTTTTTTAAAGCCAATTTCACCAAGCAACGAAACATGAATAGTAAAAGCAGTGGCACACAAACCTTGATTTGAGCAAATGTTTGAGGTGGCTTTTTCTCGACGAATATGTTGTTCTCGAGCATTTAAAGTAAGCACAAAACCTTGTTTACCATCGACATCGGTGGTGGAGCCACAAATTCGCCCTGGCATTTGCCGAACAAACTCTTTTTTACAAGCAAAAAAACCTAGCAAAGGACCGCCAAAATTAAGCCCCACACCTAAAGAAGAAGCCTCGCCTACCACAATATCGGCAACTTCTGGAGCTGGCAATAAACCTAAAGCTAAAACTTCGTTAACCACCACAATTAACAAAGCCCCTGCTTGTTGGCATTGCTGTTTAATTACTTCTAAATTATCAATGTTGCCATAAAAATCGGGATATTGCACCACCACACCAGCACAATTGTCAGAAATTTGATTAGTAAAACTCGCTTCGTTTAGGTTAAGATAAGTTTGGCAAACCTCTAAATAATCGGGATGAATTTTATTAGCAAGAGCAAACTTTTTTTTACCAGGTTTTAAACGTAAAGCCATCAGCAAGCTTTCGGCTAAAGAAGTGGCCCCATCATACATTGAGGCATTAGCAACTTGCATGCCAGTGAGTAAAGAAATAATGCTTTGGAATTGAAAAATGGTTGCCAAAGTGCCTTGCGAGATTTCTGGCTGATAAGGAGTGTAAGAGGTTAAAAATTCAGATCGCTGAATGAGATGATCGACAGTTGCAGGAATATGATGATTATAACAACCTGCACCCAAGAAAAAATTACCCTCATTAGCAGAGCGATTTTTTTTAGCAAAGCTAGAAATTAAGGCATCGACCTGCTGTTCGCCCATATGGTAAGGCAAGCCAGCAATTGGTTGTTTTAGCAAAAATTTATCATCAACATCGCAGTAAAGTTGATTAACAGAATCAACCCCAATTTCTTGCAACATTGCTTGACGATCAGAATTGGTAAGAGCAAGATAACGCATAATTTTTAATGAAAAAAATAAAGAAATAAAAATTTTATGGCAAATATTTTACTATAAAACATCTAATTTGCAAGCTGTTTTTTGTCAATTAAAAATAAATTTACCACATAAAATAACTTGACAATACAAATAACAGAAATCATAATTTTTTTTTTTAAAAAATTAAAATCATAGCGATTATATGTTAAAAAAAATCACCACAGCACAAGATGTTTTTGTTATTTTGTTAGCAACTTGCTATTTGCTAATATTTTTTAACACACAAAATTTTGCTTTTTCTCATTTTATTGCCGATAATTTTAAAAATCATTTTCTTGAAATTATTGTTGTTTTTTGTTGGCTTAATATTTTTTTTTTGTTGTTAAGTTTTAGTAGTTTGTTGTTAAAAATAATTTTATCAATTATCTTTTTTTGTTCAGTAATTTATTTATATGCTCTTAATAAATTTGGCACCATCCTCGATGAAAACCTTATATCTAATGCCTTGTTAAGCATCGGTCATACAACCGAAATTATTGATAATTCTTTATTTTCTTATTTTTTCTTTTTTGCTTTTTTACCAAGTTTTCTGCTATTGAAAACTAGCTTACAAAAAATTAATTATAAAATCAAAATCAGCATAATTATTTTGTTTTTATTAATTATTGGCAGTGTTATTAGTTTTTATTCTAAACATATTTTTACTACAGCAACTCATCGTTATGCACCTATTAATTATCTTTCTTCTATAATAATTTATGTGCAAAGATTTTCTCACAATTTAAAGGCTGTTAAAAACAGAATCGACATCACCCAACAAATTAAATTTGATTATCAAAAAACATTACCAAATTTAAACATAGTGCTAGTTATTGGCGAATCTTTAAGAGCAGATCACTTACAAATATATGGTTATCATCAAAAAACCACTCCAAATTTAGCTAAAATAAACAATTTACTTAAATTTAAAGTTTTGGCCGATTTTAATCTTACTTCACCTTCGGTAAATTCTTTATTATCACATAGGTTAAAAGCAGAATATGTTGATATTCCTCCCGAAACTAGTATTATTTCGGTTTTTAAAAAATTTGGCTTTGACACTTATTGGTATTCTTCGCAAAGTTCCAAAGAATTTGGTAACGGTATTTTAAATATTTTAGGCATCGAAAGCGATTATACTTTTTATAGAGATTATTTATTAAAAAACAATCCAATTGCTTACGATATAACCTTATTACCTCATGTTGAATCAATAAATAAACAAAAAAATAATTTTATAATTTTACATACTTTTGGTAGTCATATTCGCTTTCACGATCGCTATCCGAATGCTTTTGAAGTTTTTCGCCCCGCTTGTCAAAAAGCTCCAAGCAATTGCCAAAAACAAGAGTTAGTTAATGCTTATAACAACACTGTACTTTACACCGATTATTTTTTAAGTCAATTGTTTCAACAATTTAAAAATACCAATACTATTATTTTTTTTATTTCTGACCACGGACAATTTTTAGGGGAAGAAAATATTTATGGCAATGGCAATAATAACAGCAACTCTAATATTTGGAAGCAAGCTCACACTGTGCCCATGTTTATTTATGCTAGCCCAAAAATATGGCAAAATAAATTTTTTCAACAAAAATTACTAAAAGCACAAAAAAATACTTCTAATGCAAATCTTAACCAAGATATTTTTTTTGATACAGTGCTAGATTGTTCTGGCTTTAGCTCTGATTTATTATCAAGAAATTTAAGTGTATGTGGTGATATTTTTAAGCAATTTTAGTTGAATCAGTAATTTATTTTAATTTTGTGCTAATACTGACGAAACATTTTTATAAAAAAATATAGGCAAAAAAATGTAATACTACTACCCCAAAAAAGCCAAGTGAAGTTCCTGTTTAGTAAGTACAGCTCCTGTTTTACACGTAAGAGCTTTTTTCTGTTACTCATGTTAATGTTAATTTTATGGCTTGCTTATTAATTATAGAGTTTTAAAATAATTGAACTATTAGTTAAAAAAAGCTAAAAAATTTTTTGTTATTTTGGCTTAATGGTTTCAAAATTAATCTAAATATGCAACAATAGTATTGTCAAAAATTAATATACAATCTGCAATAAAAATGAAACTTAAAGATGAGAATTATTGTAAATATTAGGTTGCTGTAATTAAAATTAAAACAAATTAGCAGCATAAGATTCTCTTAAATCTCGTCAATCTTAAAAATAATCATAAAATATGTAAAAAATTACTTGAAATATTTTTTTTAAACTGCAAAATTAATAAAGAAAACAAAAAATAATTTAAATCACTTAATCATTATGTTGTTAAAAACTCAAACAAAAAAAGAAATAATTCAAAACTTTTCTAATAATACATCCGATACTGGTTCTGTTGAAGTGCAATCAGCAATTTTAACTTCTCAAATTAATAATCTTATTGAGCATCTTAAGAATCACAAAAAAGATCACTCCTCAAGAAGAGGTTTATTAATCTTGGTTGGTAAACGTCGTCGTTTACTAAACTACCTAAAATCTTTCAGCCTTATTAGATACGAAGATCTTATCAAAAAATTAGATATCAGAAAATAACTTTGATAATTTTATACTAATAAAAGGCTTAATTAGTATAAACCATTTTTTAGTTTAAATCGATTTTAATATTTTTTTACTAAAATTGATTTAAATTAAAAAAAGATTTTTTTATTAAAAAAATCTTAAAATGCTGTCTTAAAAATTATTTCAAATTGAAATAATAAAGGTTTCTAAATTTCTGTTTATATTCTAATATTAGAAACCACCTAAAATAATTTTAAAAAATAACAAAATATGTTTAATGTTGTAAAAAAAGAAATACTCTGGAATGGTAAAAATTTTTCATTAGAAACTGGTAAAATTGCTAGACAAGCTAGCTCTGTGGTTGCAAAATATGGCAATACTACCGTGTTGTGCGCTGTAACGGTTGCCAACAAACCAGCTGATAGCATTGATTTTTTCCCACTAACTGTAAATTACCTAGAAAAATCTTATGCTGCAGGCAAAATACCAGGTGGATTTTTTAAAAGAGAAGGTAAGCCTTCTGATGTCGCTACTTTGGTATCTAGGCTTATAGATCGCTCAATTAGGCCAATATTTCCAAATGGTTTTTATAATGAAGTTAATGTAGTTTGCACTGTTCTATCTTACGATCCAGAATGCAATCCAGATATCGTTGCCCTGATTGGCTCTTCTGCTGCACTTGCTATTTCAAAAGCTCCTATTCAAACAATCATCGCTGGTTGTAGAGTTGGTTTTATTAACAATGAGTTCGTTTTAAACCCTAGTAATCTTCAGTTAAAAAACAGTTCACTTGATTTAGTAGTGGCTGGCACTAAAGATTCTATTTTAATGGTAGAATCCGAAGCAAAAGAATTAAAACAAGAGCAAATGCTTGAAGCCATTAGTTTTGGTCAGCAACAATTTTCGCCAATAATCGATTTAATTAAACAACTCACAGAACAAACCAGCGAATCAAAACTGATAGTTTCTCAAAAAAATAATCAAGAACTTAAGCAAGAAATCACTAAATTTATTGAAAATAGACTCATTTTATCATATAAAAAACTCGAAAAACAAGCTCGCTCTCAAGATCTTGAGGCAATAGAATTAGATATAAAAGAGAAATTCCTAAATCTTGAAAAAGGTATTGATGAAAAACTATTAAAATCAATTTTTAAACATTTATCACAAGATGTTGTGCGAATTGATATTTTAAAAAATAATCTACGAATAGACGGCAGAAAACCAGATCAAATCAGACAAATTTCTATCGAAACTGGTATTTTACCACAAGTACATGGTAGTGCTTTATTCACCAGAGGGGAAACACAAGCTTTAGTAGTTGCAACCTTAGGGGCAGATTCAAAAGATAAACAATTAATAGAAAGTCTTGAAAATACACTTGCAGAAGAATCTTTTATGCTACATTATAATTTTCCTCCATATTCTGTTGGCGAAGTTGGTGCTTTAAAATCTCCAGGTAGAAGAGAAATAGGTCATGGCAAATTGGCATGGAGAGCGATAAATCCAGTATATCCTAATGATAAAGATTTTTCATATACAACTAGGGTTGTCTCAGAAATAACCGAATCAAATGGCTCTTCTTCTATGGCAACAGTTTGTGGAACTTCACTAGCTTTGATGGATGCTGGAGTGCCACTTAAATCTGCGGTATCTGGTATTGCTATGGGCTTAATTAAAGAAGGCGAAGATTATATTATTCTATCCGATATTATGGGAGACGAAGATCATCTAGGCGATATGGATTTTAAAGTTGCTGGCACTAGCAATGGTATTACCGCACTACAAATGGATATTAAAATCACTGGTATTAACCTAGAAATAATGCAAAAAGCATTAACTCAAGCTTGCACTGGAAAGCTTTATATTTTACAAAAAATGAATGAAATAATTTCTTCTTCTAGAACAGATAATAATAGGGTTCCAAGAGTTGAAACCATGACTATTTCTAAAGATAAAATAAGAGAAGTAATAGGTTCTAGAGGTGTAGTAATAAAAGATATTTGCGCAAAATCTGGAGCGGTGGTTGATATTGAAGATAGTGGTTTAGTAAAAATCTCGGCCAACAATACCGAATCAATTAAAAAAGCAATAACCATGATAGAAAGCATAACCTTTGAACCCCAAATAGGTGATTTATTTCAAGGTCCTGTTGCAAAAGTTATAGATGCTGGTGCTTTTATTAGTATTTCTGAAAATAAAGATGGATTCGTTCATATTTCAGAACTGGCTGATCATCGTATAGAATTTGTGGAAGATATTATTAACGAAGGCGATATTGTAAAAGTAAAAGTTATTGGTTTTGATAAAAAAGGCAGACCAAAACTTAGTTATCGTTGTGTAGATCAATCTACTGGCGAAGATATTTCTGATAAAATACTTAATAAACCGCAAATTATTGACGAAAGAGAGTTTGCTAAAAATAATGGTGGCGAACGAGATAGAGATAGAAATAGATCCGATAGAAACAACAAAGATAGAAACGATCGTGGCGATAGAGGAAATCGTGGCGATAGAAACGATAGAAACGATAGAGGGGGTTATCGCAGAGATAGAGATCATAACTCCGATAGAGATCGTGATAACAAAGAAAAAGAGCGTGGCAACAAAGACAGATCAGAAGATAAACCAAAAAGAAAATTCCCTTTTGGTGGTGGTTTTTTTAGTTAAAAATATTACCACATTTCATTATATTATTAATAGTAGTAAAATATTTACTTTATTACTATTAATAATTATGTTATATTTTTACAACGATTTTGTCTCTGGAACAATTTAAAACTTTTTTTCTTTTAATTATGTCAAACTTTGATCTATCGGTCAATATGAAACAATTATTATGTATTGTCGCCATTTCTGTTGCAACTATTATTCTTTTAGCTTCTTGTTCTAAAAGCCATGACAAAAAATCTTCTTACCATGATCACAAAAAAGAAACCGTAGAAGAAAATATAAAACCAGTTATCATTAACGAAAAAGCAAATCAAAATAATGTTGAAGAGCTAAAGGTTGATAAAAACGAATATACATGCTATTGGATGGAAAATATTTCTGGTAAATTTGAATGGGTTATTGCAGATATTATATACGAAGAAAAAGTATCTAAAGAGTACTGTTTTAACTTAGATAGTTGTAGTGGTGGTAGAGGTGAATCTGGTGGTGGTTGTTATAAATGGGCAAAATCAGCAAATGATAAGCAGCAGCCTTGGTAGTTATTATATTTTATTTGAATTTTTTAGTTAATCATCTAGATTTTGATCAAAAAATGCCCGAATTACCAGAAGTTGAAAATATAAAGTTAGGCTTGCAACATCTTGCTTCGTCTGAAATATTGCGGGTTTTTACTTCTAATTATAAACTTCGCTATCAATCCACGCTACCATTACAACAGTTACAAAATAAAATAATTACCTCTATTACTCGAAGAGCAAGATATTTATTAATTTATCTTAGTGATAATTTATTGTTACTTATTCATTTGGGAATGACTGGTAATTTATGTATTAAAAACAATTTCCATCAACATAAGCATCTGCATTTTGCTTGTTTAATAAAAAAAGAACAGCAAGAATTTTGGCTTGAATTTAGCGATATTAGAAGATTTGGTTTTGTTGATTTATTTTATCAGCATAAATTATCGCAACATAAATTTTTACAATATCTTGGTCCTGAACCTCTTACCGATAATTTTGATGCTAATTATTTATATAAAGCATTAAAAAATAAAAATTTAAACATTAAAACAAGCTTAATGGATAATAAAATTGTTGTTGGCATTGGAAATATTTATGCAAATGAAATTTTGTTTGCTAGCAAAATTTTGCCCACAACAATTTCTAAAAAATTAAATTTTATACAAATTACGACTTTAATAGAAAATATAAAAAAGATTTTACAGATAGCTATAGAACACAAGGGATCGTCAATTAATAATTATAGAAATGCTAATGGCAATTTAGGAAATTTTCAACAATTACATTTAGTTTATTCTAAAAAAAACTGTTCGATTTGCCACAATGTAATTCAAAAAATAACACAATCTGGTCGATCTAGTTATTTTTGTAATCAATGTCAATTTTAATAAATATAGAAATATTCAATTAAAAAAACCAGCATCACAAATAGCCTAACATTTTTATTAAATATTAATCTCTTAAACCGCAATCGGCAGAAACTAAATATTTGTAAGTAGTTAGCTGTTCAAGCCCAACTGGCCCTCTAGCATGAAGCTTGCCTGTAGCAATACCAACCTCCGCACCTAAACCAAATTCACCACCATCGGCAAATTGAGTAGAAGCATTGTGCATAACAATGGCAGAATCGATTTGTTGTAAAAATTGGTTAGCAATTTGGCTATTTTCAGTAATAATACTCTCGGTATGCGAAGAACTATGATTGTTTATCCAGTCAATTGCCACCTCGAGATTTTTAACAATTTTTAAAGAAACAATTTTATCGAGATATTCTTGATAAAAATCTTGATCTGTTGCTGGTAAAATATAAGAGTTTAAACTGCACGATAAAGCATCCCCTCTAATTTCGCATTGTTTTTCTTGTAAAGCTTTACAAAGCAAAGGAACAAATTGATTAGCAATACACTCATCAATTAATAAAGATTCGGTGGCGCCACAAATGCCTGTTCTTCTGAGTTTGGCATTAAGAATAATTTGAATTGCTTTATCAAAATTAGCATGGCAATTAACATACGTATGACAATTGCCATCTAGATGTTTAAATAACGGTATGTTAGTATTATCAGAAATAGCAGAAATTAAAGATTTACCACCTCTTGGAATGATAACATCAATATATTGCGATAACTGCAAAAGTTGTTGCAAAAAATCACGCTCATTATTATAGCAAAATGATATAATATTGCTATCAAGATTAAAACTCTGCAATACTTCTTTGTAAATATCAGCAATTATTTTTGAGCTTTGGTAAGAATCGGAGCCACAACGTAGCATTGCCACATTACCAGATTTTATAGCAAGGGCAGCAACATCAGAAGTTACATTAGGGCGCGATTCATAAACTACCAACAAAACTCCAATTGGTACTGATATTCGTTTAATATTTAAGCCATTTTTTCTACTTACATCATAGCTAATTTTACCAACAGGATCTGGTAGATTTGCAATTTCAATGATAGATTGAGTAATGGCATTAAGGGTTTTTTCGGTTAAAATTAGCCTATCAATTTTGCTTGGTTCTAAATTATTTTGTTTAGCATTTTCTACATCAAGACAATTAGCTTGCAAGATAGCTGAAGAATTTTTGATGATTTCTTGAGTAACTTGCAATAAAATTGCATTTTTTATTTGGCTAGATAAATTAGCAAGGTTTTTTTTTGCTAAAAAAGCTTGTTTAGCAAAATCTATTGCCGAAATATTATTAATGAAATTTTTAGATTTGATCATATGAAACGGTTTCAACAGAGGCTCCAAAATGGGTTGTGGCTCCATTTTGGGCAGAGCCAACGGTTTGAGCATATTTCCAGATGGCACCAGAATTATATTGAGTAGATTTAGCTTTCCATTGATTTTTACGCGATTGTAGAATTTCGCTAGAAACATGTAATGTAATAGTGCCTTTTTTAGCATCGATAGTAATTTTATCACCATCAATAATTAAGGCAATGGCTCCACCAACCGCGGCTTCTGGACTTACATGGCCTACACAAAAACCTCTAGTTCCACCAGAGAATCTACCGTCGGTAATTAGGGCAACTTCTTTTCCCATGCCTTGCCCATAAATTGCCGAAGTGGTTGCCAACATTTCGCGCATACCAGGACCACCTTTTGGACCTTCGTAGCGAATCACTAAAACATCACCAGCTTTATATTGTTTATTTTTAACTGCTTCAAAACAATCTTCTTCACAATCAAAACAACGAGCCACACCGCTAAATTGTAACTCCGATTCTTGCATACCTGCAACTTTTACTACCGCTCCTTCGCTAGCTAAATTACCTTGTAAAACAACTACTCCACCAGTTTTGGCAAGTGGATTACTTGGCAGACTTACCACATCTTGATTAGAATTAAATTTAATATTTGCCAAATTTTCAGCCATAGTTTTGCCTGTAACTGTAATGCAATCGCCATGAATATAGCCAGCATCTAACAATATTTTTAAAACCATTTGCACTCCACCTGCTTCGTAAAGATCTTTGGCAACATATTTGCCCCCAGGTTTCATGTTGGCAATATAGGGAGTTTTGGCAAAAATTTTACCAATATCAAATACATCAAAATTAATACCACATTCATTAGCAATAGCAGGTAAATGTAAAACAGCATTAGTTGAGCCACCAGTAGCAGCCACAATTGTTGCGGCATTTTCTAGGGCTTTTTTAGTAACAATTTGTCTTGCTTTAATGCCTAAATTAATTAAATGCATTACCGCTTTTCCTGAATGATAAGCATATTCATCGCGTGATTGATAGGGGGCAGGAGCTCCTGAAGAGCCTGGTAGAGCCAAGCCAATTGCTTCACTTACACAAGCCATAGTGTTGGCAGTGAACTGCCCGCCACAAGCTCCAGCAGAAGGACAGGCCGATTTAGCGAGTAATTGCAAATCTTCAGAACTCATAGTGCCAGCATCTCTTTTGCCAACACCTTCAAAAACATCAACAATAGTAACATCATGACCTTGAAACTTACCTGGCAAAATAGAGCCACCATACATAAAAACCGAAGGAATATTTAAACGACACATTGCCATCATCATGGCAGGTAAAGATTTATCACAACCAGCAATGCCAACCAAAGCATCATAGCAATGACCTCTAACAGTAAGTTCGATAGAATCGGCAATTACTTCTCGAGAAACCAAAGAAGATTTCATGCCTTGATGACCGTTGGCAATGCCATCGGTTACAGTGATAGTGGTAAATTCTCGAGGAGTACCATTGTGATCTTTTACTCCATTTTTAGCTGGTTGAGCTTGTCGTGAAAGAGCTATATTACAAGGGGCAGCTTCGTTCCAAGCAGTAACTACCCCTACAAAAGGTTTTTGTAAATCTTCTTCACTTAAACCATTTGGATACAAACTGGTTTTGAGATTGTAAAGCATAGTTTTTCTAGCTTCGCAACCATGTTTTTTGGTTACATATCTAGAAGGTAGATTTTGTAGATAATTATTGGACATGGTTTATTTAATGTTTATTTTGGCTTGTTCTAATGATTTTTCAATAAAATCTTCGACTGCTAATTTAGCGAGATTTTCTGCTAGTTGTTCTTTAGCTTTTTCAAAAGGTAAAATTTCGGCTTTTCTAGTTTGTTGAAGTTGCACAATAAACCAAGAGTCAGCAACCTCAATTGGTTGAGTAATTTGATTTTTTTTAAGTTGTTTTAAATTTTCAACTAAAGATTTTGGTAGATTATCTTCAAAAACAAAACCTAAATTACCACCTTTTTTAGCGGTTTCCTTATCAATTGAGCTTTGTTTGGCTTGTTTAGCAAAATTGCTTGGATTTTTTACTAATTTTTGATAAATTTCTTGAGCTTTTTTTTGGTTATTAATAGCAATATAACTGATCTTAAAATCGAGTTTATTTTGACTTTTTTCTAGCAATTCGTTATAATTTTTTTGTACATTTGTTTCTTCTTTGGCAGTGTTTACTAAATAATTATAAAGTTTTTGTTTTAAGAATTCTTGTTTGAAATCTTGCATAGCTTTTTTATAAGATTCTTCTTGCTTAAAGCCTTGTTTTTTTGCTTCTTGATAAATGATTTTTTGCAGAATCATTTCTTTGATAATAAGCTCTTGTTGATCTTTTTTTAAGTCGCTAAATTTTAAATTTTTGAGTTTTTCATTTTTATTAGCAATTTTATCGAATTCTAGTTGAGCTGCAGCTAAGGTAATTTGGCCTTTATTATAAGTGGCGACAATGGTTTTTTCAGCAATGGTTTTTTGTGAAAACATTGCACAAGAAAAAGTAAAAAAAGCTAAAAATAAAGCAGTAAAAGTTTTTTTCATGGGTTTAAAAATTAAGATTAAAAATAATAAAAATGTTGTATTAAAAATTTTTAGCACAACATTTTGTGCCTAAATTTTAGCTTGTTTTATTTTAATTTTGCAAGTTATTTTGTTGATTTTTTAACAAAAATATAACCAAATGTATAAAAGTTAGGTTAAACAAAAATAAAATAGTAATTTTTATTAAATTTAGCCAACTAAAATAATTTAAAATACTAGCCAAAAAAATCATCGGCAAAATATAAGTATAATATGCTATTAAAACACTAAAAAGAGTTTGATTTTGTTTTGCTTTTAAAATTGCTATAACACCAATTAAATTAAGCAAACAAGTTATAAAAACCAGTAAAAAAACAATAATACTCATAAAATTATTGACAAATAGTTCGAATTCTGGTATAAGCTTTTACAATTCCTTTGAGAGAATATTCGTCGATAGCGTAAGTGCCAACCGCAGAATCACTTCTTACTCTTACTCTTGAGCCATGTAATAAAGTTTGAATAATATTTATATCTTCTTGTTTGGTTTTTGCCCAAGCAATTTCGCTTTTAGTTTTGAGGCGAAATTGATAAGAATCGATAAGTAAGAAAATATTGCTATTTAATTTAAATTCGTAGCCACCATAAATACTTATTTCTTCGCTACGAGTTTTTTGAAATCTAGTAATCATTAGATAAGGTTTTTTGCGCGAATTATGATCGGTATCAGAAAAAATAGGATGAGCAACCATATAGCATAACTTGAACTCTTTATCTTCTGGATCTGGTATTTCATAGATAAGCCAATTAAAAGAAGTGCTATCAATAATTTGTGCAAAAACTGACTTATTGATTAAAAATATAAATATTAGGTAAAAAATAATTTTTTTCATATTTTTTAAGAAATTCGCAAAGAAGCATATTGTAAAATGCATTGTAACTGTTGTTTTGCTAGAGAATCTGGAAATATATCGAGTTTTTGATTAGCATTTATGAAAAATTTCTGAGCGATATTTTTGCTTTCGGTAATTGAATTATATTTATTTAATAAATCAAGAATAGAGTTAAGATTTTTTTCGTTATTGTTATGATGTTGAAGGTTATAAGAAAATAATTCGGTAATGGTTTTAAAATCTGTTTCATTAGCTTTTTTTAAGGCTAAAATGATTGGTAAAGTGATTTTTCCTTCAAAAAAATCGCCACCGATATTTTTGCCTAATTCTTGTTGATTAGCTGTATAATCTAAGATATCATCGACAATTTGAAAAATCATGCCTAGATCAGAGCCAAATTGTTGTAAATGTAAAATTTGTTTAGGCGAAGCATTATTAATAATACCTCCAACTTCACAAGATGCTGAAAATAAAACAGCTGTTTTGCCAAAAATAATATCGCAATATTGTTGATAGGTAATAAGAGGATTATTTGAATATTGTAGTTGCAAAACTTCACCATCGGCAATAATAGAAGATGTTTTAGATAACAATTGTAATGCTTCTAAATTTTTGGTTTTAACCATTATCTGAAATGCCAAAGAAAATAGATAATCACCCACTAAAATACTAGCTTTATTATCATGTAAAGCATTGGCGGTTTTTTTGCCTCTACGAACTTGACTATTATCAATAACATCGTCGTGAAGCAAAGTGGCAGTGTGAATAATTTCAACTGCCGCAGCTAGATAATGTTGGGCAAAAATATTTTGATTGCCACAAAGTTTAGCAGTTGCCAATAATAAAATTGGCCTAATTCTTTTACCGCCAGAGCTAAATAAATTGTGAGTTATTTCGGCAATTAAGTTAGATTTTCCAGAAGCAGAATTTAAAATAATTTTTTCTATTTCTATAAGATCGGAAGAAAAATAATTAAGTAGACTTTGAAAATTTTTATTAATTTCTTGTTGTTGAAAAGTTGTATTAGACATATCTAAATATTGGTTTTTATTTGGGTTATTTAATATTTTAAAACTAATCTGATAAAAAATCAAATAGAAATTTCTTCTAAATAAAAATTTGCAGGTAAATGAAAATCACCTAAAAATTCCTGCACCAAAGCTAAAGCGGTTACTATAGCAGTATCTGATCGTAAAATTCTAGGTCCTAAATTAAGAGCAAAACAATTTTCTTGCTCTAAAATAAGTTTTTGCTCTACTTTATTAAAACCTCCTTCTGGACCTATTAAAATTACGATTCTTTGATTCTGATTATTTTTTATAAGAGTTGGTAAAATTTTACTAGCTTGAGTTCCATTGCCGTTTTCATTGCAAAATAGCAAAATATCTTGAGGATTTTTATTGTTTAAAAACATCAACAGTTTTGTTAAAGGCAAAATATTTGGTAATAAATTACGACCGCATTGCTCTGTTGCTTCTTTAATGTTGGTAAAAAATTTTTCGCTATTAAAGTTTTCAACAACAGTTCGCGCAGTAAGAAGAGGTTGAAAATAACCAACTCCCATTTCTGTTGCTTTGCTTGCTATATAATCGAGCCTAACATTTTTAATGAGAGCAAAAGCTAAAACAATGTTGCTTTGAGGTTGTGTTGGAGAGACTTGTTTAATTATTTTTAACTCAAGTTGTTTTTTATAGATAGTACTAATTTCGGTTAAAAAACTACCTTGATTTTGGTTAAAAATTAAAACTAAATTACCAGTATTTAGTTTTAAAACATTAATTAAGTAATTGAAATCATTAAAATTGAGTAAAACTTTTTGTTGCTTTTGTTGTGATTGATAGTTAAAATTAGAAGTAAAGAGCCTAGGTATTGCTTTTTTACTAGTTAATTTATCTTTTTTTAGCATGCTTTGGTTAAGTTTAATTATTTTTTTTGTTGCTATAAAATTTTTACATAAAAAAATAACTTTGGCAAGATTAAAAAACAATAAAAATAATCGCTCCACTTCTTTACCAAGTCATTATTGTTTTGGTTATGGTTTTTTAGGTATTATACTTATTTTGTGTTTGCCTTTTTTATCTGTAATTAGTTTATTAATATTAGTTTTAAATTACTTTTTATTTTTATGGTTAGCAAAAATTAATTTTAATATCAAAAAAACTATCGAGAATTTCTTTATAAAATTACTTGGTTTTAATGCTTTATTTGGCATTATAATTACAGTTGGTATCGTTGTGGTTATTGTTGTTGAATCTTATCGTTTTTTTCAGTTGGTTTCTCCGCTTGATTTTTTCTTTAATACTCAATGGAATCCGCAAATAGCCAATATTTCTGAGCCAGAAACTCTTAAAAATTCTTTCGGTATTTTACCAGTATTAATTGGCACTATACTAATTGCTTTTATTGCTATGTCTATAGCAATACCAACAGGTGTTTTTGGGGCGGTATATTTAACTTTTTACAGCACCTCGATTATGAGAAATTGGTTAAAACCAATTCTTGAAATTTTAGCAGGTGTTCCAACTATTGTTTATGGCTATTTTGCTATTATTTTTGTGGTTCCTTTTATAAAAATGTGTTTTATTTTTTTTGGCATAAACATAGCTTCTGAAAATGCTCTTTCTTGCGGTTTGGTAATGGGTATAATGATAACTCCTTTTATACTTTCATTCACTGAAGATGCTTTATTTGCAGTGCCTAAAAATCTTCAAGACGGTGCTTTGGCTTTAGGTAGCACTAAATCAGAAATGATTCTTAATGTTGCCCTGCCTTTTGCAGCTCCAAGTATTGTTTCTGCCATAATTTTAGCTGTTTCTAGAGCAATTGGCGAAACCATGATTGTGGTTATGTCGGCTGGTCTTGTTGCTAATCTAACTATAAATCCCCTTAATTCAGTAACCACAGCTACAGTGCAAATTATCACTCTTCTCACAGGTGACCAAGAATTTGATAGCCCTAAAACTCTTTCGGCTTTTGCTATTGCTTTAAGTTTGTTTGTTATTACTTTTTGCTTTAATATTTTAGCAGTTTATGTTACTAAAAAACTACAAAATAAATATTTATGATGCATATTATTCAAATATTTCTTAATAAAATAACTAATAAAAGCATCAGAATTAGCTTATATCGAGCTTTAATTTATACTTGTGGACATATTTTAATTGCCATTACTTGCAACAGATTAATCACTAATGCTAGCCTTGAGCTTGCTACTCTTGATGCCATTATAGAGCCTGCTATAAATGGAGTGTGGTTTTTTGTTCTTGATCGCTTTTGGTTTAGTAAAAAATAATTATAAAAAGCCATCTTGCATTATAAAAAATAAGATGTTATAATTTTTTATACATATTTTTGGCGGAGTAGCTCAGTTGGTAGAGCAGCGGGATCATAATCCGTTTGTCGGGGGTTCAATTCCCTCCTCCGCTACCACTGCTATCATAGCTCAGCGGTAGAGCACTTCATTGGTAATGAAGAGGTCGGTGGTTCAATCCCACTTGATAGCACCATTTTATTTTAAAAATGTTATTACAATCAATTATTGGTTACTTTGCAGCTTTCTGTACTTCAATAAGTTTTTTACCACAAGTTATATTAATTATCAAAACCAAAAATACCTCAGCCATTTCTTTACCAATGTATTTTATCTATATTTCTGGGGTTATTTTATGGTTAATTTATGGTTTTTTAATTAACGATAAAGTTGTTATTATTGCTAATATTTTTACTTTATTTTTAGCTAGTATTGTGCTTTTTTTTAAGCTAAAAAATGATTTTTTTACTTCACATAAGTGATGCTAAAAATCTTATATCATTTTTCATTTTTACATAGCTCAATAACTTAATATTTATGCATCTAAAGATAAAAAATGATCTTATTATAATTTTATAAAAACCTGCTTGACTGCATAAATATTTTTAACTAAAATTTACTGTAAATTTAAAATGCCACATTTCGGTTTTGGGTTTAAAATTAAATTATAGCAACAAAATATGATTAGTCACAATAAAATAGCAATATTTGATACCACTCTTCGTGATGGCGAGCAGGCACCAGGTGCCACTATGAACATCGAAGAAAAAATTTTAGTTGCTAAAGCACTTGAATCTTTAGGGGTTGATGTTATCGAGGCAGGTTTCCCGGCCTCTTCTAATGGTGATTTTTTTTGTGTTGAGAGAATTGCTAAAACTATAAAAAACTCAATTATTTGCGGGATGTGCCGAGCAAAAGAATCTGATATTTCCATTGCTGTCAAAGCAATATCCTCTGCTCCAATGCAACGCATCCATACTTTTATTGCAACTTCCCCAATTCATATGCAATATAAGTTAAAAATGCAACCATCAGAAGTTTTGCAATTAATTGCTTCTTCGGTAAAATTTGCTAGAAATAATGTTGCACAAGTTGAATGGTCGGCCGAAGATGCTACTCGATCTGAGCCAGATTTTTTATTTAAAGCCATTGAAACAGCCATAAATAATGGAGCCACCATCATTAATTTACCAGACACCGTTGGCTATACCACTCCCGAGCAGTATTTTGAATTAATTAAAAATATCAAAAACAATGTCATAAATATTGATAAAGCCATTATTTCTGTGCACTGCCACGATGATCTTGGCTTGGCAACAGCAAATTCTTTGGCTGGTGTTTTAGCAGGAGCAAAACAAATTGAATGCACAATTAACGGCATTGGCGAAAGAGCTGGCAATACTCCTCTTGAAGAAGTGGTAATGGCAATTAAAACTAGATCAGATTTTTATCAAGCTATCACAAATATTGAAACTACACAAATTTCTAGAATCTCAAAGCTTGTTTCTAGTATTACTGGTTTTGCTGTGTCGCCAAATAAAGCCATTGTTGGCTCCAATGCTTTTGCTCATGAAAGCGGTATTCATCAAGATGGTATTTTAAAAAATAGGCAAACCTACGAAATTATTAATCCAGAAAGTGTTGGAGTTGAAAAAACTTCACTTAAACTTGGCAAATTATCTGGCAGAGCGGCTTTTAAAGATAAATTAAAACTTTTAGGATACGATATTTCAGAAGAGCTTTTAGCTCAATCTTTTTTACAATTCAAAGATTTGGCCGATAAAAAAAAAGAAGTGTCCGATGCCGATTTAATTTCTTTAGTTGATTCTTCAATTATTCATAAAAATTCTACTTATCAGTTGCTTGATTTATTAGTAAATTGTGGCAACAATAAAAATGCAGAGGTTTTTTTAAAAATAAAAGTTGACACTAATATAAAAGAAGTTAATTTTATATCAAAAGATGGTCCTGTAGATGCTATTTTTTCTGCCTTAAATCAGTTAATTTTGCATCAAGCAACCCTTGAATTATACCAAGTTCAAGCCGTTACTGCCGGTACCGATGCCCAAGCTAGTGTTTTGGTGCGTCTTTGTCAAAATGGTAGAATTTTTTCAGCTAATGGTGCAAGCACCGATGTTTTGGTTGCTTCTGCTCTAGCTTATCTTAATTGTCTTGAAAAACTTAAAAATCTCTAGGAGAAAACTTAATGTCTATACTTTCTAGTCTGTTGCCAAAAATGTCTTTTGTTTCAAAAGATGTTGCCATCGATCTTGGAACAGCGAATACTTTGGTTTATGTTGCAGGTCAGGGTGTTGTTTTAAACGAACCTTCTGTGGTTGCTATTTTAAACGAACCAGGTGGAGTAATGATTCCCTGTGCATTTGGCAGTACTGCTAAAATGATGTTAGGCAGAACTCCTGCCAAAATTGAAGCTATTCGGCCTTTAAAAGATGGTGTAATTGCCGATTTTAAAATTGCAGCCGAAATGATTAAACACTTTATTAGAGAAGTTAATCAAACAAAAAGTTGGTTAGGTCCTAGGGTTATAATTTGTGTCCCTTCTGGCTCAACTCCCGTTGAAAGAAGAGCTATTCAAGAGGCCGCAGAAGGTGCGGGAGCTAATGAAGTGTATCTTATCGAAGAACCTATGGCGGCAGCTATTGGTGCTAACTTACCTGTAACCGAACCAACTGGCTCGATGATTGTTGATATTGGTGGTGGTACTACCGAAGTTGGTATTTTATCTTTAGGTGGCATAGTTTATTCTCGATCTGTTCGAGTTGGTGGCGATAAAATGGATGAGGCAATTATTTCTTATATTCGTCGATATCAAAATTTACTAATTGGCGAATCTACCGCAGAGAGAATTAAAAAAACCATTGGTGCAGCTTGTAGACCAGAAAATGGTGACGGAGCTACAATAGAAGTTAAAGGAAGAGATCTTTCCAACGGTATTCCGCGCGAAATGATTCTTACCGAAAGACAAATATCCGAAAGTTTAATGGAAACAGTCGAACAAATTGTTGACGCTATCAAGGTTGCTCTCGAATGCACTCCCCCAGAACTCTCTTCCGATATTGTTGAAAGAGGTATTGTGCTTTCTGGTGGCGGTGCTTTATTAAAAAACCTAGATCATGTCGTACGGCAAGCAACTGGTTTGCCAGTTTTTGTGGCTGAAGATCCTCTGCTTTGTGTAGTTAATGGTTGTGGCAAAGTATTAGAAAATATGAAAATGTTTAGAGCAACATTATTTCGTCAAGATTCTTAAATAAATGAATAATTATGTAAATTATAATGTCAAAAAATCTAATTTGGCATTAAAGCATAGCTTTAGTTTGATATTTAAAAAAATTGAAACTATGTTTTTTATCATTTTATCGTTAATACTAATAATTATTAGTAAAATTCAACCAAGTTTTACCACTAATATTTCCAATGCTATAGTTAATGTTTCATCTCCTGTTTCTAGTATTATTTCTTGGCCTTTCAATACCGCAATTTCACTTGTGACAAACTTTAATGAGTTAGTAAAGGCTAAAGAAGATAATAAATTATTAAAATCGCAAATCAACGAATTAAATCAGTATTACCTCACTTCTCTTGCTATTTATGAAGAAAATAAAGAATTAAGAAATTCTTTAAATTTTGTTAAACCCAGATTGCAAAACTATCAAATGGCAGAAGTTGTTGGTTTTTCTCAATCAGTTTTTAATAATAGCTTGATAATCATTACCGAAAAAGAGAGCAATATAAAGCTCGGACAAATCGTTCTCGGAAAAAGAGGTGTGGTTGGCAGAGTTGAGAGCTTTGATGTTAACACTAAAAAATCTCGAGTTTTACTCACCACTGATTCTCGCTCAAAAATTCCTATTATAACAGCTAATTCTAGAAGCAGGGGGATTTTAGCAGGAATAAATAATAATATGATGGAAATTTTATATTTATCTAAAAATCATCGAGTTAAAATAAGAGATAAAGTTTATACTTCTGGCGATGGCGACACTCTGCCACCTGGTTTATTAATTGGAGTTGTTGAAAAAGTTGATAAAAATTCGGTTTTCGTTAACCCAGTAGAAAAAATAAACGATTTAAATATAGTTACAGTTGTTAATTATTAAATTTTATGCAATTATCTCATTTAATAGATACTCACTGCCACCTCGATTTAATAACTGAAAAACAGCTTGATATTCTAGAAATTTTACAAAATTGCTCACAAAATAAAGTTAATATTTTACAAACTATCTGCACAAAAATTAGTGTTTTTGAAAAAAAAATATTACCCTATACAAATTATACTAATGTTTTTTGTTCGATAGGTAATCATCCTTGTTATGTAGAAGAAGAACCGCAAATTACTGCTAAACAAATTATTGATTTTATTAATAAATATTCTAAAATTATTAGCATTGGCGAAACTGGACTAGATTATTATCATACCAATAAGTTTATTGATTTACAAAAACAATCTTTTATTGAGCATATTATCGCTTCGCAAGTTACTCAACTGCCGTTAATTGTACATACCAGATCGGCAGATACAGATACTATAAATATTTTACAAAAATATCTAACAATAAAAAAATTTCCAGTGGTTTTACATTGTTTTTCTGGCTCACCAATTCTTACTGATTTCGCTTTAAAGTTTGGCATTTATATGTCTGTTGCTGGCATTGTTACTTTCAAAAATGCTTACGAATTACAAGATTCGGTAAAAAAAATACCTCTTGATTTATTATTGCTTGAAACCGATTCTCCTTATTTAGCCCCCACTCCTCATCGTGGCAAAATTAATCAACCCGCTTATGTTTTAGAAGTGGCAAAATTTGTAGCGAATCTTAAAAATATTAGTTTAGAACAAATTATTAATGCCACCGCAAATAATTTTTATCGAATATTTAATAGAAAAAGCGACTCGTTTTAGAATAATACCAATGCATTTTAAGATAGAAAACAATATCACTAGATTTAAAATAAAAAAACATCTTTGTAAACATCTTGATAATTAATTTCTATAAAAAAACAAGAATCATTAAAAAGTTGCAAATGAAGTAAAATATGGCGGAGGGAGGGGGATTCGAACCCCCGATATAGCTTTTCAACCATATATCGGTTTAGCAAACCGACGCCTTAAGCCTCTCGGCCATCCCTCCAAAAGTAAAATAATTAAGCAACAAAAAAAATTTTAAACATCTAAATTTAAATTGCAAAAGTAATTTTCAATAATTTTGCAATTTTTATAAAAATGATATTGACTATCAAGAAAAGATAGTTCATAATATCTTAATTTTTAAAACCAAGTTTTTATTGTATGGTGATATTTAATAATTTTAAATATTTAGCTTTGCTATTTTCTGCTTTATTGCATATTATGTTGTTTTGTGGCGGTTTTTTTAATCAGCCAACTTCTAATTTTAATTATGCAATAAAATCACAAATTTCAACTGGTTTAAATTTTAAAATATCTTCACAAAATCATGTTGTTAAAAAACAAACAACACCTACAAATACCTTTATTAACAAAACAAATTCAGTAAGTAAAAATAGCCAAAATCATAATTTTGAGAATAATCAAAACAATCAAGCTAAATTAAATAATTCCACTAATAATTCTAGCATTACTGCTCCACAATTTGATGCAGAATATTTAAACAATACTCCTCCAAAATATCCAGCTTCTGCTAAACGAATGGGTATGGAAGGTGAAGTTATTTTGTTGGTAGTAGTACAAGAAAATGGCTCACCTTCCGAAATAAGCATTCACCAAAGTAGTGGCTTTGCTATCCTGGATGAATCGGCAATTTTGGCGGTACAAAAATGGCATTTTGTTTCGGCAAAACAAAATAGTCAAAATATTAAAGCTTCTGTTTTAGTGCCTATTAAATTTCAACTCACTTAATCAATATGAATATTTTTTCAGTTTTGGCTCAAAATAATTTAGTTGCTAATTTGGTGGTGGTTATTTTAATTTTGGCTTCTTTATGCAGTTGGTATCTTATTTTTTTTAAAACTTACCAACTTTATAAGCATTTTAAAACTTTAAAACTCGCTAAAAACATTAATTTTGAGCAAAATTTTTTAGAAACTCAACAATATAAAATCATTTCTCAAAATTTGCTTATTTTTTCATTATTTTCAATTATACCAAATTTACAACAAAAAAATATTTTTGAATTAAGTTTAGATTTGCAAAAAGAATTTATAATTACTCAATTAGTACAAAAACTCGATCAAATTCGTTCAGAACTCGATAAAGGGCTTACATTACTTGGCTCTATTGGTTCTGGCTCAACTTTTATTGGTTTGTTTGGCACGGTTTTAGGAATTTATCATGGTTTTCAAAAAATAGCTACAAGTGGCAATGCTTCTATTTCGGTGGTAGCAGGGCCAATTGCCGAATCATTAGTAACTACCGCCATAGGCTTAGCAGTGGCAATTCCAGCAATGTTGGCTTACAATGGTATTGTGCGATATAATAAATTACTTATTCAGCATCTTCGTCATTTATCTGAAAATATCTGTTTCAATTTATTGATAAAAAAATGTTAAATTCTTTTGATAACGATAATTTACATGCTCCCCTTACTGAAATAAACATTACTCCTTTAGTTGATGTGCTTTTGGTATTATTAATTGTACTCATGATTTGCGCTCCTAGTATTCATTCAGCAATATCGCTAGAACTACCTACAGATCGAGCTCAAGAAGTTAATAATAACAATGAGCCAATTACAATTTCTATCAATCAAAATGGTAATTATTTTTTAGAAGAAAAATTAAGCGACTTAAAAGATCTAACTAATCATCTAGCTGAAATTTCTAAACAAAATAATAAGCAAGAAATACATTTAAAAGCCGATAAAAATACCGTTTACAGTAATATCACTGCTTTACTTTCAATTTTACAAAAACACAATCTTACCAACATCACTTTTATTACGAATCCTGATAATCTATAAAAAAAACTTATAAGTTTGTTGTAATATTAGAAATTTTTTAAAACATCAAATACATTCAATACTAAAACAAGATTGTGAGTGGTTAATACTGGGAGGTAAAATTGGAATATTATGAGTTTTGGCAACTTGCAAATAAACATTAATTTTCTCAGTATTATCAAGCTCAAGATTAATTGAAGCAGTTAAAAATTCTGGTAAAAAATTTGCCTTTAAATAAGCAGTTTGATACGAAATTAAAGCATAGGCCACTGCATGAGATTTATTAAAACCGTAACCTGCAAATTTATCGACTAAATCAAAAATCTCAGAAGCTTGTTGTGTGTTAATGTTATTTTTATTAGCTCCAGCTATAAAAATTTCACGTTGTTTATCCATTTCTTCTTTTATTTTTTTACCCATTGCCCTTCTTAATAAATCGGCACTACCAAGACTGTAGCCTGCTAGAATTTTAGCAATTTCCATCACTTGCTCTTGATAAACTATCACTCCATAAGTTTCTTGTAAAACATCTTGTAAAAGTGGATGAGGATATTGTATTTGCTCTTCTTTGTGTTTTCTTTTAATGTAAGTTGGAATATTATCGATAGGCCCTGGGCGATAAAGTGAAATAAGAGCTACAATATCTTCGAGTTTATCGGCTTTCATTTGCTTTAAAACCGATCGCATACCAGAAGATTCTATTTGAAAAACTCCAATAGAATCGCCAATTGCCAGCATATCGAAAGTGTTTTTATCGTTAAGAGAAATAGTATTAATATCAATATTTATTTTTCGAGTTTTGGTAACTAATTTTACAGTTTCAGCAATCACAGTAAGAGTTTTAAGCCCTAAAAAATCAAATTTTACCAAACCAGCAGATTCGGCATATTTCATTGAATATCCAACCGCAGGCATTGTAGAATCGAAATCTTGATATAAGGCACAAATTTTTTGCAAGGGCTTATCGCCAATAACAATTCCTGCCGCATGAGTTGAGGCATGGCGGTTTAAACCTTCTAATTTCAAACTAATATCAACAAGACGTGTAATTTGAGAATCATCTAAAATTGCTTGTTGCAAGTCTTTATCCATATCAATAGCTTTTTGCAAAGTCACAGCTTCAATAGCATTAAAAGGAATAAGTTTGCAAATTCTATCTACCTGACTATAAGGCATTTGTAAAACACGTCCTACATCTTTCAAAACGGCTCTTGCTTGCAATTTACCAAAAGTAATAATTTGAGCAACATACTCAAAACCATATTTTTGTTGCACATAACTTATAACCTCATCTCTTCTTGATTGGCAAAAATCAATATCAAAATCTGGCATTGAAACTCTTTCTGGATTTAAAAATCGTTCAAAAAGCAAACCAAAACGAATAGGATCTGGATCGGTAATTTGCAATGCCCAAGCTACTAAACAACCAGCTCCAGAACCTCTACCTGGCCCTACTGGAATTTGCTGTTGTTTTGCCCATTTGATAAAATCAGATACAATTAAAAAATAGCCTGCAAAATTCATTTTTATGATAATTTCAAGCTCATATTGGAGTCTTTGTTGATATTGCAAGGTTATTTCTTGTTGTTGCTGTGTGGTGTATTGACTTTCTAAAAATTTTTGTTGTAATCTTGTGGATAATCCGAAGTTGGCTTGTTTTGTAATTTCATGATACTCATCAAAACTAGGCTCAGAACTAAAACTTGGCAAAGCAGGAGATCGTTCGCTTGGCATTATATGGCATTTCTTGGCAATGTTTATGGTATTTTCTAAAGCTTCTGGTAAATCAGAAAAAAGCTGGCAAAATTCTTTATCATCTCGTAGATATTGCCAAGCAGTATTTTTTGCCCTACCCTCTTCTTCTAATGAAGAGCCAGTAGCGATACAAGATAAAATATCTTGAGCTTCGTACATATCTGGATTAGAGAAAAAAGCATTATTAGTGGCAACTAACGGAATATTATAAGCAATTGCCAACTCTATTAATTGCGACTCTATTTTTTGCTCATCTTTATGGTTATATCTAGTTATTTCAAGATAAAAATTATTATCTGGAAACATTGATAGTAATTCATGAATAATTTTTAAAGCTATTTGTTTTTGATTGTTTAGTAATAATTTTGTTATCACTCCATCTAAACCACCTGATAAAGCAATAAGCCCTTCGCTGTGTTTTTTTAACAATTCTATTTCAATAAATGGCTTTAAATTTATTTTTCTATGCAAAAAACCATAACTTACCAAACTCATTAGATTTTCATATCCTTGTTGATTAAAAGCAAATAAAGGAACAGTGGCTAATGATTTTTCAAGATCGAGATGATTATTATTTTTTGCTTCAAGTAAATGAAAATCAATAAGTAGTTCAGATCCTATAATCGGTTGAATACCAGCTTTCTTGCAAGCAAGCGAAAACTCTAAAGCACCAAATAAATTTTGACTATCACAAATGCCAATCGCTGGTAATTGTTGAGTTTTGGCAAAATCAACCAAGGTATCAATTTTAATTGCCCCTAAACATAAACTATAAGAAGTATGGTTTCGTAGCGGTATATACATTTATGAAAGTTTGTTAGAATAAAGTTGAGTGGCTCTTTTTTCGAAAGCAACGATCATTTTTTGGCTAGCCGAAGAAAAAACTAAACCAATAGTTTTATTTAGCAAAAAAGAATTAAAAGCGAAATCTAAAAAAAAGCTCACTTTACAATAATTGTTATCTAGACCAGTTATTTGCCATTTACTATGTAATTTTTGAAAAGGACCTTTTATTGCATTTGTTTCAATAACAAAACTATGAGTATTTAACTGCGTAAGAACAACATTGGATGTGTATTTTTGTAAAATATGATGAAAAGCAATAGATAATTCAGCATGAAAATGTTGTGGCGAAAACTTTTGTATAATATTTGCTTGTTTGCACCATGGTAAAAATTGAGGATAACTTGCTACATCGGCAATTATGGCAAAAATTTGATAAGCAGTATAATGCATTATTTTTTCAACACTAAAAACCGACATAAAAATAGCAAAAAAACAAGTAAAATAAAATAAACTAATATAAATTTCCAATTTTTAAATACATAAAGATAAAGTTTAAAGATAGGAATTGATATAATATAAAGTTGTTAAATTGAGGTTAATATTAAAAATATAAATGTAAAATACAAGATATTTTTTATCTTATGAAACACACTTGATAAGAAAAATTAAATTTTAATTTTAAAAAGTAAAAAGTTTACCGCAATAGAGAGAATCGCTCCAGCAATAATTAGATCGTATAATACAACAGAAAAATTACCCATTTTTAAAGCTAAGGCACCTAAAATAAAAGAAAATTCACCAATTTGAGCCAAACCAAAAGACATATTTAAACAATCATCTCGCTCTTGTTTTAAGATTTTCATTAAAACAAAAATAATCATTGGACGCACTAAAACGATCAATAAAAAAGTTATTAAAACTAATTTAGTTTCAGTGAATAAAATTAATGGGTTAAAAACCATACCTGTGGCAATAAAAAACAACACTGCAAACAAATCACGAAGAGGTATAATTAAATTTGACATTTTTTTACCAACATCGCTTTCGTTTAAAACAAAGCCAGCCATAAAAGCTCCTAAAGCAAAAGAGGTATCGAAAAAATTATAAGCAACAAAAGCAAAACCGCAAGCAATAGCTAAAATACCTAAAGTATTTAGTTCGGAAATATTAGTTTTATCGATTATTTTTAATAAATTAGGTAAATATTTACCAACAAACACCATAAAAGCAATAAAAATAAAAATTTTGATTATGGTTTTTATGGCGATTAAAGAAAAAGAGTGCCAATTAAAATTATTATTTAAATTGCTTAACAAAACAGGTAATAAAACCAAAATTAGCACCATTAAAACATCTTCTACCACTAACCAACCAACAGCGGTTTTACCAACATTTGTAGTTATTAAGTTTTGTTGCTGAAAATTTCTGATTAATACTACTGTGCTAGCAATAGAAAGCGATATTGACATAATGAAACTTTCTATTTTACCAAAAGAAAAATAGAAAAAAATCGCAAAACCAATTAGAGAAGTAAGAATGATTTGCACAATAGCTCCAAAAAAAGCTACACTTTTTGCTTTTATTAAATCTTGCAAAGAAAAGTGCATACCAACATCAAACATAAGTAAAATTACTCCTATTTCGGCTAATTGCCTAGCTATAGAAATATCACCAACAAAACCAGGAGTATACGGACCAACCAAAACCCCAGCTAACAGATAACCTAAAATTATTGGTAATTTTAACCGATAAAAACAAAAACCTAAAACAAAAGCATAAACAACACTTGAAACCACAGTAACAATAAGAGAATAAGATTCGCCAGCCATTTGGTTATTGAATATTTAATTGAGTTCCTGTTATTTCTTTTATTTTAGCTTTATGTCTGTGCATTTCTTGTTTTAGATCTTTTTTTTGTTGAGGAGAGAGATTTTGTAACATCGCTTTTTTTTGTTGCATTTTTTGTTGTTTTTCTGGGCTTGCAGAATTATATTTTTCTTGCCATTTTTGCTCTTTTTCTTTTGGTGAAAGATGACGAGAATCTTGTTGATGATTTTGAGGATGATCATCAGGAATTTTTTGAGTATAGGCGGGAACACTCAAAAAACACAATAAACCAAAAAATAATAAAGATTTTTTCATAGAAAAAGAACTATAAGTTAAAATATAACACCAACTAAATAATATTTTAAGCAAAATAAAATATCATGAGCGTTAATTATGAATGTAGCCAAAAACTTTATTTAATTGTATTAAATTGATACAATATTTTTTGTAACAAAAATTCAAAATTATCATTTTCTATAGATAATCTGATATCTTTCATCAGTTTTTGATAATAAAAAATATTATGTTGTGAAAGTAACATTGCCCCCAAAATTTCGTTTGACTTAACCAAATGTTGTAAATAACCAACACTATGATACAAACAGGCATCGCAAGAACATTGTTCATCGAGTTTTTCTTTACTTCCTTTATATTTACTATTGCGAATATTAACCACTCCCCTACTTGTAAAAGCCTGCCCAGTTCTGCCAGAACGAGTAGGAATTACACAATCAAACATATCAATTCCTCTTGCCACTGCCAAAATAATATCGACAGGTTTACCCACTCCCATAAGATATCGTGGCTTATTTTCTGGTAAAAAATCAACTGCATAATCAAGAACTTTTAACATTTCCTCTTGCCCCTCACCTACCGCCAAACCGCCCAAAGCATAACCATCAAAACCGATATTAAGTAAATTTTTTGCTGACTGTTCTCGTAAATCACTAAAAGTTGAGCCTTGCATAATACCAAATAAACCGAATCCAGGTCTATCAATAAAAGTTTCTTTACATTGCCAAGCCCAATTGTTTGATCTAAGCATTGCTGTTTTAGCTTGCTCATAAGTAGCAGGATGCGCCACACATTCATCAAAAATCATTGTAATGTCGCTATTTAATTGGTGTTGTATAGCAATAGATTTTTGCGGAGTAAGAAAATGTTTTGAACCATCAATATGTGAAGAAAACTCTACTCCAAGATCAGAAATTTTGCTAATTTTTGCTAAAGACATCACTTGAAACCCTCCAGAATCGGTCAGAATTGGACCATTATAGCCCATAAAACCATGCAAACCACCCATTTCAGCAATTAAATTAGCTCCAGGGCGTAGCATTAAATGATAAACATTTCCCAAAATAATTTCTGCACCACTTGCTAAAATATCTTGATTTTTTAAAGCTTTTACTGTGCCTGCGGTACCAACTGGCATAAAAGCAGGAGTTTGAATTATGCCATGTGCAGTTTTTAATTCACCTCTTCTTGCTTTATTATTTTTTTGTTTTAAACTAAAAGAAAACTTCATAGAAAATTATTTGTTATTTTATGTATAAATTTATACCACTTATTGTTTTGGTGTTTTTAGTTAGTATTATTGGTTTTGCTATTTACAATCTACCAAACAAAAAAACTACTGTCAACCCTCAATTAATAGAGGCCGAAACAATTATTAATGCTAACGATGAAAAAATTTTAGGCAAAAAATTAAAACCAATTCAAATAAAAGAAGAATCAGAGCCTCAAACACAACTCATGGAATCTTCATCAAATCAATTAAGTTTTGATAAAACTCATTTTTCCTTACCTGATTTTTCGTTACCAAACCTCTATGAAGAAGGCTTTTTCATTACTAAAAAAGATTTACTTGGTAAATATGTAGTACTAAACTTTTTTGCCTCTTGGTGCTCTACTTGTGTAGCAGAACATGATATTTTATTTACCTTACAACAACAAGGTTTTGTTGATTTATATGGCGTGGCTTGGCAAGATTTAAACAAAAATACTCTAAAATTTTTAAAAGAAAAAGGCAATCCTTATCTAAAAGTTATTACCGATGGTTCTGGCCAATTTTCTAAAACCACGAATTTACAGGCTGTGCCAGAAACTTGGTTAGTTAATCCTAAAGGAGTAGTGGTTTTAAGATGGCAAGGAAACTTACAAGATTTTGCCATTGAAGAACTAGAAAAATACATTCGGGTGCATTAAATAGTTATGCTAAAAATTATTGGTTTAAGCGGTGGTATTGCCTCAGGTAAAAACTTTATTACCAAAATTTTTACTCAATTTCCCAAACTTAATATTGTAGTTTTCGATGCCGATTTAATAGTGCATCAGCTTTTAAAAAAATCAAATATAATTCAAAAAATCGCTAAAATTTTTCCGAGTTGCATTGTAGCAAAGAACATTGATAGAAAAATTTTAGGTAACCTAGTTTTTAACAATCAACACAACTTAACTCAATTAGAAAAAATACTTCATCCTTTAGTGCAAAAAGAAAAACAAAAGTTCCTACAACAAGCAAAACAAAAAAAACAACAAATAGCACTGTTTAATGTTCCCCTACTACTTGAAAAATCAAAACACTATCGTTGCCATATTGTTTTAAGCATTATTACAAACAAAAAAATTCGATTTACTCGCTTTTTACAAAGAAACCATCAAAACAACAATATTTTTGTTCTACAACAACAATTTGACAATATAAATAACAAACAGAACAATGACTTTCAGAGATGCTTAAAGGCAAATTTTATTTTATTTAATCATTTTTCGTTTTTTCTTACTAAGCAAAAAATCTTTAATATTATTAAAAAAATCAAATGAATAAAATTCTAACATCTCTACCATCAACCTCGCAATTAGTACAACAACATCAATTAATTACTAAAAAAAATTTAGGTCAAAATTTTATTTTTGATCATAATTTTACCAAAAAAATTGTTGCTTCAACTGGCAATTTAGAACAAGAACTAGTTTTAGAAATAGGTCCTGGTCCTGGTTGTTTAACTAGATCAATTTTAGAACAACCAATTGCAAGTTTAATTTGTATTGAAAAAGATTCTAGATGCCTACCAATACTAAATCAAATAAAACAATATTTTTCACAACTTACCGTTATTAACGATGATGCTTTATTAATTGACGAAAATAAAATTTTTAACAACCGTAAATTTAAAATTATTGCTAACTTACCATATAACATAGGCACTACTTTAATTTTTAAATGGCTAAATAATTTACATAATATTAAATCAATGCACTTAATGTTGCAAAAAGAAGTTGCTGAAAGAATTACCGCTCAAGCCAACACTAAAAACTATTGCCGACTCTCTGCTAACATAAATTTACTTTGTCAAACCAAAATATTATTTTTAGTAAATAAAAACATCTTCACCCCACCACCTAAAGTAACCTCGGCAATTATTGAAATTATCCCCAGAAACATAGAGCAATTAAATATCATTAGCAATTACCATTATTTTGATAAAAGTTTTTCACTAAAAAAATATCAATTAGTAGTCAATACCGCTTTTAATCAACCTAGAAAAATGCTACGACAATCATTAAAAAGCATTTTTTTGCCAAATATAGCCAAAACAACCCTCGAAAAACTCAATATTAATCCTTGTTTAAGGGCAGAAAACCTATCTATCGCCGATTTTTGCAAGATTAGTTTAGGAATTTAAAAAAACCATTATATTTGAATTTGTTAGCACATTTCTTTAAAATATAAGGTATTGCTAGATGAATACAGTATTGTAGATTTAACCTCTATAAATTAAGATTTTTTAACTTTAACTTATAAAAAACTACAAAAACAGTAAAACTAGCAGAGATCAAAGAAATGATTACAAATTAAATTACATCACTCTCTAAAAAATTAAAAAAATACTACCCTACTAATCTGTGAAAGCTTATTTGTAATTAGCTTTCACAGATTAGGGGTAACAATACAAAATTGTAATTCTTGCTACAGATGGTTATGATAAACTATCAAAAATATTAAATATCAAATTGC
>CAMAWV010000006.1 GCA_945862075.1 Rickettsia typhi | reverse complement strand
AGATTTTTTTTATTAAAATAAATTTTCATTGGCACCACCGAAAAACCTTGATGTATTTTGCCAATAATTTTATTGATTTGTTTTTTATGAAGTAATAATTTTCGAGGCCGTTTAGCTTGATGATTAAAAGTGCTAGCAAATTTATAATCGTTAATATGGCTATTAATTAAAAATAACTCGCCAGATGTTTCGGCAACATAACTTTCATTGATACTTGCCTGCCCCAGCCTAATTGATTTTACTTCGGAAGATTAGCCGTTTCATCGCAATAAAAATATCTCAAAATTTCTCTAAATTTCTTCGTAAGTAAATATGGGAATGTTTTATATACTTGTTTTGCCCAAGTGTTTTGCCCAAGTGTTTTGCCCAAGTGTTTTGCCCAAGTGTTTTGCCCAAGTGTCATTTAGACAAATTATGGCTTTAGCAGATATTAAAATCAACTAAAATTGTCTAAAACCTAAGTTTTTATATAACATTCTGTTTAATCAATACCGCTTCTTATTTTTAACGATAATTATCTTTTATTCTTATTTCCAGCTCTTTTCTAGCATGATAATTAGCGCAAACATCAACAAGATCACAATTTAAATATTGATGGCACAGGGTTTCCTTCAGCGAGTTCTTTAATAGGTGCTTTTGTTTTTTATAGCATGGTTCATTAGGTGGTTTCATAGGTTTGTTATACCACCTCATCCACATAATACAATAAACAAAACTCTTAACAACATAAACTGATAAATTCCAAACAAATTTACAAACAGCCAGTTCTAATTCTAATAAGATTTCTAATACTTATATTTTAAAATCACATTGTCCTTTAATATATTTTCAAAACCTTTCAAGCTAATTAATCTCTAGATAATATGGCGGAAAGAAGAGCTATTTAAATATTTTTTGGTATAATTAGATTCTGTGATTGATGCCAACTAGCTTCATTCATAATTAAAATAACATCTTCTTTTATTTTTTTTAGATAATTTTTATCAGTTAAACCATTAAATTTTGCTAATCTTCTTTTGCAATAGCTCCAAAAAGATTCTATACCATTAACATGATTCTTGCATTAAAAAATCACAAAAAGCTGTAGAGTTTGCAAGTAACGACAGGAGTTTTTTCAACTACTCCTCTACCTCTTTTTCCTCTAATTCTCTTGGCTCTAAAATAAGATTGCTTTAATTCAAATTCATCCTATATTTTGTTTACAAAATATAGGAATGTTTAATATACTTATAAAGACTACATTATGGCAACATTACATCACTAAACTAATTTTATAAAATCTTGCAAAATAGTTTTTGTGCCAAGATTATGAAAATTAATTTCAAGCTTGTTACCATCTGTTTTAATAATAGTGCCAATACCAAATTTAGCATGCTCAACTTTTTTACCAACCTTCCATAAATTATTATCTTCTTTTTTAGCTGATTGCAATGGCTTATTGTTGCTTTTATAATTAAATGTAGTGTTATTAAAATGAGTATTTTTTACAAAAGTTTTTGTATAATTTTTTACTTGACCAAAAGATATTTCTTGGCATTCGAGTTGAGTTTTTGGAATATCTTGCAAAAAGCGCGAGGGCGAGGTTTGTTGCGAACCACCAAAAACAAAACGATTTTTCGCTAAAGATAATTGTAAATATTTTTTTGCCCTTGTAATTGCCACATAAAGCAATCTACGCTCTTCTTCTATGCCACTTAAATTATCGAGAGATTTACTACTTGGAAAAATTCCTTCTTCTAAACCAGGTAAAAAAACCATGTCAAATTCCAACCCTTTTGAACCATGAACCGTCATAATATTTACCGCATCTTGTAGATTTTTTTCATCTTTTGCCTCAACCAAAGATGCGTATTCTAAAAATTCATTAATGCTAGAAAAATCGACTAAACTTTTAATAAATTCTTCAATATTTTCGAGTCTACCTTGGGCTTCTAGATTGTTTTCAAGTCTCCAATGCTGGCAATAACCAGTTTCATTAAATAAAGATTTTGCCAATTCTGCCAAATTTATCAGATTAATTTGTTGATGATATTTACTAATTACTTGCATAAAAATTTGCAAACCGCTTTTATTTTTGATTAAATTATTAGTAAAACAAAAATTTATAGCATTAAACATTGAAATTTTTTGCTGTTTAGCAATTTCAGCAATCATGTGTAAAGTTGCATCGCCAATTCCTCGTTTAGGAGTGTTTATTACTCTTAACAAAGCTAAATCATCGTTTAAATTAGCAGATAACCTCAAATAAGCAATGCAATCGCGAATTTCTTGCCTATCATAAAATTTTAGCCCACCAATTACTCGATAAGCAACTCCTTGTTGCATAAAAGCTTCTTCAAAAGGTCGAGTTTGGTAGCCTGCACGCACTAAAATTGCTATCTGATTAGCAATTGCCTGCCTTTGTAAAATAGCATTTTTTACAGAGTTAGCAATATTTTGAGCCTCTTGTCTATCATCAAAAAAAGTAGCAAGTTTGACCGAGTTACCTTTGTTTTGATTAGTCCAAAGAGTTTTGCCATGTCTTTGAGTATTTTTTGAAATAACCGCATCTGCAACCTGCAAAATTGCCGAAGTAGATCGATAATTTTGCTCAAGACGGATAACTTTAGCATCGGCAAAATCTTTTTCAAATCTTAAAATATTTGCAATATTTGCTCCTCGCCAGCTATAGATTGATTGATCATCGTCGCCAACACAACAAATATTATTATAAAGCTTAGAAAGTAGTAGCAACCATTGATATTGAGCATTGTTAGTATCTTGGTATTCATCGATTAAAATATAGCGAAACTGATGCTGATATTTTTGCAAAACCTCAGGAGCTTTAGCAAAAATATCGAGATTATGACTAATTAAATTGCCAAAATCAGTAGAATTCATAGCTAACAACCTGCTTTGATAAAGTCGATAAACATCTTGTAATTTTGGCAAATTTATATCATTGTTATTAATGTTTGATTGTACTAAATCTTTGATTTTAGAAATTTTTTGTAAATAAGTTTTTGGTGAAAATTGTTTACCATCAATGTTTAGATCGAGTAAAATTTGCTTTATCAAACGTAACTGATCTTCGTCGTCTATTATGATAAAATCAGAGCTTAAACCAACAATATCAGAGTGTCTTCTTAAAATTTTAGCACAAATAGCATGAAAAGTGCCAATCCATAAACCACTAGCCAAATCGCCAATTTCAGCAGAAATTCGATGCTTCATTTCATTGGCCGCTTTATTGGTAAAGGTTACTGCTAAAATTTCGTAAGGATTTGCCAAACCACAGTTTAAAATATTAATAATTCTCGAGGTAAGCACTTTAGTTTTACCTGTGCCAGCTCCTGCCAAAACCAATAAAGGACCTTCGGTAGTGCTAATTGCCTGCTGCTGGGGTTTATTAAGAACATTAGAAACATTATTTGTGACATTGTTGATTTGCATAATTAAAATTTTTGTGGCTCAAATTTTTGTAATGGTCGAGCATTGTTTAAAACAAAGATAGTATTTTTAATAATTGAATTTATTTGATCTTGACTAAGCAAAATAGGCTGTTTAAATACAAACCATTTCACTGCTTCTAGGCATGGCGGAGTAGTAAAAGAACCTTCATAAAAAAAACTATCACTATTATGTAAAATATTTTTTTTAAGATCAAGAGTTGTGGTGAGATTTTTACTATTTAAAAAATCGATTAGTTGTTGAAAATTTTGGTTTTCTTGCCAATTATTAGTAATAAAAAAACTAGCAATCAACCATTGCTCATCTTCACTTTTATGAAGTAATTGCATTTCTAGATCATAAAATTTACCGTTTACTTGATGTTCGCTTGGTTTATGAAATTTAATATATTGCAAATGATACTTTTTTTTATTAACAGAATTAATTACAAAATTTTCACCATAAACAGTTAGATAAAGTTGATGAGGCATTATTTTTTTATCGAGCTCAACTTTTTGGTATAAAAAATTTAAATTATTGTTATCAAAAGGCAAAGTAATGTTAATAGGCGATTGATTGTAGCCAATTTTACAAAATTTATAATTTTCAGTAATATTTCCCCAAAATTTCGGACCATTTTTGCCTTCATAAGACCATTTAATATTATTTTTACTACATGAGAAAGCAATAAAAACAATAGTAAAAAATGTAAATATTTTTATTAATTGACCTTGACAAAACATTTTTTAAAATTAAATTTATGGTAAGATTTCCTGATCTTAAAATTTTAAGCAACACAATATTAAAAATCCAATATATTTTTTTATGTCTAACTTAACAAATAACAATTTTTGTCAAGTAAGCAACGGCTCTTGGCAAACAAAATTAAAAAATAAATTTAACAACAATCCTAAACTTAAAACCGCTATTTTGCTTAGTTTAGGCATTGTTATTGGTTTAGCCTCTTGCAATTTTTATCAAAAAAAACAACCTCCAGTAATCATTATACACCGACAACCTTCTATTTTTAGCCCTTTTCATCATCCTTGGTTTGATGATTATTTTTACAAAGATTTTTACCAAGATATTAAAGATTCTCAAAAATTATTACCTAAAACACAACATAATTTTTCTGCTAATCTCACTCAAAAACAAGATGAAAATTTTCATTATTATATTTTAAACTTTTCTAGCATAAACCCACAAGATATAATTATTAACAACACTAATTCCGAGCTTGTTTTTAAAGCCGATAATCAACAACAAAATACCAATAACAGCATTAATTCTAGCTTTTATTATAGTGTTTCTTTGCCAAAAAACTACAACGATCCCGAAATCATTAAAAATAATCAAGAAATTATCGTAAAATTTAAAAAACCTTCCAGCACAAACAAAGAATCAAAAACTTCCAAAAATAATGCAAAACCAACAAATCAATAAAATAAACTTTTTTTATTATGCAATTTTAGGAGTTCCACTAGCATTTGTTACTTTACCTCTAAACATTAATATCGCCGATTTTTATTTTCGACAATTTCAGTTAAGTTTAAGTAGTTTAGCTTTAATAATTTTAATTGCTAAAAGTTTTAATTTATTGATAGATCCATTAATTGGCGGTTGTTGCGACTATTTGATAAATCATCAAAAAACAACCGCCAAGAAAAATATTATTATCGCTAGTTTTGGTTTGGCAGTTGGTTTTTTTTTATTATTTAATCCAAGCTTATGGCACAATAATCTTAATATATATTGGTGTTTAGCAATTTTTTTATCAAGTGTTTATTTTTGCTTAAATATCATCTCCATTAATTTTGAAAGTTTAGCAGTAATTATTGCAAAAAATAAACAACAACGACTCATTATTAACAACTGCAAAGAATCTGCCATTTTAATTGGCTTTTTAATCTCCTCTACTCTGCCTTTATTATTAATAAACACCAGCGATAAAAAGTATTTTTATTTAAGTATAGTTTTTATTTTGTTAATGATTTTTGCCCTTGTTTTTTTTGTTAAACTAAAAGTACATCATAATTATAATAACCAAATCAAAAATATCAGCATTTTAAACATTATTAAAAACACCTATCAAAATAATCAATTTATGAAGTTAATGTTAATTTTGTTAATCAATAGCTGTGCGGTAGCCTTGCCTGCCAATTTATTAATTTTTTATTTAAAAGATTTTTTAGGTCAACCAAAAATATTGCCTTATAGTTTAGCTTTATACTGCTTTTCTGCTTTATTTTTTATGGTATTTTGGCGAAAAATAGCCGACAAACCTGATAAAAATGCTAATTGGGTTCTAAAATTATGGCTTATTTCAACATTAGGGGCAGTGCTTACCTTTATTTTTGCAGTTTTTTTGCAACCAAATTATTATTGGTGGTTTTTATTGATTTCATTTAGTGCTGGTGCTTTTTTAGGAGCCGATCTTATTTTACCTCCAACCATTATTGCCAATTTAATTGGTAGCAATAATCCACAAACATCTTCTTATATGGCTTGCTATAGTTTTGCCGTAAAATTAGGAGAAATTATTGCTTCAAGCTCGTTATTTTTACTTAATTTAGTTTATCAATATCATTTACAACAACAAGCTTTGCCTCTACTTTATGCTTTCCTACCATGTTTACTAAAAATATTAGTAGTTTTATTGCTTTATAAACAACAAAATGCAACAAGTTCTACTATGCAAGATTCTTTAATGGATGGTGCTGAAAAATAGTTTGTTTTAATTTAGAATCTCCTACTGAAGTGTAAATTTCGGTGGTGTTAATATTGCTATGCCCAAGCAATTCTTGTAAAACACGCAAATCTAAACCGTTTTCTAATAAATGAGTAGCAAACGAATGCCTGATAGCATGAGGATAAACCTTGTTTTTATCAATACCACAAGCAAGAGCGATTTTTTTGATTGCCACAAAAAAACCTTGCCTAGTGAGATGTTTGTTTTTATTGATTACCAAGCCACGTGTATTAACTAAATTTTTTTTACTAGTTCTGATATTTCCTAAAAATAACCACTCCTGATTAGCATATTGCTTACGATATTGCAAATATTTTGGCAAAATAGTAAGACAAGCTGAATTTAATGGAGCTATTCTTTCTTTATTGCCTTTGCCTTTTATTAATAAATAATCAAGCAACTGCTCGCCATTAAACTGCAAAGCGTAAAAAGGCAACGAAACCAATTCCGAAACTCGCAGACCAGCAGAATACATAATTTCAAGCATGGTAGCAAATTTTAAATTAAATTCACTTTTTTGTTGATATAAATGATTCATTAACTGGTTTATTTCGCGACGTGTTAAAAAATGCGGTAGGTTTTTATGAGATTTCGGCGCTTGTAAATTGAGACTTGGGTTATAATCTAGAATTTTTTCGATAAATAAAAATTGAAAAAAACTTTTAAAACAAGAAATTTTTCGTTGCAAAGAAGAGTTTTGTAATTCGCTATGTTGTTGCAAATAATCAGTAAGATGTTGAGTGGTAATTTGCTTAATATCAAGGTTTTGTTGCAAAAAAAACTCGGCAAGACTTGTGAGATCAAAAAAATAGGCCTGCTTGGTGTTTTGACTAAGACCATCTTCACTAATTATTTTACTTAAAAACAACGATATTAAATTTTGCATAAATTTAAGAAATATTGTTAATAATTTTTGGTTTTTTTGAAATTAAAATCATTGCTACTAAAATTATTGCCGAGCCTACAAATACATAGAAATCGGGCTTTTCATGAAACGCAAAATAGGCAATTATTGAAATAAAAATTAATCGAGTAAAATCTAGTGGCGAAACAGTTGCTAAATCACTTACACTATAAGCTTTTGCTACATATATATGGGATAAATTAGAAATTAAGCCAAGTATTGCAAACCACAATAAATTAAGCAAACTTATTTTTTGCAGGTGCATAAAACCCAATGGCAAAGAAAAAATCAGCATAAAAATAGACATATAAGCCACAATGGTTGTTGGCTTTTCGGTTTTAGTCATAATTTTTACTATCAAATTAGAAACAACCCACAATAAAACTGAAGCCAAAGGCACCAAGTAAATACTGGAAATATTTCTAAATCCTGGTCTTAAAATAATTAAAACTCCAATAAAACTCAATAAACAAGCAAAATAAGTATATTTATTCACCTTTTCTTGTAAAAATAACTGCCCAGCTAAAATAGTGAGTATAGGAGTTAAAAAATTTAAAGAAACCGCTTCTTGCAAAGGTAAAACAGAAATAGTATAAAACCAGCAACTCATTGTAAGTGTACCGTTAAATCCTCTTAAAAAATGATAACTTATTTTTTTAGTATGTAATATTTTTTTGTAATCTTGAATAAATAATGGTAAGAAAAAAATCACACTAAATAAAGTTCGCATCAAAACTATAAAAGAGCTATGAAATTTACCAGATAAAAACCTCACCATGGCAACTAAAATTGATGCTAGAAAACATGCTACGATCATATAAAATATGCCTTGCATTTTTTTATTTTTTAACATAAAAGATTTTGATAAAATTCGATAACTTGTTGATTTGCAGTAATTTTATTAAAATCAATAGAATCAATAAATACACCTTCTAAAAATCTTGCTCTCGATAAAGCAACATAAGCCTGCCCTGCATCAAAAACATAATTTAGATCGCATTTTATTTTATCAAGAGTTAAACCTTGCGATTTATGAATAGTTATAGACCAAGCTAAAACCAACGGAATTTGCATCAATGAAGCCTCGGTTTCTATTTCTTTGGTAGTAATATTAATTTTTTCGATGTTCCAAGTTTCGGGGGCGATGGTATAGCTTTTTTGATTAGCAAATTCAACTATTGGATAATGTTTTTTATTAGCAAAATCTTTGACAATACCAATTGAGCCATTTACTATACCTTCTTTTTGTAGAGAATTTTTAATCATCATCACTTGAGCGCCAATTTTTAAAGTAAGATTTTCATAGGCTAAACAATTTTTTTTAAGAAAAGCAATTTTATTTTCATTGCCTTTATAAGTAGCATTAAAAATTTTGGTTTCGGCGTTAATTTGTTGTAAAAACTGCCGATTTATTTCATCAGCTCGCTGATTATGAGTGGTAAGAACTGTTGGTTTAATAGTGGGAGAATTGTCATTGACAGCAATTCTTGAGCCAAGCAATTGCTTTACTTCTGCATTAATATTGCCAAAACGAATATGATTTAAAATTTCAACAAATTTAGCATCGGACTGACGAAAACTTTGCTTTAAAATAACATTTTTTAAGTTAAGATCTTGCCAAGTTTGGCTACTAAAACAATATTGAGTGTTACTTTTATTATTGCTTACAGGAGGTAATTGTAAAAAATCACCAAATAACAAAATTTGCAAACCACCCATTGGTTTATGATTTTTTCTAACTTTTTGCAAAACCTGATTTAATAAATCAAAAACTTCAGCAGAAATCATTGAGATTTCATCAACGATAAGACAATTAGTGGCTTTTATTCGTTGTTTGATTTTACTAAATTTAAAAGAATTAAGATTCTCTAAAATGTGTTCTAATGGTTGATTAGCTAAACCAATGCCAGACCAAGAATGAATGGTTGCCCCACCAATATTTACAGCCGAAATTCCAGTACTAGAGGTAATTTGTATGCCTAATTGAGAATAATTATTTTTAAGAAAATTAATAAGATAAGATTTGCCACAACCTGCACCACCTGAAATAAAAACATTTTCACCCAATAAAAAATAATTTACAGCGGTTTGTTGTAAATCAGACAAACCGCTATTTTGTACATTCATATATTTAAAGATTAGCCTTTAAACAAGAAATTGTTAGCTTCTTGTTTAAAATTAAAAAAACCAACTATGACTTTTTTTCTCTGATAGCTTTTATTTTTTCTTGTAAAGATGCTTTATCAACCGCTCCAGGAATAAGCTCTTCGCCAATTACAAAGCCAGGAGTTCCAGAAATACCGATAGAAGAGCCTAATTCAATACTGCTGTTAATGATTTTTTCAATTTCATCTTTTTTATTAGAAAGAGTTTTTTCTAGTTCAGCAACATTAACACCAGCAGATTTAGCAGCTTTCAAAGCGGCAGATTTACCTTTTTCTTTGGTTTTCATCATCTCATCGTGGAAAGCTTTAAAAGCTTTTGGATTTACCATATTAACTGCTGTTGAAACTTTAGCCATTTCAAGAGATTCTTGACCTAAAATTGGGAATTCACGGTAAATAACTCGTACTTTAGAATCGGATTTAATTAAATCTTCAAGAGAAGCTTGAGCTTTTTTGCAATATCCACAGTTATAATCATAAAATTCAACAATAGAAACATCGTAACCAGCTGGAGCATGTTCACCTGCAACTTTACTATTAAATAACTCATCTTTTTTAGCGCCGATGTTTTTTTGTGCATTTTTTTGTTGCTCTTCTTGAGCTTTTTTATACATATTTTGCACAGATTCTAAGATAGCTTGTGGATTGTTTTCAACCCATTTAGCTATAACTTCTTCGACATCTTTTACTTCGCTTACATTTTTATTAGGATCAAGACCGCTACCTTTTTTTTCGGTTGCACTTTCGGTAGCAACATTTGATTTTTTAGAAAATTTCTGGTAACCAAAATAAGCACCGGCAATAATAGCAATACCAGTAATACCAGCAATTGCTAATTTAATTAAAAATTGTTTATTGTTAGATTGTAAAAAAGACATAGTGAATGTTTGTTAATTGTTTTTATAAAATTAAACTACCTGTATAAAGTAAATATTTACTAGATAGATTTAAACATAATTTTATGATAGCATTTTAAATAAACAATATTAAAATGACAATACAGAAAATTCTAGATTAAAAAAAAAATAATGCAACCATCTTTTTTAATTGAAAAACAATTTAATAATAAATTAGTTGTAGGTATCGATGAAGTTGGCAGAGGATCTCTTGCTGGCCCAGTTGTTGCTTGCTGTATTTTACTTAATCAAAAACAAAATTATTATTATTTTCCACAAATTAACGATTCAAAAAAAATTAATTCTGCCACCAGAAAAACATTAGCTAATCACCTGATGTTTGATATGCAATTTGGGCTTGGTATTGTCGATAGTTTAACTATTGATAGAATCAATATTTTACAAGCAACTAAAATGGCAATGCATCTTGCTTACCTAGATTTTTGTTTTAAATACAACTTTCAGCCAGATGTTTTGCTCATCGATGGCAATATTAAACCTTTCTCACTAGCAAAACAAATTATTTTGCCCATAATTAAAGGCGATAGCAAAAGTCTTTCTATTGCTTCGGCATCAATTATTGCCAAAGAAACTCGTGATGAAATTTTAACAAAATATCATCACGAGTTTGCAATGTATCATTTTAATGCAAACTACGGATACTTAACTTTACAACATAAGTTAGCTATAAAACAATTTGGTCTTTGCCCAATTCATCGTCAATCATTTAAAATTAAACTATGATAATTTCGCAATATCACCAAAATGCAATTAATCTTGCCATTACAAAACTACAACAGCAAAAATTAATTGCTATTCCAACCGACACAATCTATGGTTTAGCAGGTGATGCTACTAGTTTTGAGGCGGTTAAAAAACTGTATGAATTAAAAAAAAGAGATAATCAAAAGCCTATAGCTATTTTTGTGCAGAATTTAGAGATGGCAAAAGAAATTTTTTATTTTAATCAACTAGCCGAAAAAATTGCTAATTTATACATGCCTGGAAAAATCACCATAATTTTAAATGTTAAAGAAAATAATTTTAGTTTAGCTAAAAATCTTAATTACAACAATAATAAAATTGGTTTTCGTTATGTAAATAGTTTTTTTATGGCAAAATTACTAGAAATTTACCAAAAACCTTTAGCAGTAACAAGTGCCAATATCTCTGGTTTTGAGGTGGCAAAATCAGCCCAAGATATTGCTAAAATTTTTAATTTAGAACTAATTATTGATAGTGAAGAAATTTGCAATAATTTGGCATCAACAGTTGTTGAAATCACAGAAAATAATTTAAAAATTTTACGTCAAGGAGAAGTTATACCAATTCCCATCTTTAAATAATCAAAATCACTTCATATTTATTAATTTTAATCTTTAGTGTTAGATCTTTCATAACCACTTATTGAAGATGCCACCGGATAATTACTAGATGTATAAGGTTTTTCTTGTCGCAATTTTTTCGATTCTTGCACCAAATATTCAGTCATTTCAGTAGGTATTTTATTACCTTTTGGAACTTGCAATATATGGTTAACAGCTTCATTAAATGCTATTAAAAAATTATCAAATAATTCTTGATAATTCTTACCAGAAACCACCTGCAAACCTTTTAACTTTGTTTCATAACATTGATCACCAATTATAGCGCTGTCTCCAATCGTAATGCTGTCTCCAATCAAAGATTTATAACTTGCTTCTCTTCGTCTTTTTTTCTCATCGCTTTTTAACACTCCATCATATTCAGCAACAATAAGAAAAGTATCATTATTTTTTTTATTGCGCAGCACACAGATAAGATCTGCAGATCCAACTGCAAAACATCTACCAACACCTAAAATAAAACGCTCGAAACAATGAGAGCTTTCCAAATCAGGATGAGTAAAAGTATTAATTTTAAGAGCTATATCAAGTGTTGTAAGAAATTGTGATTCACTCACTGTTTGTGTTTTTGTAAACATATGAAGATCTTGCAATAATTCAGCTGCTGTTGCAACGCTTCCTTCACGATTTTCAGCTATTTTTGTTACAAATTGTCTTTCCAGTACTTTATCATTAAATTCGGCAAGCTTATCTAAAACATGGCTCAATTCTATCATTATCATATAAATTTCTTTATTCAATAAATCTCTTTGATCTTTAGGTGTCTGATATTGAGGATGTAACTCCAGTAGTGATTTGAATAATTCTCTGATATGTTCTGGCTGGTCAGGATATGGTTTTTCTACCATTGTTAACGAAGGAGGTTTAAGATCTGAATATAGTGCATAAGCCTGTAGCATTGTAACAATATTGCTAATGTTTTGAGGATCGTTAACAAAATCTAAAATTTGTTGTTTGGTTTGTGGAAATGTCATAATATTTTTATAATAATACATAGAAAATATTTTATTATAAATTTATTGCCACTTTTTGTAAAACATTATAAAAAACCTTGGTGAGTTGCTCTATTTCTGATAAATCGGCAAATTCGTTAATTTTATGAGCAGTTTCATTAACCAAGCCAATTTCTACAACTTCTTGAGTATAATCTTTAATAAATCGAGCATCAGATGTGCCACCGCTAGTGCTAAATTGTGTTTTAATGTTAGTGATTTCAAAACAAGATTGCTGGGTAATTTCTGCCAAAAACTGCGGTTTATTTAAAAACGCTTCGCCACTAATTTTATGTTGCAAAATATAACGAGCAGGAGAAATAGTTTTGCTACATACATAATTGACTAAATCAACAATTTGTTGCCCAGTGTGTAAATTATTAAATCTTACATTAAAAGCCAAATCTACCTCATTAACAATAACATTACTACCTAAATTTTGCGAAATAAAACTAGTAAATTCAAGGTTGCTTTTGTCAAAAAATTCGGTGCCATTATCAAGATGATGATCTTTTAAAATTTTTGCCAAATTAAAAGCAATAGTAATTGGGTTTAAAGCAATATCTGGATAAGCAACATGACCTTGTTTGCCAATAATTTTTAAATTAAAACTCACCGAGCCTCTTCGACCAATTTTAATAACTTCGCCAAATTTTGTAGGGTTAGTTGGCTCACCTACCAAACAATAAGTAATGGGCAGATGTTTTTCTTGCATCCAGTGTAAAACTTTTTTAGTGCCGTTAATGCTATCGTTTTCTTCGTCGTTAGTAATAAGAAAACCAATTCCAAAATTTGGTTCTGGATTTTGTTGCAAAAACTGCTCTACCGCCACCATAAAACAAGCGATAGCGCATTTCATATCAGAAGCCCCCCTACCATAAAGCTTATTATTTTCAACCACGGCCAAAAATGGATGATGAAGCCAATCTGCTAAATTACCTTCTTTTACAACATCGGTGTGACCTGCAAAATATAAGGTTTTTTGATGATTTTTAGGGTTATATAAACAATGTAAATTGTTAACTTTATAAGAATTATCGCCATCAAAATTAAGATGTTTACAAACAAAACCTAATTTACTTAAATAATGATCGATAAGCAATAAAACTTCGTGATTATAACCACTATAAGAAGGAATTTTGATAAGTTCTTGCGATAATTGTAATGCAGAAAGATTGTTCATAGAATTATAAAACTTTTGTTAGATATTTGCCAGTTACAGAATCTGGGTTTTTTGCCACTTCTTCGGGAGTGCCTTTGGCAACAATATAGCCACCTTTTTCACCACCACATGGTCCAATGTCTACAATCCAGTCGGCAGTTTTTAAAACATCAAGATTATGCTCGATAACCAAAATAGAATTACCTGCTTCAACTAGCTTGTGCAAAACACTAAGTAGTTTGTTGATGTCTTCAAAATGTAGACCAGTTGTGGGTTCATCGAGAATATATAGGGTATCACCCGTTGCTTTACGACTTAATTCTTTTGCAAGCTTGATTCGCTGAGCCTCGCCACCAGAAAGAGTAGTGGCACTTTGCCCAACCTTAATATAGCCCAAACCAACATCGCACAGAGATTTAAATTTTTCATAAATATGAGGGATATGAGCAAAAAATTTAGCACAATCTTCGGCAGTCATTTCAAGGATATCAGATATTGATTTATCACGATATTTTATTTCGAGAGTTTCGCGGTTATATCGTTTGCCGTTGCAGGTTTCACATTTTACATAAACATCTGGCAAAAAGTGCATTTCAATTTTTATCATGCCATCACCTTGACAAGTTTCGCACCGACCACCCTTAACATTAAAAGAAAATCTGCCTACTTTATAGCCTCTAGCTTTTGATTCTGGTAAATTTGTATAAAATTCTCTAATAAAAGTAAAAGCCCCAATATATGTGCAGGGATTAGATCGTGGAGTTCGACCAATTGGAGATTGATCAATTTCAATTATTTTATCGATAAGATGATGCCCATAAATACCAGTATAAGGGCCAGGATTAGATTTACTACGATTCACAATACGATCAAGAGCAGGAAATAAAGTTTTGATAATTAAACTAGATTTACCGCCACCAGAAATACCCGAAACCGCCACAAACATTTTTAGTGGCAAATCAAAAGTAAGATTTTTTAAGTTGTTTAAAGTTGCCCCCTTTAAACTAATGACTTTTGCAGAATCAATAGCTCTTCTAACTTTAGGAACAACAATAGTTTTTTTACCACTTAAATATTTACCAGTAATGCTATTATTGTTTTTACAAACTTGTTGCGGAGTTCCTTGTGCAATAATATTGCCTCCATGTATGCCAGCTCCTGGACCAACATCAATAAGATGTTGAGCTTCACGCATCATTTCTTCGTCGTGCTCAACAACTATTACCGAATTACCAAGATCTCTCAAATTTTTTAAAGTGCTAATTAACTTATTATTATCAGACTGATGCAAGCCAATTGAGGGCTCATCAAGCACATAAAGCACTCCAGATAAACCAGAGCCAATTTGCGAAGCAAGCCTAATTCTTTGAGCTTCTCCTCCCGATAAAGTGCCAGATTCACGACTAATTGTTAAATATTCAAGACCAACATTTTTTAAAAAACCTAATCTACGATTGATTTCTTTTAAAAGTCTTTCAGCAATTTGATTTTGAGTAGCAGTTAAATGTTGCGGTAAATCTAAAAACCATTGACAAGATTTTTCAACCGACATTTTACTAATATCACCAATATTTAAGCCAGCAATTTTAACCGACAAAGCTTGTTCATTTAAACGATGCCCGTTGCAAGATTGACAAGGTCTGGTTGCTTGAAATTTTGCTAATTCATCGGAGGCAGATTCATTATTTATATCGTTTAATTGTTTTTTAAGATAATTCACAATACCTTCAAAAGGCTTTTTGATTTTAACAGTTTTTAAGCCATCTTCGAGCTTTAGCTCTATTTCTTCACCATCAGTGCCATAAAATATTTTTTGCTGAATTTCAACTGGAATTTTTTTAAAAGGAGCATCAAGACTAAAATTATATTTTATTGACATTGCCAAAATTACATGCTGAAAAAATCGCTCATAAGAACCAAAACCTTGTAAAATATTTATAGCACCTTGCCTAATACTAAGATTTTCATCTTCAATTAACAAATCGCAAGAAAAATATTTTTCCATACCCAAACCGTCGCATTTTTTACAGGCTCCGAAAGGCGAATTAAAAGAGAATAATCGAGGCTCTATTTCAGAAATGGTAAAACCAGAAACTGGGCAACAAAATTTTTCACTAAAAACCACCAGATTGCCATTTTTTGCTTGATGAATGTCAGAAATAATTACTGCTTCTGATTTTGAAGAATCACTGGGCAAATCAACAATTTCAAGATAAAGCAAACCATCACCTGCTTTGAGTGCCGTTTCAACAGAATCAGCCAAGCGATTGCCTAAATCACTACCTACTACCAAACGATCAATAATAATTTCTATGTTGTGTTTTTTATTTTTATCGATGGTTGGCAAAATATCATTAAGATCATGAATTTTACCATTAATTTTAATTCTTTGAAAACCTTGTTTTCTAGCTTGCATCATTTCTTTACGAAACTCACCTTTTTGACCTCTTATAATTGGAGCTAATAAATAAATTTTCGTTTTTTGTGGTAAAGAAAGTATTTTATCAACAATCACCGATGCTGATTGACTTTGAATAGGCTGATTAGTTTCTGGTGAATATGGCACTCCAATTCTAGCAAATAATAACCGATAATGATCGTAAATTTCGGTAACTGTACCTACAGTTGATCTAGGATTTCGAGAAGTGGTTTTTTGATCGATAGCAATTGCTGGAGAAAGCCCAGAAATAGATTCGACATCTGGTTTATCTTGCATATCAAGAAATTGCCTAGCATAAGAAGATAAACTCTCAATAAACCTTCTTTGACCTTCGGCATAGATAGTATCAAATACCAAAGAAGACTTGCCAGAACCACTTAAGCCAGTCACTACAACTAATTGATTTTTCGGTATAGAGATGCTTACATTTTTTAAATTATGTTCTTTAGCACCCACAACCTTGATATATTTTTCTTCCATTATATTTTTTAATTTAATTCTTAAAAGCTACCTATTATATCATATTTTCAATCTTTAAATACATAAAAAAACAAAATAGTTTTAATTTTAAGTTTAGTTTTAAAACCGTTAGTGCATTTGGATAAATCGTGGTTTAAAATAAAGATTAAATTAATAAATATCAAGTTATTTATGCATTTAAAAATTGAAAATGATATTACCAGCGAATTGCCATACTACCCCAAGTTAAACCTCCACCTAAAGCTTCTAAAACAACAAGATTATCTTTTTTGATTTTATTATTTTTATAGGCAAAATCAAGAGCTAACGGAATAGAAGCTGCCGAAGTATTGCCATGATCATGCACGGTTATAATTACTTTATCTGGTGATAATTGCAATTTATTAGCAACACTTTGTAAAATGCGTAGATTTGCTTGATGCGGTATTAGTAAATCTATGTCGGCTGATGATAGATTAATTTTTTTTAAAGTAGTTAAAACAGATTGAGTCATTTTTTCGACAGCATGTTTAAAAACTTCTTTTCCCTGCATCTGCACATACCCAGAAGAGCCGTTAAAAGATGGGCCACCGTTGGTTTGCAACAAACTGTTTAAAGTGCCATCGGAATTTAGATGACTTGCTAAAATACCTGTATTTAACTCATTGCTTTCCTCTAAAAAAACACAACCAGCACCATCGCCAAAAAGCACACAAGTATTACGATCTTTCCAATCGACAATTCTAGACATTGTTTCGGCACCAATAACTAAAACATTTTTCACTTGCTTAGCTAAAATTAATGAATTAGCTATAGTAAGAGCATAAACAAAACCAGAGCAAACCGCCGAAACATCGAAAGCAAATGCATTGCTAGCTCCAATTTTTGCCTGAACAGTTGTAGCAGTAGCAGGAAAGGTTAAATCTGGAGTAGTGGTAGCCACAATAATTGCTTCAATGTTTGTAGCGGAAAGATGATAATTTTTTACTAAATCACAGTATGCCAAATATGCCAAATCAGAAGTAAGCTGATTTTCTGCGGCAATTCTGCGCTGTTTAATGCCCGTTCTTTCGGTTATCCAGGTATCGTCTGTATCAACCATTTTAGATAAATCATGGTTGGTGAGAATTTTCTCTGGCAAATATGAACCAGTTGCAACTATTTTAGCAGAAATAGCCATATTTAATTATTTTGATTAATAGATTGAGCTTGGTTAAAATTATTTAAAAAATCTTGATTTTGATTCAGATCGGCAATAATTTTTTCGTTTATTTGATTGGCAATTAAATTATTAGCAACCATAATAGCATTAGCAAAACCAATAGCATCTGTACTGCCATGACTCTTTACTACAATTCCATTTAAACCAATCAGCATTGCCCCATTGTGCATTCTAGGATCTATTTTTTTGATGGCATTATTAAGCGAAAAAGAAGATAAAATATAACCAATTTTTGCCAACCAAGAAGAAGTAAAGCCATCTTTAATAACTGCAGAAATAAATTTAGCAGTTCCTTCGATAGTTTTTAAGGCAATATTGCCAGTAAAACCATCGGTTACCACAACATCAACATCACCTTTAACAATATCATCACCTTCTACATAACCACAAAAATTACTCGACATAGCGCTGTTTTTTAGCATATTTGCTACATTTTGCACATGGTTATTGCCTTTTAATTCTTCGGAGCCAACATTTAAAACCCCAACAGTAGGATTTTTGATATTTAAAGCATAATTAGCAAAAGCTTTACCCATTACTGCAAATTCAAATAATAGATTAGCATCGCATTCAATATTAGCACCCATATCGAGCAATACAGTGCCTTTATTTTTTTTGTTTGGCACCGAAGTAACAATAGCTGGACGACTTATTGTAGGCAGAGTTCGTAACACTAATTTAGCAATAGCCATTAAAGCCCCAGTATTACCTGCCGAAACAACTGCCATAGATTTGTTTTCTTTCACAGAATCAATTGCTAATCGCATACTAGATTTAGTAAGTTTGCGCAAAGCAACAGATGGTTTTTCAGAAGCAGAAACAACTTCGTCGGTATGAATAAAATCAAACCTACCTTTTAAATTACGGCAGTGATTTATTATTGGTAAAACTTTTTTTGAATCGCCAAACAGCAAGAAATTAATATTAGCAGATTTGCTAGCAACGATATCGGCTCCTTCAATAACAATTTGCGGAGCCTTATCGCCACCCATACAATCTAGGGCGATTATAATCTCAGACACTTTCTAATCTGATTGATTTTCAATTACTTCATTTTCGTTGTTATTTTCAACTCTTTTTGCATTTGTTTCGTTTGTTTCGGAAGATTTTTGCTGTTTTTTCGCTTTTTTTCTAATATTTATTTTTAATTCACCATTTTGATAAGTATCGTTAATAACATGATGCGGAAGTTTAAATTCGCCGCTTTCTTTATCAACAATAACATTGGTAAAATCTGCCTTAAAGGTGCCATTGCTACCTCTTCTCATGCCGCTTTTTGAACTGGATTTTTTCTTTTTAGGAACCGCCATATTGATAAAAAATTATTGTTAAAAAAATATATAATAATAAAAAATATCTTGTAATAGCATTTCTAATCTATAATCTACTATAACAAAATATTTTTAATTTTAAAAGCTTCAATTTACTTGATTTAAAACAAAGTTTTAGAATTGAATTTAAAATTAATAAAATAAAGCTAACATGTATTGCAAATTAAAAACTACATAAAATTATGTTATTTTTAATTTAAACCACAAAAAAACAAAATATAATACATCCAAGCTTAGTGTCTTTTTTTTCAAATTGCAATATGATTTTATGATTTTTTTACTTAATTTTTTTCAACAATTTTTGTATTTCATTAATTCAAAATTACAAAATATAAAATTCACAATTTTTCCAGTAATTATTGTATCATTTTTTTGCCTAAATTCTTGTGTAGCCAGATATGAAAAACACGGTTATATATTTGATACTTATAAATCAAATATGTTTCAAAAAGGAGTTTCGTCAAAAAGAACCGTTCTTAATGATTTAGGTAGCCCAACTGTTTATTTTAAACTAAATAATAAAGAGTATTTTATTTATTTCTATGAAGAAATTAAACATCTTCTGTTTTTTAAACCAAAAACAACCGATAGAAAAATTCTACTTATTACTTTTGATAATTTTGAAAACATTAAAGATCTAGAATTTTATAATCTTAACCATGAAAATCAAGATTTTAAATTTAGCAACGAAACAACCAAGGTGAAGCGAAAAAATACTTTAGTTGATTATTTTATCGAAAATATTAGCAAATTTGGTTCTTAAAATTATGAACTATCAACATTCTTTTCATGTTGGCAATTTCGCCGACTTATTTAAACATTGTATTTTATGTTGCTGTCTTGATTATTTACAACAAAAAAATAAGCCTTTATTAGCAATCGATACCCATGCAGGGCTTGGCAAATATTTGTTAAATCAGCAAAATATCGAAAGCAACCAAGGTATTTATAAACTTATTAAGCACAAAAATTTTTTTGATAGTATGCCTCATATATTTTGGCAAACTTTAGCAAAAATAAACTTAACTTCTCTTGATAATTTAGCCGATAATTTAAAGTTTTATGCTGGCTCTGCCTTGCTAATGAAATATATTTTACATAAAAAAACCGAAAATTGGCAAATTATTTTATCTGAAAAAAATCAAGAAATTTATTTTGGTTTAAAAAGAAATTTTGCTGGCAATAAAAAAGTTGTCACCAATCTTGGTAATGGCTTTGATTTGTTAAAAACCAAGCTACCACCTCTGCAAAAAAGATGTTTTGCATTGATAGATCCACCTTATGAAAAAACTCACCTCACAATTAGCCCAGATTACCAAAATAGCTTTAAAGCTCTAACAGAAGCCAAACAGAGATTTGCTAACGGAGTTTATTTATGGTGGTATCCCATCACGTCTCAAAACGAAGTTTTAGCAAAAACTATCAACGAAATTAAAAAACTAAATTTTACTAAAATAATGCAAATTGAAATAGGCATAAATAACCTAGCCCTACACAATAAAATGCAAAAATGCGGTATGTTGGTTATTAATCCACCATATATTTTAAAGGAACAACTCAATCATTTTTTACCAAACTTATTAGCAAAACTCACAGACCAAGATTTTGAATACAGCCTAGAAGAATTATAATGGAACCTTTGCATTGCTAATTTATTTTAACAATCTTGACAACTTATCTTAAATAATTTACAATTCTTTTCGTAAATTTGATTTAATTTTAATTTTATGTTTGATAAATTTCAAGAAGAATTTGGGGTTTTTGGCATTTATAACTCAAATGTGCTATTGGCCATGTTCGCTATTCTACCGCTGCCAAAACAACTGCCCCATCGCAAGTAAAATTAAAGTAATGAAAAATCAAAATCCCGAACAAATTGCTAGAGATGAAATTGATGAAAATCTTGCCGCTAGTGGCTGGGTAGTTCAAGAAATAAAAAAAATTAATCTACATCATAGCCTTGGTGTAGCCGTTAGAGAATATCAAACCGATGTTGGTCCTGCAGATTATGTGTTATTTATTGATGGAAGGCCTTGTGGAGTAATTGAAGCCAAACGCAAAGAAGAAGGTCATCGAATCAACACTCACTTAGATCAAGCCGAAAATTATGCCAAAGCACAACTGAAATATTTAAAAAATAATCCACTGCCTTTTGTTTATATTAGCACTGGCGAAAAAAACTTCTTCACCAATTTCAACGATCCAAAGCCCCGAGTGCATGAAGTTTTTAATTTTCATTGCCCACAAACCCTGCAAGATTGGCTTAAAACCAACAAATCACTTCGCGCCAGATTATTGCTAGATTTACCAGATTTACCAACTGAAAAACTCAGAGATTGCCAAATTAATGCCATCAAAAAGCTAGAAACTTCTTTCAAAGAAAGTCGCCCCAAGGCTCTAATACAAATGGCAACAGGCTCTGGCAAAACCTTTACCGCCATCACCTTTATTTATCGTTTGCTAAAATTTGCTAAAGCTACAAGAATTTTATTTTTAGTTGATACCAAAAATCTTGGCGAACAAGCCGAGCAAGAATTTATGCAGTTTATTCCCAATGATGATAATCGTTTATTTACAGAACTTTACAATGTTTCTAGGTTAAAATCAAGCTACATTCCAAAAGATAGCCAAGTAATAATTAGCACCATTCAAAGGCTTTACTCCACCTTAAAAGGAGAAGAACTAGATGAAAAACTAGAAGAGCAAAATCCAAACGAAAACAGCTGGCAACCTAAAAAAATTCCACCTCTTAAATATGATTCTAAAATGCCAATTGAGTTTTTTGATTTTATTATCATCGACGAATGCCATCGCTCAATTTATAACCTCTGGAAGCAGGTTTTAGATTATTATGATGCCTTCCAAATTGGCTTAACCGCAACGCCAAACAAGCACACCATCGGCTATTTTGACCAAAATATTGTGAGTGAATATTCACACGATATGGCGGTGGTTGATGGCGTAAATGTGCCAAGCAAGGTTTTTATTATCGATACCAAAATCACTAATCAGGGTGCGATAATTCCAGCTCAAGAATATGTCGAGCATCGTGAAAAACTCAGTCGCAAAAAACGCATAGAATTACAAGATGAAGATTTAGAATATTCAAAAAAACAACTTGATTGCGATGTGGTTAATCCAAATCAAATTCGCACCATCATCAAAAGTTTTAAAGAAAATGTTAAAACTGCCTTTCCTGATCGCTTTGATAAGGATGGCAATTTTGAAGTTCCAAAAACCTTGATTTTTGCCAAAACCGATAGTCATGCCGATGATATTATCAAAATTGTGCGTGAAGAATTTGCTGAAGAAAATAAATTTTGTAAAAAAATCACTTACAATAGCGAAGATCCAAAAAGTGTTTTGGCAGATTTTCGTGGTAGTTTTTACCCAAGAATTGCCATAACTGTTGATATGATTGCCACTGGCACCGATGTTAAACCGCTTGAATGTTTGCTTTTTATGCGTGATGTCAAAAGCCGAAATTATTTTGAGCAAATGAAAGGTCGAGGCACCAGAACCATTGATCTTGATTCTTTAAAAAAAGTAACACCAACTGCTAAATTTGCCAAAGATCATTTTGTTATTTTTGATGCAATTGGAGTTTCAAAAAGTTTAAAAACCGATATTCAACCTTTAGATAAAAAACCATCAATCCCTTTAAAAGATTTACTTAAAGCTGTTGCAGTTGGAGCGAGAGATGAAGAATTATTCACTACTTTAGCAAGCAGATTATCGAGTCTTGACAAACATTTAACCGAAAAACAACAACAAGAATTTCAAAAAAAAGCCCTTGGCAAAACAATTTTACAAGTTGCCAAAAACTTATTAGATGCTTTTAATCCAGATACTTTAGAAGAAATTGCCGATCAAGAAAAAATTGAAAAATTTCAAAATGAAGCAGCCAAAGTTTTTACAGGAGAACTGAATGAATTTATTGAAAATGCCAGAAAAACTCTCGAGCAAAAAATTGATAATTTTAACCCCGATGAAGTAATTTTTGCAGGATGGCATCAAGACAATAAAGAGAATTCTTTGGAGTTAATTAAAAATTTTGAAGATTGGATTGAGGCAAATAAAAATGAACTCAACGCTTTGCAAATTTTTTATAATCAGCCTTATCAAAGAAGAGAGCTTACTTATATTGACATCAAACAAGTTTTAGAAAAATTAAAAAGCGAAAAGCCAATTTTAAATCCGCTTAATGTTTGGAAGGCTTTTGAAGCAACAACCGAAATTAACGGAAAAGTTGACGGGCAAGCCGAAAATGAACTCACCGCTTTAATTTCGCTAATGCGTAAAAATAGCGGAATTGATAAAACGCTTGTTAATTATAGCAAAACCGTCGATAAAAATTTTCAAAATTGGGTTTTTAAAAAACAGGCCGGAAGCCTGAAATTTAATGAAGAACAAATGGAGTGGTTGCGTTTAATCAAAGAGCATAATACCGCAAGTTTTCACATTGAGAAAGATGATTTTGATTTAAATCCTTTTAACGCCAAAGGGGGCTTAAGCAAAATGTGGCAATTATTTGGCGATCAAAGTGATGGGCTTATTGATGAATTAAATGAGGCTTTGAGTTTATGAAATTAGAAGAAAAAAAATTACCGAACGGGTGGGAAGTGAAGAAGTTGGGGGAGGTTTGCATCTACTCAAAAGGGAAAATGCCAAAAGTTTTGATGGAAGAAAAAAATGAAAAATGCTCTGTTCCATACATAAACATTAAAGCTTTTGAGAGAGGGATTTTTTCCGAATACACCAACGGAGAAAAATGTAATTTATGCGATGACGATGATTTGTTGATGGTTTGGGACGGCGCTAGATGTGGTTTAATTGGGAAGGCGAAAAAAGGTGCGGTTGGATCAACTTTAATGAAAATTTTACCCAAAGAAATCATTCACAAAGAATTTCTATATTACTTCATAAGTTCAAAATTTCGAATACTAAACACGAAGCCAAGAGGTGTTGGCATTCCTCATATTGAGCCAAGTTTGCTTTGGAATTTTGAACTATCTCTTCCACCACTCCCCGAACAACAAGCAATCGTTGCAAAAATTGAAGAGCTTTTTAGTGAATTAGAAAATGGCAAAAAAGAACTTCTAATCGCGCAAGCTAAACTCAAAACCTATCGCCAAAGCCTTTTGGAATGGGCATTTGAAGGTCGCCTCACTAACAAAAATTTGAAGGCGAACGAATTGCCAAAAGGCTGGGAAGTGAAGAAGCTTGGAGATGTCGCAAAAAATAAGTCAAAAAAAATTACTCCTGCAGATTATCCTGATGCAAAGTTTATAGGCATGGATTGCATCGAGCCAAACACATTACGACCTAAATTTATATACAGGTTTGGGGATTTTAAAAGTGCAGGAAACTACTTTGAGATGGGTCAAGTTTTATATGGAAGAATGCGACCTTATCTAAACAAGGTATATAAAGCGGAATATGAGGGAGCTTGTTCTGGAGAGTTCATAGTTCTTCAATGTACCGAAAAGTTTTATCCAAACTTATTAAGCTACATTCTTCATTCAAAAAATTTTGTTAATTATGCAAATCATAAAACAAATGGGGATAGACCAAGAATCTCTTACGAAGAAATTGCAGATTATCCAATCTTTCTAGCTACATTCCCCGAACAACAAAAAATCGTCGCCATTTTAGAATCCAAACTAACAATTTGTGATGAAATCGAAGAGACCATAAAAACTAGCATTAAACAAGGCGAAGCTCTTCGTCAAAGCATTTTAAAAAAAGCTTTTGAAGGTGAGTTGATTAATAAAAAAAATGTTACATAATTTTTTAGTTTTTAAAATTTAAACTTAAAAATCATCACAACTAAAACCCAAATTTTATGACCAATAATAAAACCAATAAAACCAATCTTTCAAAAGAAAATAAAATTGAGATTTATCAAACCAGCGATAATAAAACCGAGATTGCAGTAAGGTTTGAAGGCGAATCTTTTTGGCTTTCATTAAATCAAATCGCCGAATTATTTGATCGCGATAAATCAGTAATTTCTCGGCATTTAAAAAATATTTTTGCCGAAAAGGAATTAGAAAAAAGCCTAACTGTTGCAAAAAATGCAACAGTTCAAATCGAAGGAGAAAAATATGTGGAAAGAGTTATCGAATTTTACAACCTCGATGCAATCATTTCTGTTGGTTATCGTGTTAACTCCAAGCAAGGGACAAGATTTAGAATCTGGGCAACCGAAAGGCTGAAAAATTATCTTATGAAAGGTTTTGCAATTAATGAAAAACAAATTTTAGAATATCAAAAAAATCTGGTTGAGTTGCAAAAAACTATCAAATTAATTAACGATTCCGCTGATACAAAAACACTTTCAAGCAACGAAACCAAAGGTTTTTTAGATATTATCACTAATTACACCAATAGTTTTATTTTATTAAATCAATTTGATTCTAATTCACTAAATCTTGCTAAGCTCGATAAAAATATCACTTATGAAATCTCTTTTAATGAAGCTTGTCAAGCAATTACCGAACTTAAAAAACAATTGATAAAAAAGAAGGAAGCTACCGAGCTTTTTGGTAATCAAAAAGATCAAAGTTTTGCAGGAATTTTAGGAAATATCACTCAAAGTTTTGGTGATGAATATCTTTACAAAACCATCGAGGAGCAAGCTTCGCACCTACTTTATTTCGTAATTAAAAATCATCCATTTTCTGACGGCAATAAAAGAATTGGAGCATTTTTATTTATTTGGTTTCTTGCTAAAAATAAACATTCCTTAAAAAAATCTGGCGAATTAAAAATTAATGATAATGGGCTGGTTGCCTTGGCATTGTTGGTTGCTTCAAGCAATCCACAAGAAAAAGAATTAATGATAAAATTAATCATAAACTTAATTAACGAACAATAATTTAAAAAAATGAGCAAAAATACTTCTTTAATAGTTTCAAAGGTTTGGTCTTTCTGCAATCCGCTTCGTGATGTGGGCGTAGGTTATGGCGACTATTTAGAACAACTTACTTATTTGCTATTTTTAAAAATGGCCGATGAATACTCAAAACCGCCACATAATAGAAAGCTTGATATTCCGAAAGATTTTAACTGGGAAAGTTTAACTGCAAAAAAAGGTGCAGAGTTAGAATTACATTATAGCAATCTACTACGCGAATTAAGCAATGCCAAAGGAATTTTAGGGCAAATTTTTACCAAAAGTCAAAATAAAATTCAAGATCCTGCAATGCTTGCCAAAATTATTGATATGATAAATAGCGAGCAATGGCTGGTGCTTGGAGCCGATGTTAAAGGAGATATTTATGAAAGCTTACTAGAGCAAAATGCTAAAGATGTAAAAAGCGGTGCTGGGCAATATTTTACGCCAAGACCACTTATTAAAGCAATGGTTGAGTGCATTTCGCCAAAACCTGGCAAAACTATTGCCGACCCTGCTTGTGGCACAGGGGGATTTTTTTTAGCTGCTTACGATTATTTGGTTGAAAACAATAAATTAGATAAAGAACAAAATAAATTTTTAAAACTACAAACTTTTTATGGCAATGAAATTGTTGCTGGCACCAGAAGGTTAGCTTTGATGAATTTATTTTTACACAACATAGGCGATATTGATAGCGCTAATTTTATTTCTCCAACCGATGCTTTAATTACCTCTTCGCCAATAACTTACGATTATGTTTTAGCCAATCCACCTTTTGGTAAAAAAAGTAGTCAAACATTTACCAACGAAGAAGGCGAACAAGAAAAAGATGATTTAACTTATAATCGTCAAGATTTTTTTACAACAACTAGCAACAAACAACTAAATTTTGTTCAGCACATTAAAACAATGCTAAAAACAAGCGGTGTTGCTGCGGTTGTAGTTCCTGATAATGTTTTATTTGAAGGTGGATCTGGCGAAACTGTGCGTAAAAAACTTTTAGAAACTACCGACCTACACACAATTTTAAGATTACCAACTGGTATATTTTATGCTCAAGGAGTTAAAGCAAATGTGATCTTTTTTGATAATAAGCCAGCTGACAAAACCTCTTGGACTAAAGAAGTTTGGGTTTACGACTATCGAACAAACATACACCACACACTCAAGAAAAATCCTCTGAAACTTGAAGATTTGAAAGATTTTATCACTTGCTACAATCCAGAAAACAGAAGTAAGCGTAAAGAAACTTTCAACCAAGAAACCAACCCCGAAGGGCGTTTTAGAAAATTTACTTATGAAGAGATAATTGCACAAGACAAAACCAGTTTAGATATTTCTTGGATCAAAGATAAATCGCTTACCGATTTTGATGATTTACTAGAACCAGAATTTTTGGCTCAAGAAATAATTGAACATCTAGAATCTGGGCTCAATAGTTTTAAAAACATTGTAAATAAAATATAAATATTGCATCACTAATTTATTTTAACAATCTTGACAACTTATCTTAAATAATTTACAATTATTTTTGTAAATTTGATTTAATTTTTATTTTATGTTTGATAAATTGCAAGAAGAATGCGGGGTTTTTGGTATTTATAATTCAAAAGAAGCCTCAATAAACACTGCACTTGGTTTGCATGCCCTACAACACAGGGGGCAAGAGGCAGCAGGAATTATAAGTTTACAAGAAAGCTCTAACCAAGATCACCCAGAAATTTTTGTACATTTTGCCGACGGACTAGTTTCTGATAATTTTACTTCTAACGAAGTCATTAAAAAATTATCAGGTAATTGTGCAATTGGTCATGTTCGCTACTCTACCGCTGGCAAAAAAACTGCCCGAAATTATCAACCACTTTTTGCCGATTTAAACTGTGGTTTTTTAGCATTAGCTCATAACGGCAATTTAACCAATGCTAATGTTTTACGAAAAAAATTAATTTCCTTAGGTGCTATTTTTCAATCTACCATGGATACCGAAGTTATTCTTCATCTTATTGCCCTTAGCAAAAAAAATACTCTCACCGACAAAATTATCGATGCTACTAGCCAAATTGAAGGAGCTTTTTCTTTGGTTATTTTGCATCAAGAAGGCCTTTTTGCCATACGCGATCCCTACGGAGTTAGGCCACTTTCTTTGGCAAAACTTAACGATTCTTGGGTTATAGCTTCCGAAACTTGTGCTTTTGATATTATTGGTGCCAAATGGCAACGCGATTTACAACACGGCGAAATGCTAATTATCAATAAAAACGGCATTAAATCACTTTATCCATTTCCTGCCAAACCTTCTAAATTTTGTATTTTTGAATATGTATATTTTTCGCGTCCCGATAGTTTTATTGAAAATCAATATGTCTATGAAATGCGAAAAAATATCGGCATCGAACTAGCCAAAGAAGTTGGTTCTTTAAGTGCCGATGTGGTAGTGCCAGTGCCAGATTCTGGTGTGCCGGCGGCTATTGGTTTTTCATTGCAATCTGGCATTCCTTTTGAACTCGGCATTATACGTAATCATTATGTAGGGCGCACTTTCATTGAACCTACCGATAAAATTAGGCATTTTGGAGTAAAATTAAAACATAATGCTAATTTGGCAGTTCTGAAAAACAAAAAAGTTATACTCATAGACGATAGCATTGTTAGGGGCACTACTTCTAAAAAAATTGTACAAATGGTAAAAGAAGCAGGTGCTAAAGAAATTCATTTTTTAATTGCCTCTCCACCTACTATTTCACCTTGTTTTTATGGCGTAGACACTCCAGAAAAAAAAGATTTACTAGCTTCTTATATGTCACAAGAAGAAATTAGGCAATTTATTGGAGCCGATAATTTACAATATCTTTCTTTAAATTCTCTATATTTAGCCATCACCAAAACCGCACGCAACAACAAAAACCCACAATATTGCGATGCTTGTTTTTCTAATCAATATCCTATTACTTTAACCGACCATGAACAACTCTAATAATCAAAATCTCAGCTTTGAACAGGCTTTAAATCGTCTCGAAGAAATTGTCAAAAACCTTTCTTCCAATACTATAAACCTAGACGACATGATGAAACTCCATAAAGAAGCTACTGAACTTCATAGTTTTTGCCAAAAAAAACTACAAGATGCTCAATTAAAAATGGAAATAATCAAAAATTAATCTTGTCAAATAAAAAAGAAGCTTTAAAATATTTCTTTTATTTTTTTAAATAATCATTTTATGAAAATCTACAATTCTATTAAATCTGCCAAAAAACGCGATAAAAACTGTAAAGTGGTGCGTAGAAAGGGGCGAATTTATATCATTAACAAAGTAAATCCTCGTTTTAAAGCTCGTCAAGGTTAATTTTTAATGTCTAGGTTAGTAAGAATTGGCACTAGGTCGAGCAAACTAGCCTTGGCTCAAGTTGCCGAAGTTTATTTATCATTATCTTCTGTGCTTGACAACATCAAATTAGAAGTTATTCCTATAAAAACTAGTGGCGATATTCATCATTCTGTAAAATTAGCCGAAATTGGTGGTAAAGGCTTATTTATCAAAGAACTTGAGCAAGCTTTACTTGAGAATAAAATTGATATTGCAGTTCATTCTAGTAAAGATCTGCCACCAATTCTACATCATCAAACCACTTTATCTGCCATCACCGAAAGAAACAATCCTTTTGATGCCTTGATTTCTCATCATAAAATAACATCTCTTGCCGATTTGCCAAAAAATCCTGTTATCGGCACTTCTTCACCAAGAAGAGCGGCTTTTTTAAAAAAACTACTTCCTACTTCTCAAATTATTGATTTACGAGGCAATATTGATAGTCGAATAAATAAATTACAGAAAAAAAACTTCGATGCCATAGTTTTAGCAATGGCAGGCCTTACTCGCATTAATCAAGATCATCTCGCTCAATATATTTTCAACGAAAATCAAATACTACCATCAGTTGGGCAAGGTTGTTTAGCTCTACAAACTAGAATAAATGATCTAGAAATTCAGCAAATAGCGAAAGTAATTAATCATCATCACAGCAATATTTGCCTCACTGCCGAGCGAGAATTTATAGTTACTATGCAAGGCGATTGCTTTACTCCTATGGCAAGTTTTGCCACCATAACTAACAATACTCTCACTTTAAAAACCGCCATTATATCTAGTTGCGGTTCAGAATATAATTTTCAACAACTCAACACTAATATAATTTCTAGCAAAGAAGCAAAAAAACTAGGCAATACTTTAGCCTTAAAAACCAAAACAGAAGCAAATTCTTTATGGCAAAAAATTTCATCTTAACTTTATAAATATGTCCAAAAACCACTACCAAATAAGCACTGCTTGGCCTTTTTTAGAAGCAAAAAAAATTCTCACCAAAATTCAAAATCAAATCCCAAAAAAAGGTTTTGTACTTTTTGAAACCGGTTACGGCCCATCTGGCTTACCTCATATCGGTACTTTTGGCGAAGTAGTTCGAACAGCATTTGTAATGCAAGCTTTTTCGTTACTTGCTCCACATATTCCGGTAAAAATGTATTGTGTTTCAGACGATATTGATGGCTTACGCAAGGTACCAGAAAATATTCCTAATCAAAATTTAATCGCTCAACACCTAGGAAAACCACTTACTTCGATTCCAGATCCATTTGGTACTCATCAATCTTTTGGCCACCATATGAATGCTAGATTGCAAAGTTTTTTAAATTCTTTTGGTTTTGAATATGTTTTTATCAGCGCCACCCAACAATATAAATCTGGTGCTTTTAACCAAACTATGCTAAAAGTTTTAGAAAAATATCAAGATTTATTAAACTTAATGCTTCCAACCTTAGGTGCTGAACGAAAAAATACCTACAGCCCTTTCATGCCTATTGATCCTCAAACCAATTTAGTTATTGATAAAGGAGTTTTAACGATTAATCCACAAAAACAAACCATCCTATATCTTGATCACAATCAACAACAGCAAGAAATTTCGGTTTTAAATGGCAATTGCAAACTACAATGGAAAATAGATTTCGGTGCTAGATGGCAAACTTTTGAAGTAGATTACGAAATTTTTGGCAAAGATCATCAACCAAATCAACAAATTTATAGTAATGTTTGTAAAATACTCGGCGGTAAACCGCCAATTAATTTTGTCTATGAAATGTTTTTATCAGAAACTGGTGAAAAAATCTCAAAATCAAAAGGTAACGGTATTGCTGTAGAAGATTGGCTAAAATATGCTCCTACTCAATCTATGTCTTTATTTATGTATCAAAAACCACAAACTGCCAAAAGATTATATTTCGATGCAATTCCAAAAGCAGTCGATGAATATTTGTCTTTTTTAGGTTCTTTTAGTAGTCAAACACCTGCTCAACAATTAGAAAACCCAGTATTTCATATTCATCAAGGCAATCCACCGCTAAATTATGTTAATTTCTCAATTAACTACTCTTTACTTCTTAATCTTGCTTCGGCTTGCAACCCCGAAAACGAAGATATTTTATGGGGTTTCATTGCCAAATATTCACCAAATATTACTAAAAAATCCTCACCACTACTAGATGAAATGATACAAAAAACACTTACTTACTACAACGATTTTATAAAACAATATAAAGTTTATATATTACCAAATGATGCACAAATAAATCAATTACAAGCTTTAAAAGAACAATTATCAAGTAGCGAACCAGATGCTAATTTATTGCAAAATATAGTATATAAAGTTGGCAAAGAGCAAGGCTACGAAAATGATATTAGCTCTTGGTTTTCATTGCTTTATCAAGTTTTGTTAGGTCAAAAACAAGGACCTAGAATTGGATCTTTTATTGCTTTATTTGGAGTGCAAAATTTCATTAAACTAATTGATAAAGCTATTAACAAAACATTACACCATTAATGACAATAATTTTCATCTTCAAATACAAAATTTTTATTAACAAAAATTTAAGTTAAATGTTTATTTCATTGTCTTGGCAAATATTTTATGTGGCAGGTCTCATTATTTTAGCAGGGTTGGTTTCATGCTTTGAAACTGCAATTACCACTGTTTCGAAAGCCAAAATTTGGAAACTCAAAAACGAAGGTTGTAAAAAAGCTAAAAAACTCGAAAATTTACTACAAAATCGAGCAAAATTAGTAAGTGTAATGCTTCTTACTAACAATGCCATAAATATTATCGCCTCTTCCCTAACCACCAAAATATTACTCGAATTATTTGGCGAAATTGGGGTAATTTATGCTACATTACTTTTAACAGTAGTAATTATTATTTTTGGAGAAATCCTACCAAAAACTCTTGCCTTGCATCAACCAGAAAAAATCGCTGTTTTTTTTGCGAATTTTATTAATTTTTTATACAAAATTTTTTTACCAATTGTACATATTATCGAAAAAATTATTGATAAAGCCATTGTTAATTTCAAAAAAAAAGAATCTACTCACATCTCTGAACTCGAAGAGATTCGCAACACTATCGATCTAAAAGCCAAAGAAGGTTCAATTTTTAAATACGACAAAGATCTACTCGACGGTGTACTTGACTTATCCGATACTTCTATCATTGAAATTATGGTTCATCGCAAAAATCTCGCCTCTATTAACTATAATTTAAGCATCTCTGAAATTATTAAAAAAGCCATCGAAATTGGCTATACCAGAATTCCACTTTGGCAAAATCAAGAAGAAAACATCACTCATATTCTAAATGTACGTAAAATGTTAACAGCCCTCTATTTACACAAAGGAAACCTCAATAATTTTGATTTACAACAAGTGGTCTCAACTCCTTTTTTTGTACCTAATTCTAACACTTTAAAATCTCAATTACTTGCTTTTCGCAAAATAAAAAAAAGAATGGCAATCGTGATAGACGAATACGGCTCGGTGCAAGGTTTAATAACTCTCGAAGATATTTTAGAAGAAATAGTTGGTGAAATCAAAGAACCAGATGAAAGAAATGAGATAAATATTATTAAAAGCAAATCTGGGCTTTATAAAGTAAGTGGCAAAACTCTTATTTACGATCTTAATAAAAAACTCAACTGGCAATTACCACAAAAGGAAGAAGCATTAAACATCTCGGCTTATATTATTAATTATTTAGGTAGAATTCCCGAAGAAAAAGAAATGCTTACAATTGAAAATTTTTATTTTGAGATTGTTAAAAAAAATCACAACGATATAATTTTAGTTAAAATTAAAAAAATTAACTAATATATGTATCAACAATTTTTTGATTCTGCCATCCAGCAATTAAAACAAGAAAATCGTTATCGAAATTTTGTAAATATTTCAAGATTATGTAGCGAATTTCCTTATGCTATCAACAATCATAATCAACAAAAAATCATTGTTTGGTGTTCTAACGATTACCTAGGAATGGGGCAGAATCAAGCATCTATCAGTTTAGCTCAAGAATCTTTACAAAAATATGGCCTTGGAGCTGGCGGCACAAGAAATATTTCTGGAAATAACCAAGCAATAGTTGAGTTAGAAAAGGTAGTTGCCAATTTACATTGCAAAGAAAAAGCAATTATTTGTTCTTCTGGCTACATCACTAACGACACCGCTATTCAAGCACTTAATCAAATAATACCTAATTTAATTATTTTTTCTGATAGCAAAAATCATGCTTCTATTATTGCTGGCATTAAAAATAGCAAAGCAAAAAAACATATTTTTACTCATAATAATTTATTCGAACTAGAAGAACAGCTTAAACTTTATCCCCAAAACCAACCTAAAATAATTATTTTTGAATCTGTGTATTCGATGGATGGTGATTTTGGCGATATCGCAGGAATTGTTAATTTAGCAAAAAAATATCAAGCCCTCACCTACATAGACGAAGTGCATGCGGTTGGCATTTATGGGCAAGCCGCCGGTTTAAGCAAACAACTAAATTTACATAACCAAATAGATTTTATTCAAGGTACTTTTGGTAAAGCTTTTGGAGTTTTTGGCGGATATATTACAGGCAATCAAATGGCTATTGATGCAATTCGCAGTTATGCTTCTGGGTTTATTTTTAGCACCGCACTACCACCAGTTTTAACGGTTGCAATCAAAGAAAATATTTTACATCTACAAAAAAGCAACCAAGAAAGAGATATTTTATTTAAAAATGTTGCCTATTTAAAACATAAACTACAAAAAATAGATATTAAAATTTTTCATAATCAATCACATATTATTTCAATACTAATTGGCAATGCTTATAAAGCCGAGCAAATCTCCACAAATTTACTTAGACAGCACAATATTTATGTGCAACACATTAACTATCCAACAGTTGCCAAAAACGATGAAAGACTCCGAATTACCCCTACTTCTCTGCACAACTTTACTATGATAGATGATTTAGTTTATGCCCTACAAAACACCATAACCGAGGTGTTGTAATTAAGGTGTTAAACCTCTGGGGCGAGCGAAAACAATCTTATACCATTTTCCCACTCTATAACCAAGAAAACACTACCCCGAGGTCTCTATCTCGCTTTTTTGTAAGGGCTAAAATTCCCTTTCCCTTGGAAGGGGTGGATTTTTTGCTACAAGCAAAAAAGACGAAGGTAGTGTTATTAAAGCATGGCAAGATCTCTTGAAGTGAAATTTTGCTATCGGCTACCAACACTACCCCGGCCGTTTCACGACCACCACTTCTACAAGAAGGGGAATTTAGATCGTCAGTGTTTTAAAACACTACCTTCGTCTTTTTTACTTTTTCCCATAAAAAAACCCGCCTTCAGCCAAAGCTAAAAGCGGGGTTTTCAAAATAAAATTATGTATTTATTTTATTAGATATTTACACTAAACGATAAAGCACAAACTTTTTTGTTACCGTTTGGAGTTTGGTATCTGTCGTAAGAGCCTTTTGCTGCTGTTGTTGGTGCTGTTCCACTATAAGCAATAGCACTACCAGAGCAGTTATCAGCAACAACATCGGCTCTTGTATTAACAGCCAAAACTGTGCCAGAATTTGCTTTACCATCATCAACCTTAGAATCGATAGAATAGGCATCTGGGGCAGAAATAACTTCTGTAGCGGTATTAGTAGCTGGAGTTTTGAAAGGATTCATACCGCCTGGAAAATTAGGAGTATTTGCTGAAGCACAGTAAGGATCTGTAGTAGCATCTGCAACTGTTGATGGACAAGCTAAGGCAACCGTATTACCCGCTGCATTACTAGTATTAAAATGGTTATTAACTAAAGTTGTAGCGGCAGCAAGAGCACCAGGAGTTATAGATTTTGTTTTGCCAGTAAGAACTACCACATTTTGTAAAGAAGAAATGTTGTAGTCAAAAGCCCAACCACCGCCTTTAATTTTTGAACCCGGAAGATGAGTAATAGGGGTAAAAGCTTGAGCTCCAGTTGCTGTAATGGTAAGGTTTAAATCTATGGCACCGATATCTCTTAAATCTTGCCAAGCATCAACACCTTCAAAACCAGCTACTGTTGCAGTTCCACCAACTGCAATTGCATATTCAATTCTATTGTTTCTATTGCCTGCAAAAGTGCTATTGCTACCCACAGAAATATCGGTATCACCTGGGTAAGAATCGTATTGAGTATAAAAAGAATTTACTGCTACTTGATAGCTTTTTGCTTCACTCATAACCGAACGAAGCTCGGAGCTTTTAATAAGGCTTGCACCACCAGTAATGCCAGCGATAAGCAAACCGATAATAATTAAAACTATTGATAACTCAATTAGTGAGAAAGCCGACTTTTTAGAAGAAAAAGTTTTTTTCATATTTTATTTATAGTTGTTGAATTTTGGTTATTATGAAGCAAAATTGAAAAGTTTTGATCCTTTTAAAAACCAATATTGCTTGTTTTATTTTAAAATGTCAAATTCTTTTTTTATCTTTTTTTAATTGTCTCTTTTTTAAACATAAGAAAAGATATATGCCATAAAATTTTCTTATTTTTATTACTTGCATTTTGTTTTTTGTATTTTAAAATTTTTTTGTCAATTAATTTAGCAATAGTTTAAAAGAATTTTATGGGGCTATAGCGCAGTTGGTAGCGCGTTTGCATGGCATGCAAAAGGTCACGAGTTCGAATCTCGTTAGCTCCACCAAAAAATATTTCAAACAGCTAAATAATTTTCAAAAAATTTCATCTATTTTTCAAGCAAAGCCTTGCATTAAAAAATAATCTCACTTCAAACTATGCTTAAAAGTTCTTCACTTGGTTTTCCTAGAATAGGTTCTGATCGTCAATTAAAAAAAGCTACCGAAGGCTACTGGAAAGGCTCTATTTCTTGGGAGCAACTACAAGCTACAGCTTCTGAAATCAAAAATCATAATTGGCAATTACAACAATCTGCTGGTATAAATTTTATTGCTAGCAACGATTTTTCTTTTTACGATCATATCCTTGATAATATTGTTTTATTTGGCGCTATTCCTGAACGATTTAAAAAAATTTTTGGCGAAAATCATCAAGGTCTAGATTTATATTTTGCTATGGCAAGAGGCTTACAAAAATCTAGCATCGATATTACTGCGCTTGAAATGACCAAATGGTTCGATACCAACTATCACTATTTGGTTGCCGAATTTTCTGCTAATCAACAATTTAGCTTAAATGCTCAAAAAGTTTGCCAAGATTTTCTAGAAGCCAAACAAATAGGCATAAATACTCGTCCTGTAATTATTGGTCCAGTATCATTTTTATTACTCGGAAAATCTATTGATAATTCAAACAAACTTAATTTATTACCAAAACTATTACCAGTTTATGCCGATTTATTTTTAAAACTACAAGAAATTGGTGTTGAAGATGTGCAAATAGATGAGCCTTTTTTAGCAACCGATATCAGTAAAGATGCTATCAATGCTTATTTGCAAGCTTATGCCTATCTTAAAAAGCACTGCGGTTCATTAAAATTACATCTTACCACCTACTTTGAAAGCTTACTAGATAACACTCAACTAGCTTTTGATTTACAAACTCATTTTGTGCATATCGATTTAGTAAGAGACGAAAACCAACTTGATGCTTGCTTGCAAGCCATACAAGATAACCAAGTTTTATCTTTAGGTTTGGTTGATGGTCGAAATATCTGGATCAACAACTTGGAGCAATCAATTGAAATTGCTAAAAAAGCTATTGAAGTTTTAGGGAAAAATAGAGTTATTATAGGTAGTTCTTGTAGCTTGTTACATTGTCCAATTTCTTTAACAAACGAAACAGATCTAGATTCTGAAATAAAAACTTGGCTCGCTTTTGCTGAAGAAAAATTGCAAGAAATATCAATTATTGCTGGTGCTATTAATAATAATTTAAGCGAAAAACAACAGCAAATTTTACAAAACAATAAAATCGCTATTGCCAATCGAAAAATATCAGTCAAAATTCATAATCAAAAAGTAAAACAAAGAGTATCTGAAATTGATATAACTTTTCTAAATCGCAAGTCTAACTTCGCTACTCGAAGCAAATTACAACAAAATCACCTTAATTTACCTTTATTACCTACCACTACTATCGGCTCTTTTCCACAAACCAAAGAAGTTAGAGAAAATCGAGCCAATTTTAAAGCCAATAAAATCAATCAAAATCAATACAACGACTTTATAAAACAACAAATTGCCAATACTATTGCTTGGCAAGAACAAATCGAACTCGATGTTTTAGTGCATGGCGAATTTGAAAGAAATGATATGGTCGAATACTTTGGCGAACAACTTAATGGTTTTTGTTTTACTAAAAACGGTTGGGTGCAAAGCTATGGGACTCGTTGTGTTAAACCTCCAATTATTTTTGGTGATGTTTTTAGAGATTCTGCCATGACTGTAGAATGGGCAAAATATGCGCAAAGTCTTACCAAAAAAATTGTTAAAGGCATGCTTACAGGGCCAATAACTATTTTACAGTGGTCTTTTGTTAGAAACGATCAACCCAGAAGCCAAACAGCCAAACAAATTGCCTTAGCAATTCGTGATGAAGTATTAGATTTAGAAAAAGCTGGTATTCAAATTATTCAAATAGACGAGGCTGCTTTACGCGAAGGTTTACCAATACGTCAAACTCATCAAAAACAATATTTACAATGGGCCGTTGATGCTTTTCGTATTTCAGCAAGCGGGGTAGAAGATAAAACTCAAATTCATACTCATATGTGTTATTCCGAGTTTAACGACATCATCAAAGCTATCGCCGATATGGATGCCGATGTTATTTCTATCGAAACTTCTCGATCACAAATGGAGTTATTAAATGCTTTTGTTAATTTTAAATATCCAAATGAAATTGGGCCAGGAGTTTATGATATTCATTCACCAAGAGTACCATCAATCAAAGAAATAGAAGATTTACTTTATAAAGCTCTTAATGTTTTACAACCAGAGCAAATTTGGGTAAATCCCGATTGCGGTTTAAAAACTCGCGACTGGCCCGAAACCAAACAAGCTCTTGAGCTTATGGTTTCTGCTACTAAAAACATTCGAGCTACTTTATAACATAACAAAATATTGCTTTTTATAAGAAGCACTTAATGAATACGTAGTTATTTTGCTTATTTAAAGATGAGAATTGATATTATCATATTTCTCATCTTTAAAAAAGCATAAAAAAAACAAAATAGTTTTAAGAGAAATAGCGCTATTTTTATATTTTTATTGTTTTTTGTTGCTATTTTTTTATTAAGCAAATAACATAGTCTTATCATATTCATTTTATTATATTTTTTACTATGTTAAGCAACGTAACTGCGAGTTTTATTATTATTGGCAACGAAATTTTATCAGGCAGAACTCAAGATAAAAATCTTAATTATCTTGCTAAAATACTCAATAATTTAGGTATTTTGTTACAAGAAGTAAGAATTATCCCCGATATTGAATCTGAAATTATTTCCACAGTAAAAAATCTACATCAAAAATATACTTATGTTTTTACCAGTGGTGGCATTGGCCCTACTCACGACGATATAACTTCGTTATGCATAGCTAAAGCATTTGATGATCAATTGATTATTAATGAAGAAGCCAAAGAAATTTTATATAAATTTTATGGTTCACAAAATATTAACGAGGCTCGAATGAAAATGGCTACTCTAC